>CALDSV010000046.1 GCA_937924475.1 uncultured bacterium
TGGAGAAAATTCTTTGCTGTAACAACTCCAATCATGGCTCCAATAAAAAGAAGCATAAGAAAATAATATCCTCCGTAAGGGCTATAAAAGGGATGGTCTTTGTTTTGAGGTGACATATAACCAAGGGAATATAAGATAACAAAAAAACCTATAAATGTAATTAAAAGGAGCATAAGAGAAGTTAACGCATCATTCTGTAAGGAAAAATTAAGACTCAGAGGAAGCCAATTGAAAAAGGGAAAGTGATAGTCTATATTTTTAGGAGATAATATATTAAAAAAACTAAAGTATAGAGTAATAAATGCAAAAAAAGAAGCAAAAACTCCTGAGACTGCCTTTCTAAGAAAGAGGCAAATAAAAGCTCCTATAAAAGGGATAAGTAATGTAATTAAAAAACTTTCCATAGCTTAACCATTTTTATTCAGTAATTTTCTTTTACAGTCAGAGCACATTTTTAGTTTTCTAATCTCTTCTTCACTTTTTTGCTCTAATTTTTCTATTAGCTTATTCAACATGTTTTCTACCATAAAGGGTTTTCCGCACACTATACACTCAGCCATTTTTAATTTAATCACTATTTCAAGGTCTTTTTTATTTTCTGTGGCAAGCTCGAATTTATTAGTAATCTGGATAGCTTTCTCTGGACATGCAGCAGCACATCTACCGCAGTAAATACATCTACCTGAAGAAAAGGTTAAAAGCCTTTCATTCCCTAAATTTTCAATCTTTATAAGTCTTGATGGGCAAGTTCTAACACAAGTGCCACATCCAATACATCTATTAGCTAAAACTTCGAGTTTTCCTCTAAGGTTCTCTGGCGGTTTAACTGGTACAAATAGATAAGATCTTCTTATTCTTTTGTGTTTTGATGAGAGCAAAAGAGCCTTTATTTTACTTTTAAACATCTGCTTAACTCCGAAGCAGAATAGACTTTAAAGGTTTTATTTTTAATATCTATGGTTTCATATCTTTCTGTGCAGGAAAAACAAGGATCTATGCTTGCTATTATGAGGGGAGCATCAGCTATAGAGCCACCTTTTAATAACACTGATAGAGCCTGATAATTCTGATAAGAGGGAGCTCTTACACTCCAGCGATAAGGTCTTCCTTCAGGACCTGTCATAACATAATGAAAAAGCTGTCCACGAGGAGCTTCTACATAAGAGATTGCCTCTTTCCATGGTTCTATTTTTGAAAATTTAACGGATGTGGGTCCTTCAGGCATTTTTTTGATAATTTGCCTCAAAATATTTATAGCTATTAAAATTTCTTCCAGTCTTACAATTGTTCTTGCCCAAATGTCACCTTCTTTATTCAGGGCAATATTAAAATCCAGTTCAGAATAAGCAGCATAAGGAAAATTCCTTCTCATATCAATTTTTATACCAGCAGCTCTTGCTACAGGTCCACCTACAAAAAATTTTCTGCATTCTTCTTCAGATAAAATCCCTACATTTTTGAATCTTAATTTTATCACATCATCATCCAAAATAATTTCTCTCAACTGCCTTACTTCTTTTTCAATTTCCTTTGTGGTCTCCTCAATTTCCTTAAGATGCTGAGATAGGACATCAATGGTAACTCCTCCTACAATGTTTATACCGTAAGTTTTTCTGTTCCCTGTAATAATTTCACACAAATACATTACAGGCTCACGAATTCTCCAAGCCTGCATAAAAAGAGTATCAAAGCCAATTATATGGGCTGCAAGGCCTACCCACAAAAGATGACTATGTATTCTTTCCAATTCAAGGAACATACTTCGTATGTATTTTGCCCTGGCAGGTATTTCTATATGACCAGCTTTTTCAACAGCTTGGCAATAAGCAGTCGAATGAACAAAACCACATATTCCGCAAATTCTCTCCGCAAGAAAAGGAATTTGCTGATAATTCATGGCACTCTCTGCAAGTTTTTCAATTCCTCTATGAACATAAAATCCTCGATAATCAAAATCAACAATTTCCTCTCCTTCTACAATAAGCCTAAAATAAGCAGGTTCTTCTAAGGAAGGATAAAAAGGACCAAGCGGAATTACTGTTCTTCCTTCACTTGGTTTTTTTAGCTCTACTGAGGTTTCTAATTTTCCTGGAGGTTTTGAATTATAGGAGAATTCTTTCCTTAAAGGATATATACTATCAGGCCAGTCATCGGGAAGAACAAGTCTTCTGGGATCAGGATGTCCCTGAAAGTTTATTCCAAAAAGATCTTTACATTCTCTTTCAGCCCAAACTATACCGGGAATAATGTCTGAAAGGGAAGCTACAGAGTCCTTGGAAGGATCAATTTCAGATTTAAGGATAATATTAATCTTTTCTTCTAAGGAGAAAAAAAAGTAATTTAATTCAAGATAGTTTTTTTCCTGCAAGAAATCTAAAGCTGTAAGATGAACAAATCTTATCCCCTCTGAAATTAAAGCTTTTGCAATATCTTTGATTTTAAGAGATGAAACACCTACTATAACTAAATCTTCTAAAACAGTAAACTTATAAATAAAGTCGTTGAACTGTTCCTTAATTGAGATCAATATGGACACCTTATTATTGTAATTGTAAAATAAACTATCATTCCAATAAGCATTTTTTATGGCAGAATAATCTAATTTTCATGAGCAGTTTTATTTTCCAGTTTAATTTTAGATATTCTTTGCCCAACCATCTCAATTACCGTGAAAATTTTATCATCTATCTCCACCTTATCACCAACAGAAGGAATTCTCTGTAAAGAGGTAAGTATAAAACCTCCTAATGTTTCATATTCTTCTGACTCCTCTATTTCTATGCCATGGTCTTCCCTTAAATCTCTGATAGAGATTCCTGCATCGATTATCATAGACCCATCAGGTAGAGATATTAGAGGAGTTTCTGTATCATATTCATCTCTTATTTCTCCCACTAATTCTTCCAGAATATCCTCAAGGGTTACTAATCCAGTTATTACTCCATATTCATCCACCACTATTGCCATATGGACTCTTTTTTTCTGCATCTCCTTTAGAAGAATGTTAATTTTCATTGTTTCAGGCACAAAAAAAGGTGGTTTAAGAATTTTTTTTATGTCAATTTTACCATCAGGATTTTTAACTAAAAGATTATAGAAATCCTTTGCATAAAGAATACCTCTCATATCATTTAAATCTTTTCCAATGGCGGGATAACGAGAAAACTGCTCTTCCATTATAATTTGTTTAATTTCCTCTGCATTCATATAAACACTGACTGTTACAATTTCAGGAGCAGGAACCATAACCTCTTTAACCATAATATCAGAAAAACCGAAGGCGCTATGAATTAATTGTCTCTCTTCTGGTTCAAAAATACCCTTTTCTTCCCCTTCCTCTATTAGTAATTTTAACTCCTCTTGAGAGATAAATCCCCTCTCAGAAAAAGCCTTTAATCCGAAAGGTTTCAATAGAAAATTTGTTGACTTTGTAAGAATTTTTACAAAAATAAAGGTAATCTTTGAGAAAAAATCGATGAATTTAGCTGTTTTAAGACTCATAAATTCAGGATTAGCAAGAGCAATGGATTTTGGAATAAGTTCTCCCACCACAACAAATACATAGGTTAAAATAACTACCACTAAGGTTATTGAGAAAGCTTCAGCTGAGGCAGATATAAATTTCAGTGGTACAATCTCTAAAAGAGGCTTAATGTTTTTTACTGCATAAGCTCCTGCTAAGGCAGAGGCTAAACTGCCTACTAAAGTAATTCCCACCTGAATTGTGGCAAGAAATTTATCAGGATTCTCTTTAAATTTCTTAACAATTAAGGCATTAGGATTTTTCTCCTCAATTAATTGTTTAAGCCTGGATCTTCTTAGAGTTACAACTCCAATTTCAGCAGCTGAAAAAAAACCATTTAAAAAAATTAGAAGAGTAATCAGAAAAATTTCATTCATTCTTAGAATTTTATCAACTTCTAATAATCTTAGCTAATGCCTCCGCCACTTCCTGAGTACCTACTGGTGGAGTAGGATCATCAGAAGACTTCATGTCATAAGTTACAAATTTCCCTTCTTCCATGACTTGGGCAATAGCTCCTTCAATCTTTTCTGCCGCCTTAAATTCACCAAGATGTTTTAACATCATAACAGCGCTTAGGATTATTGCGAAGGGATTAACCTTATTTAATCCCTTATACTTAGGCGCACTTCCATGGGTAGGCTCAAACACAGCAAATTCATCTCCTATGTTTGCCCCAGGAGCAAGCCCAAGTCCTCCAATAAGTCCAGCTGCCAGATCACTTATAATGTCTCCATATAGATTGGGTAAGACTAATACATCGTAAAGCTCTGGTTTTTGGACTAACTGCATACACATATTGTCCACAATCTTATCTTCAAACTCTATGTCTGGATATTGACTTGCCACCTGCCGTGCTACTTCAAGAAATAATCCATCAGAAAATTTCATTATATTTGCCTTATGCACAGCAGTAACCTTTTTTCTATCATTTCTCCTTGCATATTCAAAAGCAAAGCGAACAATTCTCTCTGTTCCGAAAACAGATATAGGTTTTATGCTTATACCAGAGTCTTTTCTTATCTTCTTACCACTTTTAGATTCTATAAAATCGATTAACTCTAAGGTTTCTTGTTCATCTTTTTTAAACTCT
>CALDSV010000047.1 GCA_937924475.1 uncultured bacterium
AAAAATTAGAAACAGAATTCCTCCAGACAATTACATAAATTTATCAGAATTATCAAAGACAGAAAGAGATATTCTTAAAGATGTTTTTAAAAAAATAGAGGAATTTCAAAAAATACTTTTTGATAAATATAACCTTCGCTACTTTTCATAAAAATGTTACCTAAATAAACATCTTTTGTTACTTTTAGTAACATTTTTTTATGTTTCTAAAAGAATCCCCTTCCAAAAACAATAATTTACATTTGGCATAACCTTTGCATTTGTTATTAACGTATGGTTAAAATAATCGAAGATGTAATTGATTTTCTTAAATCAGTTCCTCCCTTTGAATTTTTAAGTGACGAAGTAATTAATTCTGTTACAGTAAAAACATCTTTAGAATATTATCCCAAAGGAACCTATATCCTTCTTCAGGATGGTGCTCCCAGTGAATTTCTCTATGTAATAAAAAAAGGTGGCGTAAAAGTTTTCAGAAGAGTGGAAAACGAAGATATTGTAATAGACTATAGAAGCGAGGGTGATAGCTTCGGTTTTGTATCTCTTATGAGCGGTGATAAGTCAAGAGCAAATGTAGTAGCAATTGACGATACTATATGCTATCTAATCCCTAAGGACACAATTTTAGGTCTAATAAATAAATATTCGGAAGTGAGAGATTTCTTCCTCCGTTCTTTCATGAACATATATCTTGATAAAGGTTACAGAGAAGAACAATCTAAAAGATCTATAACTTCTACTGTTGATAAAATTCTTTTTACTACACCAGTTGAGGATATTGCTACAAAAGAGGTTATTTCTGTTACAGAGAATACATCAATTAAAGAAGCAGCTAAAATTATGTGCGAAAACTCCATAAGCTCCTTAATAATAATGGACAGTAATGGAATTGCGGTAGGAATAATTACAGATAAGGATTTAAGAAAAAAAGTTGTTGCATCGGCAAGAAACGTAGACGAACCTGTTAAAAACATAATGAGTTATCCCATAATTAAAATCGATGCTAAGGATTTTTGTTTTGAAGCTGTGGTAAGAATGCTCAAATACAATATCCACCATCTGCTGGTTATAAAAAACGGAAAAATCCACGGAATAATAACTAATCACGACATAATGATGCTTCAGGGCTTATCTCCAATAACTATTGTAAGAGACTTAGAAATACAACAAACAATTGAAGGCTTAATTAATGCCTCAAAGGGAGTTAATATTATAGTGGGGAATCTAATTTCTCAGGGTGCAAAAGCAAGTAATATTACCAGAATCATTACTGAGATTAATGATAGAATTGTAAAAAAAATAATCCAATTTGCTGAAAGAGAACTTGGTCAACCACCAGTTCCATATTGTTGGCTTGCCTTAGGTTCAGAAGGCAGAAAGGAACAAACTTTTAAAACAGATCAAGACAACGCCTTAATCTATGCTGATCCCTCGCCATCAGAGCAAGAAGCAGTGCAAAAATATTTTCTGGAATTCACTAAATATATAAAGGAAAGTTTACTAAAATGTGGCTTTCCTCCCTGTCCCGGCGACATTATGGCAAGTAATCCTAAGTGGTGTCAGCCCATAAAAACCTGGAAGAAGTATTTTTCTCAATGGATTTATACTCCAAAGGGTGAAAATATAAATCTATCAAATATATTTTTTGATTTCAGAGGAATTTATGGTGACTTATCCTTAGAGGAAAATCTAAGAGACTATCTACTAAATATTGTGAAAGATCAGAAAGTATTTCTCGGATATTTAGCCAATCTTGCCGTTAGAAATAAACCTCCTCTGGGATTTTTTAAAACATTTGTTGTTGAAAAGAGCGGAGAACACAAAGATAAATTAAATTTAAAAATAAAAGGAATAGCGCCTATTGTTGATATTATTAGACTTTTTAGCTTAGAGAAAAGTGTTAGAGAAACCTCCACCTTAGAAAGAATAGATTCCTTAAGAAATAAACACACTGTTGTAAGAGATTATGCTGATGAAATAATTTATGCTTTTGAATTTTTAATGCTATTAAGAATGAGGCATCAATATGAGCAAGTTTTACAAGGAAATGTACCTGATAATTTTATTGATCCTGAATCACTTAGTAATCTTGAAAAAAAGTTACTTAAAGATACTTTTCAACTCCTCTCTAAATTACAGGATATTCTTATTGAGAGGTATAAACTAATGATTATATAACCAGCAATGATTAAATTTTTTAGAAAAAGCAAAGAAAAAAAATTAATATCACAACAAATGATAAACGATACAAATTTTGTTGTCGTTGACACAGAACTTACAGGATTGAATGAATTTAAAGATAATATCATAGCTATTGGTGCAATAAAGATGATTGGAAGAACTATAAAAATAGGAGATATCTTTTATAGAACTGTAAGTCCATCAACTAAAAAATTTAGGAAAGAAAGCATCATGATTCATGAAATTACCCCGTCTGAATTGGAAAAATGTCCTGAAATAAAACCTATTTTAAAGGAATTTATATCTTTTGCAAAGGATAATATTGTTGTTGGACATTGTATAAACCTTGACATAAGTTTTTTAAAAAGAGAGATTAAAAGCAACATTAACTATAATTTCGAACCTTTCAGTGTTGATACTCTTCTTATATATAAATGGCTTATAAAAAAAGGTATATTACCGCCGGAGTTTATAAAAAATAATTCCTTGGAAAATATTGCTATCTCCTTAGGTATTGAAGCAAAAGAGTTACATGATGCCCTTTCTGATGCCTATATAACTGCTCAAATTTTCCAGAAGCTACTATTTTATCTGGCAGATTTAAAAATATTCAATGTAGGAGAACTTTTAAATATAGCTTGTCCAGATATTTGTAGTTATAAAAATATTGCTAAAAAAGAAGCTTATCAATTATAAGGAGGACTTGTTATGAAAAAAGAGATATTGGAATCATCAGAATTTAAAAAGCTATTAAAAAGCAAAAATTCTGTTTCTCTGATTTTAACTTTATTAGAGTTAATTCTCTATTTTGGCTTTGTTTTGTTAATTGCCTATAACAAAGAATTTCTAAGCCAAAAATTTTATGGTCCAATTACAGTAGGTATACCTATAGGTATAGGAGTTATTATACTAAGTTGGGTGCTTACAGGCATTTATATTTTATGGTCAAATAAAATCTATGACGAAAGAGTCTCGAAAATCAAAGAAAAGTTAGGAGGTGAATAATGAAAGAAACTGTCTTAGGAGAGCCTACTTTAACAGGTATAATTTTTTTTCTATTATTTGTTAGCGCCACTCTTTATATAACTTATTGGGCTGCAAAAAGAACAAGAACAACAGCAGAGTTTTATGCTGCTGGTAGAAGCATTACAGGATTACAAAATGGTCTTGCCCTTGCCGGAGATTATATGTCAGCAGCAAGTTTTCTGGGTATTGCTGGACTTGTTTCCCTAAAAGGTTATGATGGGCTTATCTACGCTGTAGGATGGTTAGTAGGCTGGCCTATTGTTACTTTTTTAATTGCAGAACCCCTAAGAAATCTTGGTAAATACACTTTTGCAGATGTAGTAGCCTACAGATTAAAACAAAGACCAATCAGGACAGCTGCTGCAACAGGAGCTCTGATAACTGTTCTATTTTATCTGATTGCTCAGATGGTAGGTGCTGGTTCTTTAATAAAGTTGATGTTTGGTCTTCCTTACGAATTAGCAATTATAATTGTGGGATGCCTAATGATTGCCTATGTTCTTTTTGGTGGGATGCTTGCCACTACATGGGTTCAGATTATAAAAGCTTGCCTTTTACTTGGAGGAGCAACAATTTTAGTTTTTTTAACATTATACAAATTTGGCTTTAATTATGTTGCACTTTTTTCAGAAGTTACAACAAAGTATGGTGATAAAATTGTACAACCTGGTGGGCTAATAAAAAATCCCATCGATGCCATATCCCTTGGTATTGCCTTGATGTTCGGAACAGCAGGCCTTCCTCATATTTTAATGAGATTTTATACTGTCCCTGATGCTAAAGAAGCCAGAAAATCGGTATTTTATGCAACAGGATTTATAGGTTACTTTTATATACTTACCTTTACAATTGGATTTGGCGCTGCTGCTTTGGTTGGACATGATATAATAAGTAAGATTGATAAGGGTGGTAACATGGCCGCACCATTACTTGCTGAAGCCCTTGGTGGAGAAATTTTCTTAGGATTTTTAGCTGCTGTTGCCTTCGCAACAATTTTAGCAGTCGTTGCAGGTTTAACTCTTGCTGGTGCTTCAGCTGTATCCCATGATATGTATGTAGGAGTTATAAAAAGAGGGAAAGCAGATGAGAAACAAGAAGTAAAAGCTGCTAAAATATCCACTCTTTGTCTTGGTATTTTGGCAATAATACTTGGAATTATTTTTAAGGGTCAGAATGTAGCTTTCATGGTTGGTTTAGCCTTTGCTGTAGCTGCATCCGCTAATTTCCCAGCATTATTCATGTCTATATTTTGGAAAAAATTTACTACTCAAGGAGCTATATGGAGTATATATACTGGATTACTTCTAAGTGTTATCTTGATAATCTTAAGTCCTACAGTATGGGTGGATATACTAAAAAATGCTCAACCTATCTTCCCCTTGAAAAATCCAGGAATTGTATCCTTTTTTGGCTCTTTTATTGTTGGTATTATTGTCTCTCTTGCTACAAAAGAAAAAGAAGCTGAAGTTAAATTTGAGACTGAAAAAATAAGATCCTATCTTGGTATAGGTGCCGAGTAAAAATAAAAAATGTTAAAATCAATAGAAAAAAAGGAGGTAAGAATATGACACAAGGAATTGATGTATTACTCAAGGAACAGAGGGTCTTCCCTCCCCCCAAGGAAATCTCAGAAAAAGCTTATATTAAAAGCTTCGCTGAATATGAAACACTTTATAAGCGCTCAGTAGAAGATCCTGAAGGTTTTTGGTCAGAAATAGCAGAACAAAATATTACCTGGTACAAAAAGTGGGATAAAGTTTTAGAGTATGACTTCAATAAGCCTTATATAAAGTGGTTTATAGGAGGAAAACTAAATGCTTCCTATAATTGTTTGGATCGCCATCTGGCAAACTTAGGAAATAAGGCTGCTCTCATATGGGAAGCTGATGATGGAGAAGTAAAAACATTCACCTACTGGCAACTCTACAGAGAAGTAAACAGATTTGCTAATGTTTTGAAAAAACTGGGAATAAAAAAAGGTGATAGAGTCTCTGTATATCTTCCTATGATTCCTGAACTTCCTATAACCCTCCTTGCCTGTGCAAGAATTGGGGCAATTCATAGTGTAGTATTTGCAGGATTTTCAGCTCAGTCCCTTAGAGACAGAATAAATGACTGCGGAGCAAAATTACTTATAACAGCAAATCAAGGTCTGAGAGGAGGAAGACTTGTTCAACTTAAAGCCAATGCCGATCAAGCCTTAGAAGGAGCTCCCTCTGTAGAAAAAGTTATTGTTGTCAAGAGAACCACTAATTTCGTAGATATGGATCCCCAGAGAGATTTCTGGTGGCATGATTTAATTAATGATCCTGAGATTGAAGATTACTGCGAACCTGAGCAAATGGATGCAGAAGACCCACTTTTTATTCTTTATACGTCAGGCTCCACAGGCAAACCTAAAGGAGTCTTACATACAACAGGCGGGTATATGGTATATACAAATATAACTTTTAAATATGTATTCGATTATAAACCAGAGGAAACTTTCTTCTGCACAGCTGATATTGGATGGGTAACAGGACACAGTTACATTGTCTATGGTCCTTTAAGCGCTGGTGCCACATCTCTTATGTTTGAAGGTGTACCTACTTATCCAAATCCGGGCAGATTTTGGGAAATAGTTGATAAACATAGAGTAAATATATTCTATACAGCTCCCACTGCCATAAGAGCACTTATGCGTGAGGGAGAAAAATGGCCTCAAAAATACAACCTCTCAAGCCTAAGAATACTTGGCACAGTAGGTGAACCTATAAATCCTGAAGCATGGATGTGGTATTACAAGTATGTAGGCAGGGAACGTTGCCCCATTGTAGATACTTGGTGGCAGACTGAAACAGGAGGTTTTATGATTACTCCTCTTCCCGGTGCTATTACTCTAAAGCCTGGTTCTGCTACAAAACCATTCTTTGGTGTTGTTCCAAAAGTTCTCAAGGAGGATGGATCTCCCGCAGGAGTAAACGAAGGAGGCTATTTAGTAATTGAAAAACCTTGGCCCGGAATGTTAAGAGGAACTTGGGGAGATCCTGAAAATAAAAGAATAAAAGAAGTTTACTTCTCTCGTTTTCCAGGAAAATATTTCACAGGTGATGGAGCAAGAGTAGATGAAGATGGAGATTATTGGCTTATGGGACGAATTGATGATGTTATAAATGTCTCTGGTCACAGAATTGGAACAGCAGAAGTTGAATCAGCCTTAGTGGCTCATCCTGCTGTTGCAGAAGCAGCAGTGGTTGGTTTTCCTCATGAGATAAAAGGAGAAGGAATATATGTTTATGTGGTTCTCAAAGAGGGCTATGAACCATCTAAAGATCTGGAAAAATTGCTCGTATCTCACATAAGACAGATGATAGGTCCCATTGCTACACCAGATAAGATTCAATTTGCTGGAGGACTCCCTAAAACAAGAAGTGGAAAAATAATGAGAAGAATTTTAAGAAAAATAGCTTCTGGTGCTTTAGAGGAACTTGGTGATACAACAACCTTAGCTGACCCTTCAGTGGTTGAAGAATTAATATCCGGAAAAAAATAAATCTAAGAAGAGAGGGAATTCCCCTCTCTTCTTTATTTTTTAAAGTAAGGTCTTTTAAAAAAGAGTACTGTCAAAAGCATTGAGAACATCGAGACGCTTAAAATCCAAAAAGCCTCATTAAATGCTATTGCTTGTGCTTGTCTTAGAAGTTCTTTATATATCAATGACTCTGCTGGTAAAGAAGGCATGGTAGATAGATAATCTTTTAATCTGTCTATGGTTGTTTGATAAGGAAGTTCATAAGGCGTTAAGTTTTCCACCAGTCTTGATTGATGAAATTGAGCTCTTTGACTTACAATGGTTGTAACTATAGCTGTTCCTACAGACCCTCCAATATTTCTAATAACAGCACTTAAAGGCGTTGCATCTTGCATTTTTTCCTTAGGAATAAAAGCTACTGTCATTACTGCTAATGGTGTGATTACAAAAGCCATACCTAAGGCTAAAACAGCTCTTGGATAAACAAAATTCCAAAAATCTGTCTGAAGATTTAAAAGACTCATTAAATAAGTGGAATAAGCACACATGATAATTCCGAAGGAAAGAGGTATTTTAGGATTTATTTTATCTGAAATTTTTCCACTTATTGGAAATGCTATTAGTTGGACAATCCCTGCAGGACCAAGAACTAAACCTGCTAAAAGAGCAGTATAACCCATGAGAGATTGCACATAAATCGGTAATAAAATTATACTTCCAAAGAGATTTACAAAAGTAAAAAACATAACTAAGTTACCAAAGAAAAAATTTCTATCC
>CALDSV010000048.1 GCA_937924475.1 uncultured bacterium
TATATGAGAAAATCTCTACAAATAGTAATAATGATACTTTAAGAGAAGCTATAGTTTTTCATCATGAAAGATTGAATGGTCAAGGATATTTAAGAGGTATTAGTAGAAATATCCCTTTAGTGGCAAAAATTATTGCAATAAGTGATGTATATACTGCATTAACATCTGATAGACCTCACAGACTTCCTTTTGAGAAAGAGGTTGCTATTAGTTATATAAATTCAAAGGCAGGAGAATTATTTGATCCCAAAATTGTGGAAGCTTTCATAAAGGTAATTTAAGGCATAAATTTTAATTGAAATCTCACGTCTTCTAAAAAAGGGTAATCTTTCCTGATTTTTTGTAAGTCTTCAATATCTAAAGAGCAATTTATAATTCCTTCCTTTTCATCAGCCTCTAAGACTAATTTTCCCCACGGGTCATAGACCAAAGAGTTACCATTATAAATTATTCCATTGCCATCTATTCCTGTTCTATTGACTCCTACCATGTAAACCTGATTTTCAATGGCTCTTGCTTTTAGAAGAGTTTTCCAATGATCAATTCTCGAGGCAGGCCAATTAGCTATAACAAATATAACATAGACTTGCTTTGATACGATTCGGAAGACTTCTGGGAATCTCAAGTCATAACAAATAAAAACACTGCAGGGAATTTTATTTATTTGAAAAATAATTGGGTAATTTCCTCTTTCCAAAACCATATCTTCTTTTAGAAGGCTAAATAGATGAATTTTAGAATATGTAGCAATTATTTTTCCTTTTTCAGAAAAAAGGCGAGCCACATTTTCATTTTTTCCTTTTCTTTTAATCATATATCCAGCCAGAATTGGAGTTTTTAGAGAGGAGGAAAGTCCAGAGAGAAATTTCTCTGTCCTCCCTCCTTCTTCCTCTCCTAAATGAGGATTCATAGAAAATCCAGTATTAAACATTTCAGGTAAAACTATAAGATCTTTCCTCTCTTTGTTCTTTATTAAAGTTTCAACTTTTTGAAAATTTTTTTCTTTATTTTCCCAAATTATATCAAGTTGAATTAATCCTAACTTCATTCCATTATCGCACCCTTATCAGCAGAACTTACAAATTTACTGTATCGAGAAAGGTAACCACTTTTTATTTTTGGTTCTATAGGTTTCCATTGTTTCATTCTTTTATTAAACTCTGATTGAGGAATAAGTAATTCCAGTTTTCTTGCTGGTATATCAATGAGAATTCTGTCACCATCCATTACAATTGCAAGAGGACCACCTTTAGCTGCTTCGGGTGAGACATGTCCGATACACGGCCCTCTTGTTCCTCCAGAGAATCTACCATCAGTGATTAGGGCAACAGATTCATTAAGTCCCATTCCAGTAATTGCTGAAGTAGGTGATAGCATTTCTCGCATACCGGGGCCTCCAGCTGGACCTTCATATCTAATTATTACTACATCTCCCTCTTTGATTTTTCCATTAATGATCGCATTCATAGCCTCCTCTTCTGAGTTAAAGCATCGCGCTATTCCTTCAAAAACTAACATTTTTTCTGATACTGCTGTTTGTTTAACTACTGCTCCATGAGGTGCTAAATTCCCTCTCAGAATAGCAATTCCACCTTCTTTGTTATATGCCTTGTTCAAAGGACGAATAACATCCTCATCGTATATTTTTGCTTTTTTAGCAATTTCTCGAATGTCATAACCTGAAACTGTCAAATTTGAAAATAACTTATCTTTAAGCCTATTTAGAACAGCTGGAATTCCTCCCGCTCGATATAAATCTTCCATGTAATGTTCACCAGAAGGAACAATATTCACAATATGTGGTGTTGCTTTACTAATCTCATCAAAAACTTCCAAGGGCAAGTCAATATTTGCTTCTTTAGCTATTGCCTTTATGTGCAAAACTGTGTTTGTTGAGCCACCAAGAGCCATGTCTACGGCAATAGCGTTATAAAAGGCCTCTTTTGTTAAAATTTTTCGAGATGTTATTTGATTTTTAACTATTTCAACAATTCTGTAACCTGTCTCAAAAGCCTGTCTTCTTTTTTCACTCATCACAGCAGGTGTAGCAGCTACACCCGGCAGACTCATTCCAAGAGCCTCTGTTACACAAGCCATAGTATTTGCTGTATACATTCCCTGACAGGATCCAGCAGATGGACAAGCACACATTTCTAAATCTTCCATTTCCCTTTTGGTTATTAAGCCTTTTTTAAATTTACCCACTGCTTCAAAGGTATCAGAAGTTAAATTACGCCTTTTGCCTTTATAATAACCACTTAGCATAGGACCTGCTGTTAAAACTACAGCAGGTATATCAAGACGGGCTGCAGCCATAAGCATAGCGGGTGTAATTTTGTCACAGTTAGTAAGTAGTACTAAACCATCGAATTGATGGGCTTCTACAATGCATTCTATAATATCAGCAATAAGTTCTCGGGAAGGTAAAGAATATTTCATGCCTCTATGACCCATAGCAATTCCATCACAAATTCCAGGAATTCCAAAAAAGAATGGATACCCACCTGCAGAATGAATGCCTTTTTCAATAAAACGTGATAAATCATTCATTGAAATATGACCTGGAATTATGTCTGTAAAGCTCGTGGCTACTCCAATAAAAGGTTTGTCTATCTGACTTTTAGGAAGCCCTGTTGCATACAGTAATGCTCGGTGAGGAGTTCTCTCAAGACCTTTTTTAATTAAATCACTTCTCACTTAGAAGCCTCCTTAGATAGGGATAATTTATATTCTCTAATCATTTCTGCCATTTTGTCCTTTTTATACAGTTTCTCTTTTTGCATTCTTTTTTTCTCAATTTCTTCTTCAGGAGTTAGATAGGGTTTTTTGTTCATATCATCAAGTAGGGCATCAAGGTGCCTGTGTTCTTCGTAGAGTTTTCTAAATTCTTCATTTTCTCTTTTCAGAATTTCGATGATCTCTTCTTCTCTCATATAGACACCTCCTAAAAAATGTTTTTTTTAATTCTACTATAAAATGAGAAATTTTGTAAGAATTTTTTTTAAAATACTTTATGAGATTATTTTTTATCGTTTTTTTCACTCTTTACGGTTTAGCCAATTTCTATTTTTATAAAAAAATGCAAAATTTATTTGTCTTTAATATAATAGGGAAATTGCTCGCATTATCCTTTTTATTTCTAATGACTTTTTCTCCAATTATAATAAGATATTTTGAGCAAAGAGGATATGAAAATTTAGCAATTTATTTATCCTGGATTGGATATTTATGGATGGCTTTTATTGTAATTTTTCTTTTTATAAGCCTTCCCGTAGAGTTAATAAAAGCAGGTCAATATAAAAAAACAAAAATTTTATTAACCATTTTAATATCTATTCTATTAGTAATTTATGGATTCATTGAAGCTCGAAATTTGAAATTAGAAAGAATAAATATTAAATCTCATAAAGTTTCAAAAGATATCAAAATTGTTCAGATTTCAGATCTACATGTAGGATTAATAATAAGAGAAGGTAAGGTTAAAAGAGTTGCTGAAATAATAAAGGAGATTAACCCAGATATTATTGTCTCCACAGGAGATTTAGTAGATGGACAGATCGATAAATTAGATAAGGTGGTAT
>CALDSV010000049.1 GCA_937924475.1 uncultured bacterium
CTTCTTATGAAATAAATATTGCCTTCCAGCTCTGATACCACTGAGTCATCAACTCGCATGAATATTTCTCTGTTATGAACTAAAAAAGCATCTGCTACACTGCCAAGTTTTTCAAAAGCTTCTTCATTTTTAGTTATTATAGGCTCCTCAGAAATATTACCACTTGTCATAACAAGGACTGGGAAATGAGGTTTTTCAGAAAAACTATGTTCATTATCAGGAAAATAAAAAACTAAATAATGAAGAGGTGTATAGGGAAGCATAAATCCCAAATAGGCATTTTGGGGTGCAAGAACCTCTGGAAGTTCACATTCAGGTTTTTTTCTTAAAAGCACAATAGGTCGCATGGGAGAAAGAAGAATCTCTTTTTCCTGCTGTGATATAAAGCAGAATTTTTCTATAAAATTAATATCCGGTGCCATTAAAGCAAAGGGTTTATTGCTCCTTTTTTTTCTCTTTCTAAGCTCCTCTATGGCGTTCGAATTTCTTGCATCACAGCATAGGTGAAATCCTCCAAGACCTCGTATGGCAACAATTTTCCCTTCTTTTATAAGCTTTATTGTTTCAGCAAGGGGATTTTCTAATTCTTTTAAGCTTCCTTTATCCTTTATTAAAAGTTTTACTTGAGGACCACAGATAGGACATGCATTTGGCTGGGCATGAAATCGCCTATTTTTCGGATCTTCATATTCTCTGAGGCATTCATAACACATTTGAAAAACAGCCATAGTAGTATGAGGTCTATCATAGGGTACTTTCAATGTGATTGTATAACGAGGACCACAATTTGTGCAGTTTATAAAAGGATAAAGATATCTTCTGTCAGAGGGATTAAAAAGCTCTCTAAGGCAGTCTTTACATATTGAAACATCCTCTGAGACATGAGTAAATCCTGAATCATCAATGCTTTCAATAATTTGAAAATCTTTATAGCCTTCTAAAGGAAGATCTTCTGTTTCAATGGAATAAATTTTAGCAAGGGGTGGTGGCTGCTTTTTAAGTCTTTGTAAAAACTCCTCTACCTTTTCTCCCTCCACCTCAATTTTTACTCCTTTTGAGGTATTGGTTACAAATCCTTTTAAATTGAGATTTTCTGCAAGATTATAAACGAAGGGCCTGAAGCCCACTCCCTGAACAACACCTGTAACTTTTATTTGTAAACGTTTCATCTAATTAGAATAACATTAAAAATAAATAAAAAGTCTGCTTTGTGCTGTATAAAACTCTCGAAGAGGAGAAAAACTTTTTCTGTGAATTGGGCAAGGACCATGCTTTTTCAAGGCAATAAGATGCTCTTTTGTTGCATAACCCTTATGCTTGTTAAATCCATATTGAGGATAAGTTTCATGATATTGCCTCATAATTCTATCTCTTGTTACTTTTGCTATAATGCTTGCAGAGGCAATAGAAGCACTTTTTTGGTCTCCTTTGATGATTGCCTTCTGGGGGACCTTTAAGTGCGGTAAACTTACAGCATCTATGAGCAAAATATCAACTTTCTTCCCAAGATTTTCATAGGCTTTTATCATTGCAATCCGAGTGGCTTCAAGAATGTTTGCTTTGTCAATTAAATCTACATCAATAATTCCAATACCTACAAAAGCATTGCTGATTATTTCCTCAAAAAGACTCTCTCTCTGGTTAGAAGATAATTGTTTTGAATCTCTTATGCCTTTAATAAAAACTTTTTCCCTAAAACTTACACAGGCTGCCACTACAGGACCTGCAAGGCAGCCTCTTCCTGCCTCATCTATTCCAGCAATGCTTAAATATCCCTGAGAGAAAAAAGCCTCATCAAAGGTAAAAAGGCTCATGCCTTGGTATATTCTGTTTTTTCTTTAACCTTTGCCTCTTTACCTTTCTTAGTTCTAAGATAGTAAAGCTTTGCCCTTCTTACATCTCCTCTTCTTACTACTTCAATTTTATCAATTATAGGGCTATGAAGAGGAAATACTCGTTCAACTCCAACACCAAAGGAAATTTTTCTCACTGTAAAGGTCTCTCTTAAACCTCCTCCTCTTCTTGCAATTACAACTCCTTCAAAAACCTGAATTCTTTCTTTATCTCCCTCTTTAACCTTCACATGAACTTTAACAGTATCACCTGCTTTAAAATTAGGAATGTCTGTCTTTTTGAATCTCTCCTCTATTGATCTAATGATTAACTGGTTCATAAGCCTCCTCCATAATTTTTTTATTTATTTCAGAGCAAAGCTCTTTAAGAATTTTCATGTCTTCTGGGGATAAATTCTTTAATAACTCAGGTCTCTTTTGAAAAGTAGCTTTTAAAGCCTCTCTTTTCCTCCACACTGCTATTTCTTTATGATTTCCACTAAGTAAAATCTCTGGAACTCTCATACTTTCAAATTCTTCAGGTCTTGTATAGTGTGGATAATCTAAAAAACCTTTCATAAAAGAATCCTCTTTTGCTGATATCTCATCTCCTAATGCTCCGGGAATTAATCTTATAATGCTATCTATTATAACCAAAGCTGGAAGCTCTCCACCACTTAAAACATAATCACCAATAGAGATTTCCTCTTCAATAAAAAATTTAATCCTTTCATCAATTCCTTCATATCTTCCACAAATTAAAACAATCCCTTTCCCTTCAGTTAAAAAACTCTTTGCTGTTTCTTGAGTAAACATTATCCCTTTGGGAGATAAAAGTATTACTTTTCTTGGTTTTCCATCTTTTTTTATCTCTTTTAAGGCATTATAAAAAGGCTCTATCTGCATGACCATTCCAGCACCACCACCGTAGGGATAGTCATCTACTTTTTTGTGCTTGTCTGATGTATAATCTCTCAAATTATATATCTTCACCTTTGCAAGCCCTTTTTCTATAGCCTTTCCAATAACTCCATATTTTGTGTAACATTCAATCAATTCAGGAAATATAGTCAAAACTTCAAAAATCATTTTAGTTCAAAAGAAAAGGGCGTGATAGGCACGCCCTTTATTTAATTCTTTTAATTGGACTATTCTAAGATTTCAAGGACACATCTTTTCCCAACTTTTGTTCCAGCTGCGCCCAAGATTGTCCTCATAGCCCTTGCTGTTTTGCCCTGTTTTCCAATAACCTTACCAAGATCGCTTGGAGCAACTCTAAGTTCATATACAGTTGTTTTCTCACCCTCAATCTCAGTAACCTTAACCTCCTCTGGTTTGTCAACCAATGACTTAGCCATTGTCTCAATGAGTGTCTTCATGCTCATGTTCTAACCTCCGTGCATAAGAGTAGTAAATACCCCACTGGGTATATTAAGCTGAAACGCGTTCAATCAATTTTTTAACAGTATCCGAAGGCTGTGCGCCCTTTCCAAGCCAGTATTTAACCCTTTCCATGTCAAGATTAATCTCTGCAGGATCTGTTTTTGGATTATAGGTACCTACAATTTCAATAAACGGTCCGTCTCTTCTGGCTTTTGCATCAGCAACTACAACTCTGTAGAAAGGTTTCTTCTTTGCTCCTATTCTCATAAGTCTAATTCTAACCAATTTCAACCTCCCGAAAATGTTAATCCTTTAACTTTTAAATATATTATATTTTTAGTAATAAATGCAACTTCTCAAAAAAGAAAAATTACACTCTCTGTAAAATAATTTTAATTTTAAACTCGTCCAACACTAAAGTATTTGAATCCTAAATTTCTCATTTTTTCCGGCTCATATATATTTCTAAAATCGAAGAAAAATAAATCTTTCATTAATTTTTTTAGCTCGATTAAATCAAGATTTCTAAACTGATTCCATTCAGTCAATATAACAATTGCGTCACAGTCTTTTGCTAAATCATAAGAGTCTTTACAATAAGTAATTTGAGGAAACAAAAGCTTTGTATTATCCATGGCAATGGGATCATAGGCCTTTATCTTAGCTCCTTCTTGAAGAAGTCTCTTTATGACAAAAAGCGAAGGCGCTTCTCTAATATCATCAGTATTTGGCTTAAAAGAGAGTCCCAATATGCCTATTGTTTTATCCTTTAAGTTACCATTGAAGACATCTATTATTTTTTTTGTTAACCTCTCCTTTTGTTTTTCATTAACCTCTAAGGCAGCTTTTACAATACTCATATTTAGACCTTTCTCTTCTGCAAGTTTTATTATGGCTCTTGTATCTTTTGGAAGACAAGATCCTCCAAAGCCTATGCCTGCATGAAGAAATTTGGGTCCTATTCTTCCATCAAGTCCCAAAGCTTTTGCAACAACATTGACATTTGCTCCTACTAATTCGCAAAGACTTGATATTTCATTAATAAAAGATATCTTAGTGGCAAGAAAACTATTTGTGGCATATTTAATTAACTCAGATGTAGTTATATTAGTTATTACAAAGGGAGTTTCCAATAGATACAATGGTCTGTAAAGATCTTTCATAATTGCTATTGCCTGTTCGCTCTCTGCTCCTATAACTACTCTATTGGGTCTCATAAAATCCTCTACTGCTGACCCCTCTCTTAAAAATTCTGGATTGGAAACAATATCAAAATTTACAGGTTTTTTAAGATTTTTAATGATAATTTCCTTGATTTTAAATCCAGTTCCTACGGGAACAGTACTTTTAGTTACAATAACCTTATAACTATTCATGTTTTCAGCTATCTGCTTGGCAACTTCCTCTACATATTCTAAATTCGCTGAGCCATCACCTCTTGGAGGAGTTCCAACAGCAATAAAAATCACGAGAGATTCTTCCACAGCTTCCTTTATATTTGTAGTAAATTTTAATCTCCCTTCCTTTGCATTTCTTCTCACCAAATCTTCTAAGCCTGGTTCATAAAAGGGAATGATGCCTTTTTTCAATTTATTAATTTTCTCTTCATCTTTATCTACACATACTACGAAAACTCCAAATTCAGCAAAACAAGCTCCAGTAACTAAGCCTACATATCCAGTTCCTATTATCGCTATATGCATTTTGCCTCCATCATTAAAAGATTTTAATATTTATTATAACTTAAAATATGATTTTCGTTATTTGAGTAACATAAAAATTTCACTATAGGGATTTATCAGCAAATTTTTAAAAACAAGGTATGTGAAATAATCCTTAAAATTTTAGTCTCATTTGACATTTAAAACTTTGCTATTTTATTATTTATTTTATGGAAATTACTGTAATAGATCTCATAAAGCAAACAGGAATTGTTGCAAAGACTGTTCTTTTAATTTTACTTTTCTTTTCCATATTTTCATGGGCAATTATTTTTTATAAATTAAAAATTTACAAAAAAATGAGAAAAGAAAATGATAGATTCTTCGATATATTTGTTAGCTCTAAAGAAGCAAAAGAAGTTTTTACCCTATCCAAGAGATTTGATATTAGTCCTATAGCTTCTCTATTTAGATGTGTTTTTGCAGAAATAAGTGGAAAAGATAATTTAATAGGTAAAAATCCTCTCAGTCTTGAAATACTATCAAAAAAATACTATTCTGAGGAAGTGGGGAAAATTCAGAGTTATTTAGGTTTTCTTGCAACCACTGCCTCCACTACTCCTTTTATTGGTCTTTTTGGTACTGTATGGGGAATAATGGATGCTTTCAGAAACATAGGGATAAAAGGTTCTGCTTCCTTAGCTGTTGTGGCACCTGGAATTGCAGAAGCTTTAGTAAATACAGCAGCAGGACTATTTGCCGCCATACCAGCTGTAATTGCATATAATTATTTTACAAATCAAGCAAATAAATTTATTTCAGAATTAAGTGATTTTCATGAAACTCTCTTAAGATATCCATGGCAGGATTAGGCCCTCGTAGAAAATCCGTATTAGCAGAAATTAATGTTATTCCTCTTGTTGATATCATGCTTGTTTTATTAATAATATTTATGATCACAGCTCCTATGCTAACTCAGGGAATTAATGTTAACTTACCTAAAACAAAAGGTAAAAGTATAGAGGAAACAGAAAAAATTAATATTGATTTAACAAAAGAAGGGAAAATTTATGTTAATAATAAATTATCCTCTATGTCAGATCTTCAAAACTTACTTTCCCTATTCAAGGATTCAAATCCTACTGTTTTACTGAGAGCTGATAGAGATGTTCCCTACGGATTAGTTGCAGAAGTTATGGGCGAGATTAAAGCTGCAGGAATAGAAAAAATAGGTATGATAACGGAACCAAAAGAAATTAGATGACAAAAAACCTTTTCAACTATGTTTTTTTATCCTTTCTTCTTCATAGTTTGATTTTTTTACTTATGGTTCTTACAATTCGCCAATCTATTTCTGACATTAATAAAATCACATATGTAAGTATTTTAGAAGAAAAAAAGGTTAGCCCCTCTTCCAAGTCAGACTCTACCACAATTTCAGAGGAAAATAAAAAACAAATGGCAGAACAAAAAGAGCTTTCAACAAAATCTAAAAAGCAATCTCTTTCGCCTTCAAAAGAGGAGAAAAAACTCTTAGAAGAGAGAATAGCAGCTTTGAAGGCAAAAAAAAGAATCATTGAAAAGGCAAAAATATCAATATCTAAAGATAAAGTGGGGGATATTTCCTTAAGTGGAATAGAAAATAACAAAGAAAATGAATTATCTCAAAATTATTTACTATTTATATCAGGAATAATAAGAGAAAAATGGAATCTACCTGTAACAGTACCAAAAAATCTGGAAGCGATAGTAACAATAAGAATTCTTCCTAATGGTCAAACAATAATTGAGGGATTTGAAAAGAAATCAGGAAATACACTCTTTGACACATCAGTTATAAGAGCTATTAATAATGCTACTCCATTACCAAGGCCCAATAAGGAAATCCTCCTAGGATTGAAATTTAAGCCATGAAAAACATTCATTTTTTAATCCTTATCATTTTTATTGCAGTCTTTACCACTAAAATTTCTTTTGCAGAGAAAATTTACCTTGATATAAATCAACCTGGAATTAAAAAAATTCATATTGCTGCAGAAGGATTTGACAGAATTGATAAGGTATTTACAACAATGAAGGAAGATCTGGAATTTACTGAATATTTTGAACTTTACGGTCCTTTTTCTTTAAAGGAAGATAGGTTTCAGCCAAAATTTTGGCAATCATCAAATGTAGATCTTGTAATACAAGCTCAAGTAACTGAAAAAATTAGAATTAAAGCCTATTCTGTTTCCAATGAATCACCTTTTTTTGTGAAGGAATATGAATTGAAAAACTCTGAGCAGAATGGTCACCTTATAGCCTCTGATGTTTACAAAGCTCTAACTGGGAAGGAAGCTCCTTTTCTAAATCGTATAGTTTTTTTAAGAAAATTCAAGGAAAATATGGGAATATTTATCGCTAATTGGAACGGCAAATCCATATATGATACAGGAATTAGAAGAGAAATTATTTCAAGAGTAGTTTTAAAAGAAAATAGAATACTTTTTTCCTCTTTGAAAGGAAGATTTTGGTA
>CALDSV010000050.1 GCA_937924475.1 uncultured bacterium
CCATGAAAAACTCTCTGAAAGAGAATTCCAAGTATTTCTAATGATAGCTCAAGGGAAAAGTTTAATAGAGATATCAAAGGAATTAGCAATAAGTATAAAAACTGTTAGCACCTATAGAGCAAGAATTCTTGAAAAACTTGATCTTAAAAACAATGCTGAAATAATAAATTACGCTATAAAACATAAATTAATATCTGATTAAGAATACCTAAAAGAAAGCTCATGAAATTTGAAATATTAAATAAGGAAGGCTTTGCACGAGCAGGATTTATAACAACAGACAGAGGATTAATACATACGCCTTTTTTTATGCCTGTGGGAACAAATGGCACTGTTAAGGCAATGAGTCCTGAGGAAATCTCAGACATGGGCTATGAAATTATTCTATCTAATACATATCATCTTTACCTAAGACCAGGGCATGAAACAATAAAAAAACTTGGTGGACTTCATAAATTTATAAATTGGCAAAGACCTATTCTTACAGATAGCGGAGGTTTTCAAATCCATAGTCTTGCCTCTCTAAGGAAAATAACATCTGAAGGAGTTGAGTTTCGCTCTCACATTGATGGCTCTCTCCATTTTTTAACTCCAGAAAAAGCCATAGAAATTCAAATTGCTCTTGGATCAGACATGATCATGGTATTAGATGAATGTGTATCTTATCCTATGGACAAAAAATATGTTGAAGCTTCTGTTATTCTTACAAAACAATGGGCAGAGAGATGTAAGGATTTCTTTGAAAAACAAAAAGCAAAAGGAGCTCTTTTCGGAATTATCCAAGGTGGCATTTATCCAGATTTAAGACATAAAGCTTTGCAAGATTTAATAAAAATTCAATTTGATGGATATGCTTTGGGAGGCTTAAGCGTAGGAGAATCTAAAGAGGAGATGTACAAAATTATAAGGGAAATCGCTCCTTTAATGCCTGAAGATAAACCCAGATATCTCATGGGAGTAGGAGATTTAATAGATGTTTTATATGCTGTGGAACATGGTATAGACATGTTTGATTGCGTAATGCCAACTCGAAATGCAAGAAATGGAACACTTTTTACCTCTCAAGGGAGGATAAGTATTAAAAGAAGCGAATACAAAGATGATCCAAATCCTCTGGATCCTAACTGCCAATGTTACACTTGCAAAAATTATAGTAGAGCCTATCTAAGGCATCTGTATATGTGCAGAGAGATTTTGTCAATGAGACTTAACACAATACATAATCTCCATTTTTATGCCAATTTTTTTAAAAAGATGAGAAAGGCTATATTGGAGAATAACTTTCAAAATTTCAAAAAACTTTGGTTACCAATTCTTGAGAAAAATGCCTGCTCCCAAGACTAAAGCCTTAGGAGCAGGAAGAGATTAACCCAAAATCTCCTTTAGATCTTCTTCAGCATTTTTAATTGCCTTAATATTATATTTTTCCACAAGGACTTTAAGGACATTTGGACTTATAAAGGAAGGAAGGGTTGGTCCTAATCTAATATTTTTTATTCCAAGATATAGCAAAGTTGTCAAAATGGCTACAGCTTTCTGTTCAAACCATGAAATAATAAGAGAAAGAGGCAAATCATTAACATTTACATTGAAGGCTCTGGAAAGAGCAAGAGCAATTTGGATTGCTGAATAGGCATCATTGCATTGTCCCACATCAAGAAGTCTCGGAATTCCCTCGATATTGCCAAGGTCTTTATCAAAAAATCTAAACTTTCCACAGGCTAAAGTAAGAATTAAGGTATCCTGCGGAGCTTTCTCCACAAATTCTGTATAGTAACTTCTTCCTGGTTTTGCACCGTCACAGCCTCCTACGAGAAAGAAATGCCTAATTTTGCCTTCTTTTACCAATGATATAACTTTATCAGCAACTCCTAACAGTGTATTTCTGGCAAAACCAACCATTACTGTTTTATCTTCTTTATCTTCTGTAAATCCCTGCAATTCCAAGGCTTTCTCAATTACAGGTAAAAAATCTTTATCTTTTATGTGTTTTATACCCACCCATCCTACCACACCAGTAGTGAAAATTCTGTCTTTATAAGACTCCTGTGGTTTTATAAGACAATTTGTAGTCATTAGTATAGCTCCTGGGAATTGAGCAAATTCTTTTTGTTGATTCTGCCAAGCAGTGCCATAATGTCCATAAAAATGCTTATATTTTTTCAACTCAGGATATCCATGAGCGGGAAGCATTTCACCATGAGTGTAAATATATATTCCTTTTCCTTCAGTTTGTTGAAGAAGCAAATCAAGATCTCTTAAATCATGACCTGAAACTAATATTGCTTTACCCTTCTTATATCCAAGAGGAACAGCTGTAGGCACTGGATGACCATACTTTTCTGTATGGGCTTCATCAAGTATTTCCATAGCTCTAAGATTTATCTGTCCTGCTTTAAGAACCATATTAAGCCAAAAGTCTATATTATACTCTCTTTGCATAGCATCAAGAGCTTCATAGATATAGGTATAAATTCCTTCATCCTCTTTACCTAAGATAGCAGCATGATCAGTATAAGCAGCAATACCCCTTATTGCATAAAGTACAATCTCCTTGAGTGATTGAATATCCTCATTCCTATAGTTATGGAAAAGCTTTTTATTTACCTCTTCGCCCTGTTTTAATAGATCAGCCATAGTCTCTGCAGGGATGAAATTACAAGCCTCTGTTTCATTAACCTTAAATCCTTTTTCCTTAAGTTGCTCTCTGAATTTTACTGTTTCGTGAATGAGATTCTTAAGTGTCTCTGGATCAAAATTGACATTTGTAAGTGTAGAAAAAAGAGCTTCTACAGTAAATCTTTTCACTTTGCTTTCAAGTTTTCCCTCTTTCAAAGCCGCTTTTGCATAGGTAGCCAATCCTTCAAGAGCATAGGTTAATAAATCCTGCAGATAGGCAGTATCTGAATCTTTTCCGCAAACACCTAATTTTGTACATGCTATTTGATTCGCCCTTTGTTCACATTGTCTACAAAACATTTTTTTTACCTCCTGTAAAAATTTTTTCTATATTTACTTTAAGACTTTGGATGCTAAAGTAAATATGATTTAAATCATAATTTGGCTATTAAATAAAGTAAAATCAGTAACATGTTAACTACACAAATAAGAGGAAAAATCTGTTAAAATCATTCATGCTTCAGCAGATTGATTTATTTAGAGACTTAAAAAAAGAAGATTTAGAAATATTAAATAAGAATGCAAAGATTATGAAATTCAAGAAAAATGATTCAATTTTTAATGAAGGTGATAAACCTGAGTATTTATACATTGTTCTGATTGGTAAAATAAAAATCTCCAAGATAGGCAAGGATGGTAGAGAAATTATTCTTGAAATAGTTAATGAGAAGGATATTTTTGGAGCCTTAGCAGTAATAAAGGGCATTCCTTATCCTGCAAATGCCATTGTTATAGAGAATTGTGAGGTTTTGTCTATACCCTCAAAGATTTTCTTATCCATAATAAAAAATTATCCTCAACTGGAGGCTAAAATTATGCATCATGTCGTAATGAGGCTTAAATCTGGCATAGAAAGCCTTAAAAATACAGCCCTTGAAAATGCGGATTCAAGAATTGCTTATCAATTACTTAAATTAGCCCAGAAATACGGAAAATATACTCCCCATGGTGTTCTCATAGATCTGAGAATCACCAAAAAACTATTAGCTGAAATGACTGGAACCACAGTGGAGACCACCTTTAGAACTATTAATAAACTCAAAAAAGAAGGCTACATATCAGAATTAGATCATAAAATTTTGATTAAAGACATCAGAGCCTTAGAGTCAAAATTGTAATTTAATATATTTATTTCTCCTCCTTTTATTCAAAAATTGTTGAATTGGATAAAAAATTTTTGTTGACAAATATATAAAAAAATTTTTATATTTATTAATGAAAAATTTATGCAAAATATTCCATGCCTTGTCTGATGAAACAAGACTAAAGATAATAAAGCTGATTAGTACAGAAGAATTATGTGTGTGTGAAATTATTGCAGCCCTGAATATGGTTCAACCAAAAGTTTCCTTCCATCTTAGTGTTCTAAAAGAAGCTAAATTAGTTAAAACAATAAAAAAAGGAAAATGGATATTTTACAGAATTAATGACAGTGAATTATTTAATAGATTCTTATTACTTTCCATTGTGGAAAAAATTTCGCATGAAGAAATAAAAGAAGAGTTAGAGAGACTTGAAAAATTCAAGATTCAAAAGCCTTTTTTACCGTCAAAAAAATTAGAGGAACAAAAAAATGAAAGAAAGGTATAAGTTAGGCTTAATTGTGTTGCTTTTTTTAATTTTTTATTTTTTACCAATTGAAAATGAGAGGTTTGTAAAGGCAATTTTTGAATCCTTAGCTTTGACAAAGTGGTATGCCAAAGAGCATGTTTTGCTATGTTTAATTCCTGCTTTCTTTATTGCTGGAGCTATAGCTACTTTTGTAAATAAAGCAGCAGTAATGAAGTATTTTGGTGCCAAAGCAAATAAAATTCTTTCCTATACTATTGCCTCCTTATCAGGCTCTATTTTAGCTGTATGTTCCTGCACAATTCTACCTCTTTTTATGAGCATATATCAAAGAGGGGCAGGATTAGGTCCTGCTATAGCTTTTTTATATTCTGGTCCTGCTATAAATGTTCTTGCCATCATTCTTACAGCAAGGGTTCTTGGATGGGAGATTGGCTTGGCAAGAGCTATTGGTGCTGTATTTTTTAGCATAATAATTGGCTTACTCATGCATTTAATTTTTATAAGAGAAGAGAAGAAAAGACAAGTTGAAGATGATTTTGAAATAGTATCGCTCAAAGCTAAACCTCTTTACCAAACAACTATGCATATTGCATTCATGATAGGATTTCTGATTTTTGCAAACTGGGGTAAACCTGCTGAAAGCTCAGTTTCCCTGTGGTGGATAGTATATAATTTGAAATGGATACTTGCAATTATTTTTTTCACTCTTACTGTCTTGGCAAGCATTAAATGGTTTAATAAAGAAGAATTAACGCAATGGATATATCAAACGTGGTATTATGCTTATTTAATAATTCCGTTGCTTTTTATGGGTGTTTTAGTAGCTGGATTTTTCTTTGGAAGAGTGGGAAATGAAGGAATAATTCCATCAAAATGGGTTTATTCAATTGTAGGAGGTAATACTTTTCAGGCTAATTTAATCGCCAGTATTATTGGTGCCTTTATGTATTTTGCAACTCTTACTGAAATTCCAATAATACAAGGTTTACTCGGTGCAGGCATGGGTAAAGGACCTGCTCTTGCTTTATTACTTGCTGGTCCTGCTTTGAGTTTGCCAAGTATGGTTGTAATCATGAAAACAATAGGTTTTAAGAAAACTTTTATATATGTTAGTCTTGTTATAGTTATGGCTACTATCTCTGGAATGATTTTTGGTTCTATTGTGGATTAAGCTTAGCATATATTAAGTATTCTATATTGCCCTTTTGACCTTTGATGGGAGATTCTGTAATTCCAAATACTTTAAGATTAAGTTTTTCAAAAAATTTTTTTATCTCCTCTACGGCTTTAATTCTTTTTTCTTCACTCTTTACTATCCCTCCTTTTTCAATATCCTGAGGTCCTAATTCAAATTGAGGTTTAATTAGAGCAACAATTTCACCTTCCGGCTTGAGAAACTCTAAAACTTTTGGAATTACAAGCTTTAGTGAAATAAAAGACACATCTATTGTAACCATATCAATGGATTCCGGAATCAAATCCCTATTCATGTATCTAATATTTGTTTTTTCTATAGGAATAACTCTTGGATCAGTTCTAAGCTTCCAAGCAAGCTGCCCGTAACCTACATCTACAGCATAAACCCTCTTTACACCATGTTGAAGTAAACAATCTGTAAATCCTCCAGTGCTGGCACCTACATCCATGGCAACTTTTTCCTTTACATCAATTGGAAACTCTCTTATAGCCTTTTCAAGCTTTAATCCTCCTCTGCTCACATAGGGAAGACTTTTACCACATAGTTTAATCTCAGAATTTTCCTCTACCAAAGTGCCCGGTTTTTCAATCTTTAAGCCATTTACTAAAACTTTTCCTTCTATGATTAATGCACGAGCTTTCTGTCTTGATTCTGCAATCCCTTTTTTAAGAATTAATTGATCGAGTCGAAGTTTCACTTCTCAAGAGGTTCTTTTAACTATATAAAGTGCTATTTGTCTTAAAGGTTCTGCTTTTTCATCAAAGATACTTAATGTTTCTAAAGCTTTATCTACAAGTTCCTTTGCCTTTTTTCTTGATTTTTCAATGCCATAAACTCTGGGATATGTCATTTTACCCCTCTGCATATCGGAACCTTGGGGTTTACCCATTTCTTCTGTTGTACTTTCAATATCAAGAATGTCATCTACAATCTGAAAAGCAAGTCCTATTGCCTCTCCATAAGATTCCAATCTATCAATTTTATCTTCAGAAGCCTCAGCAAGCAAGGCGCCTGTTTTTACTGATGCTCTTATCATGGCTGCAGTTTTATGAAGATGAATAAATTCAACAATTTCTCCATTAGGCTCTTTCCCTTCGGAGATTAAATCATAAGCCTGACCTGCCACCATTCCTCTAAGTCCTGCTGCCATAGATATTTCATAAATAACTCTTAATAAAGTATCTGCCTTTATTTTTGCATAAAGGGGATTTGAAAGAATTCTGAAAGCTTCTGTTAGTAATCCATCTCCTGCTAAAATTGCTATTCCTTCACCAAAAACTTTATGATTTGTTGGTTTTCCGCGTCTCAGGTCATCATCATCCATTGCAGGCAAGTCATCGTGTATGAGAGAGTATGTATGGATAAATTCTATTGCAGTTGCGTATGGTATTATATTTTTATTACCGTTACAGGCTTCATAGGATGCAATACATAGAATTGGTCTAATTCTCTTACCACCAGCAGTAAGAGAATAGACAACAGATTCATGGAGAATAAGAGGAATTACAGGAGTTTTAAAATATTCTTTAATGAACTCGTCAATTCCCTTTTTTTTATCGTTGAGATATTTCTTTAGTTCAGTATTCATTTATTATATTAAGTTTGGCTTTGGTGTAAATTTTTCTTTAATTCGCATAATTTTTTATCTTTTCAACTCTCATTCGTCTAATTTTTTCATATATTTTATCTAAATCCATTTTTTTCTCTCCTTAAACTTTTTACATTCAATTATACAAAATTTTACTCCCATTCAATTGTTCCTGGTGGTTTTGAAGTTATATCATATACAACTCTGTTTACTCCTTTTACTTCGTTTATTATTCTGTTTGAAACTCTTTCAAGTACTTCATGGGGAAGCTTTACCCAGTCTGCTGTCATTCCATCAGTACTGTTAACTGCTCTGATGGCTATAACATGCTCGTAGGTTCTTTCATCACCCATTACTCCCACTGTTCTTATGGGAAGTAAAACTGCAAAGGATTGCCATATATTCCTGTAAAACCCAGACTTTTTTATTTCCTCAAGGACAATTTTATCAGCTTGCCTAAGTATTTCCAGTCTTTCACCAGTAACCTCACCAACACATCTTATAGCAAGGCCTGGACCTGGGAAAGGATGTCTATAGAGAATTTCCTCTGGTATACCAAGTTCTTTCCCAAGCTGTCTTACTTCATCTTTAAAAAGCTCTCTCAAAGGTTCAATAAGTTTTAACTTCATTCTCTTTAAAAGTCCGCCTACGTTGTGATGACTTTTTATTGTAGCAGAAGGACCTTTAAAGGATACACTCTCTATTACATCTGGATAAAGTGTTCCTTGAGCAAGAAACTTAACTCCCTTAATTTTTTTTGCTTCTTCTTCAAAGATTTTTATGAACTCTCTTCCGATTATTTTTCTCTTTCTTTCAGGATCTCTTACACCTTTAAGCCTTCTTAAAAATCTATCAGAAGCATCTATTACTCTTAAATTTATGTGAAAATTATCCTTTAACATTTTTTCAACTTTTTCTCTTTCTCCTGCTCTCAAAAGCCCATTATCTACAAATATGCATGTGAGGGCATCACCTATTGCTCTATGAACCAATACTGCTGTTACTGTAGAGTCTACACCTCCGCTTAAAGCACAGACTACCTTATGTTTGCCAACCTTTTCCTTTATATCTTCTATTGCTGTTTTTATAAAGGAATGCATGTTCCATGTTGGTTTGCAATCACATATTTTGAAAAGAAAGTTGCTTAGTATTTTTTTACCTTCTTCAGTATGAGCTACCTCTGGATGAAATTGTAGAGCAAATATTCTTCTTTGAAAATCTGCAATAGCTGCATAGGGAGAATTTTCAGTGTGAGCAATTCTTTCAAAGCCTTTAGGCATTTCAATTATTTTATCGCCATGACTCATCCATACTACTGAATCATCTTTCACATCTGAAAAAAGTGCTCTATAGTCGTCTATTTTTAAAATAGCCTTCCCATATTCTCTCTTTTTGGCTTTTGATACCTTACCTCCTAATAGATGGGTAATTAACTGCATGCCATAGCATATGCCAAGTATAGGGATTCCAAGGTTGAAAATTCTCTTGTCAATACTTGGAGCATCTTTTTCAAAGACGCTTGCCGGTCCACCAGAAAGTATTATTCCTTGAGGTTTTCTATCCTCTATTTCTGAAAAGGGAGCAGTGCAAGGAATTATCTCTGAATAAACCTTTAGCTCTCTTATTCTTCTTGCAATAAGTTGAGTATATTGTGAGCCAAAATCTATTACTATTATTTCCTGCATCTTAGTCCTCAACCCAGTAATTAGGAGCTTCTCTTGTAATTGTTACATCATGAACATGGCTTTCCCTTAATCCTGCATTAGTTATCTTTATGAATTTTGCTTTGTTTCTCAACTCTTCAAGAGTTCTACAACCGCAATATCCCATTCCTGATTTCAATCCCCCTACTAATTGATTAACACTTTTAGCAAGAGGCCCTCTATAGGGTACTCTTCCTTCAACTCCTTCTGGAACAAGTTTATCTGGAGAGAGCATCTCTTGTCTGTATCTGTCACGAGATCCGCTCTGCATAGCACCAATAGAACCCATACCTCTGTAAGTTTTATAGCTTCTTCCTTGATAAAGAATTATTTCTCCAGGGGCTTCACCAGTGCCTGCAAAAAGACTGCCAATCATTACACAGTGAGCTCCAGCAGCCAGTGCTTTAGTTATGTCACCAGAGTATTTAATCCCTCCATCAGCAATTAAAGGTATATTGTATTTTGAAGTAACAGCATAACAGTTCATAATTGCTGTAAGCTGGGGAACTCCAGCACCTGCAACAATTCTTGTTGTGCAGATAGAACCAGGTCCTATACCTACTTTAACAGCATCAGCTCCTGCCTGAATTAACTCTTCTGCAGCCTCAGCAGTTGCAATATTACCTGCCACCACAGGAATATCAAATCTTCTTTTAATCTCCTTGAGAGTCTCAATGACGCCTTTGCTATGACCATGGGCAGTATCTATTACAATTGAATCTACTCCTGCCTTTATAAGAAGCTCTGCCCGGTAAATTGCAGCCTCTCCAACTCCTACTGCTGCTGCAACACGGAGTCTTCCCAAATGATCTTTACAGGCATTAGGATATTTTTTTCTTTTCTCAATGTCTTTGATTGTTATCAATCCTTTTAAATTAAAATTTTCATCAACAATTGGTAATTTTTCAATCTTGTATTTATGTAAAATTTCCTGTGCTTCCTCCAGAGTAATTCCAACAGGAGCTGTTATAAGTCTTTCTTTAGTCATTACATCTTCAACTTTTCTTGTAAAATCTCTTTCAAACTTCAGATCTCTATTTGTTATTATCCCTATAAGCTTGCCATTGACAGTTACAGGAACACCAGAGATTCTGTATCTTTCCATTAATGCTAAAGCTTCTGAGATTGGTGCATCTGGTGAAATAGTGATGGGATCAACAATCATACCGCTTTCAGATTTCTTTACTTTATCAACTTCCAATGCCTGCCTTTCTGGAGGCATATTGCGGTGAATAACACCAATTCCACCTTCTCGGGCAATGGCAATTGCAAGATTAGCATCAGTAACTGTATCCATGGCAGCAGAAACAATAGGGATGTTTAGTTTTATATCTCGAGTAAAATAAGTAGATACATCCACCTCTGCGGGTACTATATCTGATTTTGAAGGAATAAGTAAAACATCATCGAAAGTTAATCCTAAGGGGATTTCATTTTCTCTCATCTAACACTCCTTTAGTTGAATTTATTGCTAAAAAAACCTTTACTTTTGATATAATCAATTTAAATGCGCCTGTAGCTCAGGGGACAGAGCGTGGGGCTCCGGACCCCAAGGTCGGAGGTTCAAATCCTCTCAGGCGCGTTAAACTTTTGTCAATAAATGTCCTAATTTTTCTTTTTTGGTTTTTAAATAGCATTTATTCTTATCATTTGGTTTAACCTCTATAGGTACTCTTTCCACTACTTTTAAACCATATCCTTCAAGTCCTACTATTTTTCTCGGATTATTAGTCATTAATCGCATTTTTTTTACTCCCAAATCAACAAGAATTTGAGCCCCTACACCATAATCCCTTAAGTCAGGTTTAAATCCTAATTTTATATTAGCCTCCACAGTATCATATCCCTTTTCTTGAAGTTCGTAAGCTTTTAGCTTATTTAATAAACCTATTCCTCTTCCTTCCTGTCTCATATAGAGTAAAACCCCTTTCCCAGCTTCTGAAATCATTTCAAGAGCTCTGTGAAGTTGTGAACCACAGTCACATCTTTTTGATAAAAAAACATCCCCTGTTAAACACTCTGAGTGAACTCTTACAAGAATTTCATCATTTCCTCTTATTTCTCCCTTTACCAGAGCAAGATGTACTTTATCATCAATCAATGTAGTGTAAGCAATTGCATTGAAGTCTCCGTAATCAGTAGGAAGTTGAACTGTGGCTACTCTTCTGACTAAAGTTTCATTCCTCATCCTATATCTTATTAAATCCTTGATAGTGGTGATCTTTAATCCATGTTTTTTGGCAAATTCCATGAGTTGTGGAACTCTTGCCATTGTACCGTCATCATTCATAATCTCACATATTACTCCAGCAGGATAAAGGCCTGCCAGTCTTGCAAGATCAACAGCAGCTTCGGTATGACCAGCCCTTTTAAGGACTCCACCTTTTTGTGCTTTTAGAGGGAAGACATGTCCTGGCCTTACAAGGTCTTCTGGCTTTGTTTTTGGATCTATAGCAGTAAGTATTGTAACAGCTCTGTCATGAGCTGATATTCCAGTTGTTACTCCTTTTCTTGCTTCAATAGATACGGTAAAAGCAGTCTGATGGGGGGTTTCATTTATATCTACCATCATTGGAAGTTTTAATTCTTCAACTCTTTCAGGTGTTAAAGGTAAACATATTAATCCTCTTGCATATTTTGCCATAAAATTGATTGCCTCAGGTGTAACTTTCTCAGCAGCAACAAAAAGATCTCCTTCGTTTTCTCGGTCTTCGTCATCCACAATAATTATCATTTTACCTTGACTTATATCTTCTAAAACTTCTTCTATTGTATTAAATTTGAACTCCTCTTTTTTTGAATTCAAGTTAGACCTCCTTATCTTTTGATAGTTTAATTTTTAATATATCAAAATATTCAAAAATTTTTCCAAAAAATAAATAAGAACAAAGTATTTATTGGATTAAACATTTTTTAGACATTAAAAATAAAGTTCTATTTAAAAAAGTTTCGAAACTTTAATGAATTTTCATGTGAGTATTTTAAAAATAAAGAAGGCGGGTTTAAAACCCGCCTTGGATTATCGTGAATTTTTGAAAATTTTAAGCAGCTTCTTCCTTCTTTACTTCTTCCCGCATGGCTGTCTTAGCAAATACCATAGCTGTGGTTCTGTAAACCATATGAGCCATCTTTGAATGGGGAGCATAGGCAAAAAGAGCAAAAACAAAAACAAGATGTGCAATATATGAGGCATATCCTAATGTTTCAACTTCTGCTTCTCTCAAAATTTCAGCAAGAAAACCTGTAATACCTACAGCAAATATAATTGTTATTAGAAGCCAATCAAAGTAACTACCAAGTCCTTGTTTAACTGCATTCTTGGTTCTGTTTGCAATAATTAGCAACATTCCGATAACAAGAGCAATACCGCTAATGTTTCCGATTATTTTTACAATATTTGTCTGCGGATAGGGAGCTTCCCATCTTAATACCCATTCATAAAAAGCAGCTATACCTGTTGTTATGGCTAAACCAATAAAAGCATATAAAACAAGAAGATGAGCAGTTGATCTGTTCTTATTTAGAGTGCAAAGTTGGAATTTCTTATGTAGCAGAATATCTTTGATTGTCTCATAAATACAATTATAAATATCTTTTCTCTTGAGTTCTACTCCCTCTGTTAAATCAAGCCAGTACTTTTTAACACCTAAGTAAAAACAAATTACAGCAAAGCCTGCTATTGCCATGAAAGGTATATCTATCCATGGAACAGGTGGAAGAAAAGCCACATAAGACATCTCTCCATTTTCACCTCTTGGTATTTCAATCCCACTAAAATATCCAAGCAAAGCCATTTCTCCCAAGAAGAAGAGTAATGGTATCAGGAAAATGAGAAGAAGATACTTGGGATCTGCAACCCAGTTGGCAAGAAAGCTTGGAGGTGAATAATTCTTTATCATTAGTTTTCTAACTGCTCCTAAAACTTCTCCAGGTTTTGCGCCTCTTGGGCAATAGGCAGTACAGTCACCACAGTGATGACAAAGCCAAATGTCAGGATTTTTGAATAATTTTTCCTTCAATCCCCATTGGGCATAAAGCATTTCCTTTCTTGGAAAAGGCTTATCCTCAGGTGAAAGATTGCATACCACAGTACAGGTTGAACACTGGTAGCATTTTTTTAGAGATTCTCCACCTGCTTTTATGATTTCTTTTGCAAACTGTAAATCTGGTTTTACTGGTTTGTCCATCTCTTCCCTCCTTAGAAGCCCTTAAATGGATTAGGACCAATTTCTCTAATTTTCTCCATAAATTCATTAATTATCTCTGGAACTCTCCAGTATTCATCGATTGCTAATTCATACATTTTAACTCTATCGGATTCGAGCTGTAATCTGTCTAAGGTCTCCTGAACTTTACCAAGCCTATACTTAGCCAATTCACTACCCTTTGCAAAATGGCATTGATAGTTTTCTCCAAATTTGCATCCCAGCAGAAGCATCCCATCAACACCTCTTGAGAGAGCATCAGCAATCCAGACAAGGTTCATAGAACCAAGACATCTAAGCTGAATAAATCTTACAGCTGGATCAAGTTTAAGTCTATTAAGAGCGGCAGTTTCAGTAGCAGGGAAAGCATCATTTTCGCAGCATAAAACTATAATACGAGGTCTTTCATCCTCACTGGGTACTGAGACATTCTTTAGCATTGTTCCAATCATATCAACACTGTAATCCTTGAAAGATACAATTCTTTCAGGACAAGCACCCATACAAGTTCCGCACCTACGGCATCTATTAGGTTTGTAGTAAGGAATACCTTTTTCATCTTCATCTATAGCACCGAAAGGACACTCTTCTGTACAACGCTTACAGGCAGTGCATTTTGTAAGGTTTGGTTCAGGATAAGATGTATCCCATGCTCTTGGATGAACAGCTATTCCATTAGCTACATGCTCAATACATTGAATTGCCTTCAGAGCAGCTCCCCTTGCATCTTCCTTAGCCTCAGTCATATTCATTGGCTGGCGTACAGGGCCTACAGCATATATGCCTGTTCTTCTCGTTTCATACTGGAAACATATAAAGTTAGAGTCTGCAAAACCAAAGCCTCCTTCTAAGAAAGGAAGCTCAGGGCCTTGACGATATCCAAGATTAAGGATAAATTCAGGCTTCTTTGTGGATTCTATATATTTTGCCTTTTCTTCATCACCTTTAGCAGCTGCTGCAGCAAGCCCTATTAAATAATCTTGAGGCTCTTTTGTAGTAGGAACCATTCCCGTGGCAAGAACTACCATCTCTGTCTCTATCTCTACCTTCTCACCTAAAAGAGAGTTTTCAACAGTAACGATTAGTTTATCATATTCTTCTCTGATTCCTATTACTTCTCCCTTAGCAAGCATCATACCTGGGGCATTTTGAGCTTCTTTATAATAATATTCTAATTTCCCCGGTGTTCTCATGTCTTTATAAATAACCATTGCTGTGGCATCAGGATTTCCATCAGTGACATATCTTGCCTGTTTTAAAGTGGTAGCACAACACATTCCGGAGCAATAAGGAATATGCTCAGGATCTCTTTGCCCTGCACACTGAACAAAAAGAACTGTTTTTACAACTCTATCATCTGAGGGCCTTTTAATAATTCCTTTGTTTTTCTTGGCTATTTCTTCAAACTCATAATTTGTTACAACATCTTTAAACTTTCCATATCCATATTTTTTGGCCAGCTTCTTTGCATCATAGGGTTTCCAGCCGGTTGCCTGAATAATAGCTCCAATTTTAATAGTTTCTGTTGAACCGTTCTTTGAAATAGTCACATCAAAATCACCAGGCTGTCCTTCGATTCTATCAATCTTGGAGGAGGTAAAAACTTTTATTTTTGGATTTGAGGTAACCTCATTTATAAGAGGTTCAAGATTTACATCTCCCAAAACTCCCTTTGTATAATCATCAGTAGGCACTACCTTGTATAGTTTTCTTGCAAAGCCTCCCAACTCTGCTTCTTTCTCAATCAGCACTACCTCATAACCAGATTTAGCTGCCTCTAAAGCTGCAGTCATTCCTGAAACACCACCACCAACAACGAGTATGGTTTTGTTAATCTCAATCTTATAAGGTTCAGGTATGTCACCTTTTTGGATTTTAATTACGCCCATTTTAATATAATCTTCTGCAGCCTGTTGTTGTTCCTCCTGTGATTCAATTGTCCAAAGGGCAAGCTCTCTTACAGGAACTCTCTCTACAAAGCAACCGGGAAAATTAAATTCATAGGTTTTCACCCTTGGAGAACAGCCTGCTATAACTATACTGTTTATGCCCTGTTCAGCAATATCTTTCTTTATTAGTTCAACTCCATCTGCACTGCAAAGTATTTCATGTTCAGCTACAACAGGCACTCTTAAAGCATTCTTGGCAATATTAACAATTTTTTCTGTGTTTATTGCTTCACCTATACCGCAGCCTTTACAGATATAAAGTCCTATTTTCTTTTCCATGGATTACCTCCTTCCACCAATCTGACTTGCCTTGAGGGCTGCGCCTGTGGAATCCTTTCCACATCCTGCTACATCCATAGGATTTTTTGCACATCCTGCTGAATAAATACCATCAGCCTCAATTACAAAACCATCAATAGCATACTTGATTCCGGGAACTTTAAATTCTAAACCCTCAGGCTGCATTCCTGTGGCAAGAACAACCATGTCAACTTTTTGTTTTATTTTCTTAAAGTTAAGCATATCCTCCACTGTAATAATCACATCATCACTCTCTGAGTCCTGTTCAATTGCTGCAACTTTTCCTTTAATAAGATTGACTCCACCTTGCTCTTTTACCTGATTAAAAAACTTCTCGTATCTGCCGGGAGTTCTAATATCAATATAATAAATAAAGATTTCTGCATCAGGATTTTGTTCTTTGATGTAAAGTGTATGCTTTAGAGATGCAAGACAACATATATAGGAACAGAAGGGCAGATGGTTTTCATCTCTACTTCCAGCACACTGGACAAAAGCAATCTTTTCAACGGGTTTTCCATCAGAAGGCCTTAAAATCTGTCCACCTGTAGGACCATTCTTTGAAGCAAGCCTCTCAAGCATCATGTTTGTTATTACATTTTTAACTTTACCAAACCCCAAATTGTCTATCTTAGAAGCATCATAGGGTTTCCATCCAGTAGCTATTATAATAGAGTCTACTTTTACCTCAATTGTCTCGCTCTGCATATTAAAATCAATAGCATTATATTTGCATGCTTCTGTGCAAGGTGCTGGGCAATCCTTAGGACAAGATTTTCTATCCACCACATATCTTAAAGGAAAAGACTGTTCAAAGGGAAGATGAATGACCTTTGTCTTATTAAGTCCAAAATTGAATTCACTATCTATCTCCACAGGACATGCCTCATAACATGCATTGCAAGCAGTGCAGTTGCTGTTTACGTATCTTGGATTTACCTTTATATTTACAGTATAATCTCCTGGTCCTCCTGAGACAGATTGAACTTCTGCCATAGTATAAAATGTTATTTTGGGGTTTACCTTTATACGACGAAAATTAATCTCAAGACCACATAAAGGTGGGCATATTTTGGGAAAATATTTATTTAACTGAGCAACTCTTCCACCGAGATAGGGATTTTTTTCAACTATTATTACTTCAGCACCTGTCTCGGCAGCCTCAATTCCAGCAGTTAAACCACTAAATCCCCCACCAATAACCAAGATTCTCGTTGGGCTACCATTATGATGCATTCTCAGCCTCCTTTATTGAATTATCTTAAACATAAAAATTCGTAATACAGTCTTCAAACTGCATTACGAATTTCTAATTTAACTCTACAATGAAGAAATAAAAGGGAGGGAAAGAATTCCCTCCCCTCTTTACTCTCATATTAGTCTGGAATGATCTGGACGTATGGGACTTTCTTAAGTGTAAAGGTATCTGTTGCTGGATCATATACTGAATTGACAAAAGCTCTCCAATTGTTGTCATCAACAAAGTCAAAGTCACCTCTGTAGTAGTAACCTGGGTATCTAGACTCTTCTCTAAAGAGGATATGTCTTGCATGTGCTTCCAATGAGAGAGCTCTATGATAGTTCTCCCAGCAGCGGAGTAGCTCATGGAGATTTGCAGCAGCTAATCTTGCAGCATCCTCTTTGAGAAGTTGAAGCTTCTTAAGACCTTCTTCAATCATAGTCTTGGAGGTCATATACCAAGTGCTTATTCCACCAAAGTATTCATCAGCAATCTTCTGAAGTCTTGCTTGATACATATTTGGTCTAATGTAATAAGGATTTATTGCTGGATCTGTTGAGTAAGTCTTGTATTTTTCATAAATTTCAAAAGGTAGATACATTTCAGCTACAAGGTCATCTATATTAGCAGCTAATTCAGGAGAATAATTTGGATTATCAAGTATAAAGGCTATTGCTGTCTTTGCAGCAATTCTACCTTCTGCATGAGAACCAGAGGAGAATTTATGTCCAGAAGCACCAACAATATCACCAGCCATAAATAAGCCTTTTACTGTACTCATTCTGTTGTAACCCCAGAACCACTCTGCTGGTGTTCCAGGTATATCGCCAGGTCCGCTTACCCAGAAGCCTGCACAACCAGCATGGGAACCAAGAAGATAAGGCTCAGTAGGCATAATCTCAGATGGAAACTTGTCAGGCTCAATGTTCTGAGCAGCCCAAAGACCAGCTTGAGAAATACACATGTCAAGGAAGTCTTCCCAAGCCTCAGCCTCAAGATGTTTTAATCTCTTTGGATCCATCTGCTTTGCAAGTTCTTGCATAGCTGTATGGGTGTTCATAAGTATTGGTCCTCTACCCTGCTTCATTGCTTGCATCATGAGATGGTTTCTGATGGCTGTACCAAGAGCTTCAGCCCATTTTCCATATTTCTTAACAGCCTCTTGGAACTCTGAGCAATCTTTTGCACAATAATCATTTCCAAGTGCATCTGTTGCTTTTGCTTTAAAGAAGAGGAACCAAGCACCAACTGGTCCATATCCATCCTTAAATCTTGCAGGCACAAATCTGTTTTCCATCATTGTCATCTCAGCGCCAACACTCATTCCCAGATAGTATCCAGAGCCAGAGTTCCATACGGGATACCAAGCTCTACCTTGACCCTCACGGGTTGATCTTGGTCTGAATACATTAACAGCTCCACCAGATGCATTAAGAATTGCCTTTGCCTTAAAGACATATACTTTATTTTCTCTTACACTGAAACCTACTGCACCAGCTACTCTGTTATCCTCTTTTGCATCTTTGATGAGTTTTACTATGAAAACTCTTTCAAAAAGATTTTGTGGTATATTAAGAGCCTTTCTGTTATATTCAAGAGCAGCTTTTGCAGCCTCAGCTACTATTACTTTATAAGATTCTCCGTTGATCATTATCTGCCATTTACCAGAACGGCATGGTACTCCACCATCTTTGAGTTTTGGTTTACCCTGATCTCTTGCCTGGAAACCATCAAGGGACCATCCATCGTCACTCTTTTTCCAGATTGGAAGTCCCCACTCCTCAAACATATGAACTGAGTTGTCAACGTGTCTTCCAAGATCATATACCAAGTCTTCACGGATTATTCCCATGAGGTCTGCACGGACATATCTTACATAATCCTCAACCTTATTCTCACCAATATAAGTATTAATTGCGCTAAGACCCATGGCAACTGCACCAGAACGATCTGTTGCAGCTTTATCAACCATTGTTACTTTGAGTCCCTTTGGGGTAGCCCATCTGCATCCCTCGAAAGCAGCACCACAAGCAGCCATACCACCACCGATTATAAGGAAATCGGTGTCAACAACTACAACTTCTGGCTTCTGACAATATGAAAATGTGCAAGTCTCTTTTTCCATCTTTATACCTCCTTACTTTGTTTTTTACTCTTTTCTGGCTTCATAATTAAAATAGCCAGGACCTTTGATTTTTGAATAATCAGGCTCAGGTAATCCTTCATAAATGTTTTCAGCTTTCCAGTAACCTTCAGGTGTAAGTCTTATTGGGAATTTGAATCTCTTTATAGCGCCACTTCTAAACTTAATTGTCCACATAATGGCATCCTGACCTCTCATGGGAATAACGCTTGCACCAAGTGGGAAGAAATCGGCATATCCTCTAATTTCGATTGCCTGCTGAGGACAAATTTTTACACAGTTGTAACATTCCCAACACTGATCCGGCTCCTGATTATAAGCTTTCATTTTTTCTCTGTCCAATGTCATAAGGTCATTAGGACAGATGTACTGACATGCTGTCTTGTCCTGGGCTTTGCAGCCATCACACTTTTCAACCATTACAAAGCTTGGCATAGTTTAACCTCCTTTTTGTTTTTTATGCTGGTTTTTGTACTGGATTTTTTTGTAACTCCAGCACATCACTAATATCAATATCAGGAACTGGAAGCTCTTTGTCTTCCTTTGCAATATCATCCTTTATAGAAGGCAGCTCTGCTAAAGCTGCTTCCATAACCTCTGGACCTAAGGATTTCATCTCTACTATTTTCTTAAAAACAAGCCTCTTAAAAGCAGCTGGAGTTTCTTCAATAAATCCTCTTGCATCAAATCTTGCTTTTGTGAACTGGTCAATTACTTTTTGTCCCAGATCATCAGGAACTTCAAGAACTAATCTCTTTAGGGCACCTCCAAAGATGGGTTCTACTTTTTCCTCAAGAGGAGTGCCCTTTATTGCCTTTAGTCTAGTTTCATCGATTACAACACCAAAGAACTTAGCCATTATTCACCTCCTCCTTTATTTTTTTAAGTGAGCTGGAAGTTCCATGTGAGGGAGATCAACCTCTAATCTCTCCTCTCTCTCTTTGAGATATTTCTCGTTATTAAATGGATATCCAAACTTCTGCCACCATTTTACAACTACTTTGTAAACTTCTGGTCTGTAAATTTCAGGTGGTGGCATTACACCCTCATTAATAAGACCTCTTATGAAGCTTCCAGAGTATCTTGAGTAAATACCTTTATGGGAGCAGTTAGCTGAGTAAGCAAACTCTTTACACTTTGGACAGAACCAGAACTCTTCAATGTTCTGAGGTCTTATATAAAATCCACCATCTACCATATAAGGTGGTTCATTAAAGCCAAAGCTTGGGATTCCCTTAGACCAAAGAATTTGAGTTGCAAAAATATCATAGTATTCACCTAAGGCTGCATGGTCTCTTCCAAACATATGGAAAGAAATTCCCATATTTTGTCTTATTACAGCATGAATAAGAGACTCTATTGGGTTACCATATCTCATATCCCAAAGTGTAAATGTTACAAGATGACGCTCTGGTTTAATGTAACCAGCTAAGTGCACCATTTCATGTCCTTCAACAATTGCTTCATCGGGGAAGTCTCCAATTCTCTTTGCTCCTACGATAGCATTGACTACTATACCATCACAGGGCTTTACGTCACCAATGTAAGCAGCATTTTTCATTAAGGCTTCATGTCCTGTGTGAGGGACATTTCTTGTCTGATGGGCAATAACAGTAGTCCAACCTCTTCTTTCAAATTCCTCTCTGCATCTCTTTGGTGGATACCAGAATCTATCAAAAGGTGGTCTTAATTTAGGCTCATTAATAATTGTATATTTACCGGCAAGTATTATAGGATTCAATGAGCAATAAATATTATACCCTGTATGTTTCTGGTCAAAAGGTACCTTAACAACTTCTGGATTTTTCTCAGGTGTTCCAAAGGTTCTTACTGCTACATCACCTGGAACAATTTCATAAACCTCTTCAATCTCTAAAATTGCAAAAGGTTCACCTTTAAGTCTCAGTAGGAGCCAATCACCTGCTCCAACTCCAAGTTTTTTGAAGTCTTCTTCTGAGATGTCAAAAAGAATTGGATAAGGAAATACCCATCCGCTTGTAAGTCTTCTTTTCTCAAGAACACTTTCAAGATCAGCCTTTGTCATGGAACCTTCCACAGGGCTGAAGAAACCATAACAAACTGACATGATTTCTCTGTAAACATTTCTTACAGGA
>CALDSV010000051.1 GCA_937924475.1 uncultured bacterium
AACTTTCGTCAATGGTGGTATAAAATATAAACCATACATATTAAGAGAAAGCAAATCTGAGGGAATTAATCTCGGTTTTAATAGTAAAAATCTCGAAATTATTAAAGACGCATTAGATGCAGTTGTTAATGAACCTAATGGAACTGCTGTGAAAGCAAAATCTTTTTTAATTAGATTTGGAGGAAAAACTGGGACTGTACAATTGATAAGCAAGGCACTTAAGGGAAAATTTTATCAAAAAAATATAGAACATCATGCCTGGTTTATTGGTTTTGCACCTGTGAATAATCCAGAAATTGCCTTTGCTGTAATAGTTGAACATGGAGGTAGTGGAGGAGCTGTAGCTGCGCCAGTGGCAAAAAATATCTTGGAAGGATATATTATTAAGAAAAGACAACTTCATGTGGAAAATAGATAGAAGAACCATAGAAAACTTTGACTGGCTAACACTTTTATGTGTGCTAACCATATGTTTTGTTGGTATTTTAACCATATACAGCTCTACAAGACCCCCTTTAGATGAGGGTGAAATGCCTCCCTTCTATGTGAAACAGCTTATATGGGTAATCATATCAATTACTGTTTTTTTTGTTTTTATAAGCTTTGACTATAATAAACTTAAAAGATTCTGGATACCTCTTTATATTTTTGGTTTAATCTTATTAATAGCTGTATTATTCTCTGGTAAAACTGCCATGGGGGCAAAAAGATGGATAAATCTCGGATTTTTTTCTTTTCAGCCTTCTGAAATTTTTAAGATTCTTTTTGTTATATGTCTATCAGCCTTTTTATCAGAAAAAAAATCACCTCTTACTGTAATTGATACTATAAAAATTTTTCTCTTATTTGCCTGTATACCCTTTTTTCTAATAGTTAAACAACCAGATCTAGGCACAGCCCTTTTGATTATAACTATTACATTCATAATGCTTATTTACAAGGGTTTACAATTACGGGTGTTAGTTTTTACTGTATTTCTCTTTATTGTTTCTCTCTTATTTTTGTGGGAATTACTATGGGAAGGATTGAAAGAATACCAAAGGAACCGTTTAATAGCTTTTATGGATCCTTCTGTGGATCCTAAGGGAATTGGTTATAACATAAGTCAGTCAGTAATAACAATAGGCTCTGGAGGATTGTTTGGCAAAGGTTTTTTAGAAGGGACTCAAGGACCCTTAAAATTTTTACCTGAAAGGCATACTGACTTTATTTTCCCAATCTTCGCTGAGGAATGGGGATTTATAGGGTGTCTATTTCTTCTTTCACTCTACTTTACTGTTTTCTATAGGACTTTTTATACTTCTCTTTTAGCAAAAGATTTTTTCGGAAAATATTTAGCATTAGGTTTTACTTCTGTGCTTCTTTTATATTTTTTTATAAACTTGGGAATGACCCTTGGCATAATGCCTGTTGTAGGAATCCCTCTACCTTTTATGAGTTATGGTGGAACAACACTCCTTGCAAATTTTATAGGAATAGCTTTAGTGATAAATGTTAGAATGAGAAGATTTGAATTATTTTATCCGTAGGGAGGTAAATGTAAATGAAGATTATTGAAGGAAAATTACAAGCAGATGGATTAAAGTTTGGAATAGTAGTCAGCAGATTTAATGAATTCATTACCTCAAAACTTCTTGAAGGAGCTTTGGATGCCCTAATAAGACACGGAGCTAAAGAGTCGGATATACAGATTGTTAGAGTACCAGGTTCTTTTGAAATACCCTTAGTAGCAAAAAAACTGGCACAAACAGGAAAGTTCAATGCCATAATATGTCTGGGAACTTTAATAAGGGGAGCTACACCCCATTTTGATTACATTGCAGCTGAAGTTTCAAAGGGGATTGCTCAAGTTTGTCTTGAAACAGGCGTCCCTGTATCCTTTGGAGTTATAACAACTGAGACAATTGAACAAGCAATTGAAAGAGCAGGATCTAAATCTGGCAATAAAGGTTGGGATGCAGCAATGGTAGCTATTGAAATGGCAAGGGTTGTAGAGAAAATTTAAAACTAATCCCATTCACAGAACATAGCAAAGGAGAAAAATAAATAGAGTGAAAAGGAGAAAATCCCGAGAATATGTTCTCCAATTCTTATATGCCCTGGATATAAAAGATAATATCTACAAATTTCAGAAGAGTGATACTGTAAGAGAAGAAATTGAAAATTTTTGGGAAAGAAACGGAGAAAATGATGAATCAATAAAAACTTTTTCCTCTGAAATAATTCTGGGAACCCTTGAAAGATTAGAGGAAATTGATAAAATTATCAAAAAATATGCTAATAAATGGGATATTGAAAGGATGATAAGTATTGATAGAAACATTCTAAGATTTTCTGTTTATGAAATACTATATCGTGCTGATATACCTTTTCAGGTTACAATTAACGAAGCCATAGAAATAGCAAAAAAATATTCTACCAAAGATAGTACAGCCTTCATTAATGGTATTCTTGACAAAATTGCAAAAGAAGAAGGGAAATGTCTATCTCAATAAAGGATAGACATTTCCCTTTAGACTATTCTAAGGATACCCTTATCTCTCTTGGTTTTGCTTCTGCTTTCCTACTAAGCACAATTTCCAATAAACCATCTTTGAGAGCTGCTTTTATGTTAGACTTATCTATATCATTGGGAAGATTGACAGTTCTTGTAAAAGTTCCATAACTTCTCTCATTCAAAATAAAGTTTTCTTCCTTAATTCCCTCAGGTTTTTTAATCTCTCCCTTAATAATTAATCTGTCATCTGAGATGGTTACTTCTACTTCCTCCTTTTTAACTCCTGGCAGTTCTGCCAATATGACAATCACATTTTCTTTTTCAAATATATCAATATTAGGGGAGATAATTCCTTCAGTAGATATTGGTCTCCGTCTTCTTACTGGAGATAGAAACTCCTCAAAAAGTCTGTCCATCTCTTTTCTTATTTCTTCAATTTCCTTTAAAGGACTCCACTTTACAATTGACATTTTACACCTCCTCTTTATTTTTATTAGGCTACTTCTGCTAAAACAACCTTATTAAATATAATTTTACCATCCTTGAAATCAACTTCTACAACATCTCCCTCTTTGAATGTTCCATCTATGAGCTTAATAGCAAGGGCATCCAGTATCTCTTTCTGTAAGACTCTTCTTAATGGTCTTGCACCAAAGACAGGATCATAACCAATTCTTGCCAGGTATTCCTTTGCTTCTTCTGTTAGGATAATATCTATCTTTTTCTGCCTGAGATACTGCTTAATTCTCCTTATCTGAATCTCGATTATATCTTTCATTACCTCTTTGCTTAGTGGATTAAATACTATTATCTCATCAATTCTGTTTAAAAACTCTGGTCTAAAAAAGGATCTTAAATCTTCATTAATTTTTGTCTTAAGGTCCTTTTTAAGATCCTGCCAGTGCTCTGAACCTCCACTTAGTAGAAAATCCTGTATATGAGCACTTCCTATGTTTGATGTCATAATAATTATGGTGTTTCTGAAATCTACAGTTCTTCCATGTCCATCTGTAAGACGACCATCATCAAGAACTTGAAGCAAAACATTAAATACTTCTGGATGCGCTTTTTCAACTTCATCAAAAAGCACAACACTATAAGGACGTCTCCTTACTGCTTCTGTAAGTTGACCTCCCTCTTCATATCCTACATATCCAGGAGG
>CALDSV010000052.1 GCA_937924475.1 uncultured bacterium
TGTTTCTGTAAGAATAATATCTTGAGCAACATCAACAAGTCTTCTTGTAAGATAACCAGCGTTAGCTGTTTTTAGAGCAGTATCTGCTAAACCTTTTCTTGCACCGTGAGTAGATATAAAATATTGCAAAGGTGTTAGTCCTTCTCTAAAATTAGCAGTTATTGGAGTTTCAATGATTTCACCTGATGGCTTTGCCATAAGTCCTCTCATTCCTGCGAGCTGTCTTATTTGAGCAATACTACCTCTTGCACCTGAATCAGCCATCATAAATATACTATTAAAAGATCTCCTCTCTGATAATTCCTCTGGTGTTAAGTTCTTGCCCTCTTCTGCTCCCAATTCTTTCATCATTTCATCGGCTACTTTTTCTGTAACATTAGCCCAAATATCAATTACTTTGTTATATCTTTCACCCTGAGTTATCAAACCCTCTGCGTATTGTCTCTGCACTTCCATTACTTGTGCTTCTGCTTCTTTAATTAATTCAGCCTTTTTAGAAGGAATGTGCATGTCATCAATACATATGGAAATTCCCGATTGCGTAGCTATCTCAAAACCTAATTTTTCTATCTTATTTAGAAACTGAACTGTCTGCCTTTTACCATATGTAGTATGAATATAATCTATTAACTTCCCTAATTCTTTTTTTGTGAATTCTTTGTTAATCATTTCAAAAGGTATATCTTTTGGAAGAATCTCCATGAAAAGAACTCTACCCACAGTGGTATCTACCAATTGACCATTTATTCTTACCTTAATTGGTGCATGCTTTTCCACTGCACCACTTTGATATGCAAGAATAACCTCCTCTGGATCAGCAAAAATTTTCCCTGCTCCTTTTGCATTCATCTTCTTTTTTGTAAGATAGTATATTCCCAAAACCATATCTTGAGTTGGCACTACAATTGGTTTTCCATTGGCAGGAGACAGAAGATTTCCAATAGACATCATAAGAACTCTTGCTTCAATCTGTGCCTCATAAGAAAGGGGTACATGCACTGCCATTTGGTCACCATCAAAATCAGCATTAAAAGCCGTACAAACGAGGGGATGAAGTTTTATAGCCTTTCCTTCCACTAAAACTGGATCGAAAGCTTGAATACCAAGTCTATGAAGGGTAGGAGCTCTGTTTAGAAGAACAGGATGTTCATCGATAACCTCTTCAAGGGCATCCCAAACTTCAGGTTTTTCTTGCTCTACAAGTCTTTTTGCTTGTTTTATTGTTGTAGCATAACCTTTCTCTTCTAATTTATTGAATACAAAAGGTTTAAACAATTCTAATGCCATTGTTTTAGGTAAACCGCATTGATTCATGTTAAGCTCTGGTCCTACCACTATAACTGATCTTCCTGAATAATCAACTCTTTTACCAAGAAGATTTTGTCTAAATCTTCCTTGCTTTCCTTTAATCATATCGCTGAGAGATTTAAGGGGTCTACGGCTACCTGCTTTTAGAGCTTTTGAGCGTTTAGTATTATCAAAAAGAGTATCTACTGCTTCTTGAAGCATTCTTTTTTCATTTCTAATAATTACACTGGGAGCTTTAAGTTCCATTAATCTTTTGAGACGATTGTTTCTGTTGATTACCCTTCTGTAAAGATCATTTAAATCAGAAGAAGCAAATCTACCTCCATCTAAAGGAACAAGAGGTCTTAACTCGGGGGGTATGACTGGGATAATATCAAGAATCATCCACTCTGGTCTATTGCCGGACTGTTTAAAAGCCTCTACAACTTTAAGTCTTTTAGTCAATTTTCTCTTTATACCTGTAGAGGTTGCTGCCTCAATTTTTTCCTTAAGCTCCTTAGCAAGTTCTTCTAAATTAAGCTTTTTAAGAAGTTCTCTTATAGCTTCAGCTCCCATTCCTACTTTAAATTTCGGACCATACTCTGCTAACTTTTTCTTGTACTCCTCCTCGGTTAATATGTCTTTTTCTTTGAGAGGTGTTTCTCCAGGATCTATTACTATATAGTCTTCATAATAAATAACTTTTTCCAATTGTCTGACAGATAAATCCAGTAATAATCCCATCTTGCTTGGTACACCTCTTACAAACCATATGTGAGCAACAGGTGCAGCAAGCTCTATGTGTCCCATTCTCTCGCGTCTCACTTTAGCCTGTATGACTTCAACTCCACATTTATCGCAAATAACACCCTTATGTTTCATTCTTTTATATTTTCCACAAAGACATTCCCAATCCTTAACAGGTCCAAAAATCCTGGCACAGAAAAGTCCATCAGGCTCAGGTTTAAAGGTTCGATAGTTAATAGTTTCTGGCTTTTTTACCTCTCCAAAAGACCATTCTCTTATTTTTTCTGGAGAGGCAAGTTTTATCCTAATTGCATCAAATTCCTTTTGACTCTTAGGTCTTTGAAAAAGTGAATAAATATCCTCTGTCAAGGTTTATCCTCCCATTTTCCTCTTTTTCTCCAAAAGCTCTACATCAAGGCAGAGACTTTGGAGTTCTTTTATTAAAACATTGAATGATTCAGGAACACCTGATTCAAGCACAGGATGGCCCTTAACAATAGCTTCATACATTCTTGTTCTGCCAGTTATGTCATCACTCTTTACTGTTAAAAATTCTTGTAAGGTATAGGCAGCTCCATAAGCCTCAAGCGCCCAAACTTCCATTTCACCTAATCTCTGT
>CALDSV010000053.1 GCA_937924475.1 uncultured bacterium
AATGGGAAAGGCAAAATTTGAGAGGAAGAAGCCGCATGTAAATGTAGGGACCATAGGGCATATTGATCATGGAAAGACCACATTAACGGCAGCCATAACAAAGTATTTGAATTTAAAGGGGATGGCGCAGTACAGGAGTTATGATCAGATAGACAATGCACCTGAGGAGAAAGCGAGAGGGATAACGATAAACACAGCGCATGTAGAGTATGAGACAGAAAAGAGGCATTATGCGCATGTAGACTGTCCTGGACATGCTGACTATATAAAGAACATGATAACTGGAGCGGCGCAGATGGATGGAGCCATATTAGTAGTGGCAGCCAATGATGGGCCGATGCCACAGACCAGAGAGCACATATTATTAGCGAGGCAAGTAGGGGTACCGTATATAGTAGTATTTATGAACAAGACCGACATGGTAGATGATCCTGAGTTATTGGACTTAGTAGAGCTTGAAGTGAGGGAGCTGCTAAGCAAGTATGGATTTCCTGGGGATGAGATACCTATAGTTAAGGGTTCAGCGTTGAAGGCATTAGAGAGCAGCAGTAATGATCCTGGGGCAGAGGAGTACAAGTGTATACAGGAGCTACTGGAAGCCTTAGACAGCTATATACCTGAGCCGGAGAGGCCGATAGACAAGCCATTTTTAATGCCGATAGAGGATGTATTTACCATATCAGGAAGGGGAACAGTAGTAACAGGTAGAGTAGAGAGGGGAGTAATAAAGGTAGGAGATGAAGTAGAGATAGTGGGATTGAGGGAGACGAGGAAGACGGTAGCGACTGGAGTAGAGATGTTTAGGAAGATACTGGATGAAGGTAGAGCTGGAGACAACATAGGAGTATTATTGAGGGGAATAGGAAAGGAAGAAGTAGAAAGAGGGATGGTATTAGCGAAGCCTGGAAGTATAACGCCGCATACGAAGTTTAAGGCAGAGGTATACGTATTGACGAAGGAAGAGGGAGGGAGGCACACACCATTTTTCAATGGATATAGGCCTCAGTTTTATTTTAGGACGACGGACGTAACTGGAGTGATAAAGTTACCGGAGGGAGTAGAGATGGTAATGCCTGGGGACAATGTGAATTTAAGTGTAGAGTTAATAGCACCTATAGCTATGGAAGAGGGATTGAGATTTGCCATAAGAGAAGGTGGAAGAACAGTAGGTGCAGGCGTAGTTACAGAGGTGTTGGAGTAAAATGGACCAAAAAATTAGAATAAAATTAAAAGCTTATGACCATAGAGTCCTTGACCAGTCAGTCAAGGAGATAGTAGATACTGTTAAAAAAACTGGAGCAAGAATAGCTGGACCAGTTCCTCTACCAACTAAAATAAGTAGGTATACCGTTTTAAGGTCTACTAATCAGGATAAAAAATCAAGAGAGCAATTTGAAATTCGTATACATAAAAGATTAATTGATATACACGATCCCACCCCTGAGACAGTAGAGGCTCTTTCTAAATTAGAGCTTGCTGCTGGGGTAGATGTGGAGATAAAGCTATGAAAGCAATAATAGGAAAAAAAGTAGGAATGACACAAATTTTTGACGAAGATGGGAGGATAATTCCTGTCACTGTTATTGAAGCAGGACCTTGCTGGGTTGTGCAAGTAAGAAGCAGGGAAAAGGATGGCTATGAAGCGGTTCAATTAGGATTCAAGGAGGTAAGGAAAGAAAAGAAATTACCGAAACCACTTTTGGGAATTTTTAAAAAGGCTGGAGTACCTCCTTGTAGAGTCCTTAAGGAATTTAGAATGACAGGCTTTAATGTGGGAGATAAAATTACAGTGGAAATCTTCTCAAAGGGTGATGTAGTGAGTGTATCAGGTATTTCTAAAGGGAAGGGCTTTCAAGGTGTAATGAAAAGACATAATTTTAAGGGTGGACCAGATTCACATGGTTCAATGTTTAACAGAGCACCGGGTTCTATCGGAGCAAGTTCCTTTCCTTCGAGAGTATGGAAAGGAAAAGGTATGGCAGGACATATGGGGAACGAAAGAGTAACAGTAAAAAATATAAAGATAGTTGATATCATCCCAGAACAGAATCTTATTTTAGTAAAAGGTGCTGTTCCGGGAGGAGAAAACGGAATATTAGAAATATGGAAGGTAGAACAATGATGGAGATGGAGATAAGAGATATTCATAATAACATTGTTGGCAAAAAGGAAGTCCCAGATATTGTCTTTAATAATCAGGCTTCTGAATCTGTTGTTCATTCAGCTGTTGTTGCATATATGGCAAACCAGAGACAAGGAACTCATGCAACAAAGACAAGAGCTATGGTTTCTGGTGGAGGGAGGAAGCCTTGGAGACAAAAACATACAGGGAGGGCAAGACATGGAAGTATTAGGTCTCCTCTATGGAGAAAAGGTGGCATAGTATTTGGACCACAACCAAGAGATTATTATATAAAACTTCCTAAGAAAATGAAGGAAACAGCTCTTTTTAAGGCTCTTACTCTTAAGTACAGGGACAATGAAATTTTGTTACTTGATAAACTTGAATTACTAAGACCAAAGACAAAGGATTTAGTGGAGATTCTAAAAAATCTTGAAATTTTTGGTAAATCTGTCCTTTTTGTATTACCTGAAAAAGATGAAAATGTATTTCTTTCAGCAAGAAACATTCCTTATGTGGGAGTAGTTAGAGCAGGAGATTTAAATGCTTATTATATATCTTTATTTGAAAAGATTATTTTTACAGTTTCTGGCTTAGACAGATTATTACAGATTAAGGGGGTGACCTCCTAATGAGTCTAAATTTATACGAAATAATTAAAAGACCTTTATTTACAGAAAAAGCCATTAATCTTAAAGAGTCTGAGAATAAGATAATTGTTGAGGTTCATCCCAAGGCAAACAAGATTCAGATTAAAAAGGCTTTTGAGGAATGCTTTAAAGTAAAGGTTGAAAGAGTTGCGGTTATAAATGTTAAGCCTCGAATTAAAAGAGTTGGGCTTCACTACACACAAACCCAAAGGATTAAAAAGGCAATAGTAACCCTTAAAGAAGGGGAAAAATTAGATCTAATAGAGGGTGTCTAATGGGAATAAAAAGATGTAAACCAACATCAGCAGGTAGAAGATTTGTAACTTATCCTGATTTTAGTGAAATAACAGCAGATAAACCTTATGAGCCTTTAACAATTTGCATTAAAAAAAGAAAGGGTAGAAATAATCAGGGTAGAATCACTTCCTGGTTAAAGGGTGGTGGCAACAGGAAGTTATACAGAATAATTGATTTTAAGAGAGATAAGTACCATATTCCAGCAAAAGTAGCAAGCATAGAGTATGATCCAAACAGATCAGCAAGAATTGCTCTTCTTAAATACAGAGATGGTGAATATAGATATATTCTCGCTCCTGATGGATTAAAAGTTGGAGATACGGTGATGAGTGGAGAGGGAGTAGATATAAAGGTGGGGAATGCTTTACCTCTCAAGGAAATACCACTGGGTACAATGATTCACAATATTGAGATTTATCCTAAAGGTGGAGGAAAGCTTGTAAGAAGCGCTGGTACTGCTGCGCAACTTATGGCAAAAGAAGGTAAATATGCTCATATAAAGTTACCCTCAGGCGAGATGAGACTAATAAGTGTGAATTGTATGGCCACTATAGGTCAAGTAAGTAATCTTGATCATGAGAATATAATTATTGGAAAAGCTGGTAGAATGAGACATATGGGAAGAAGACCTTCTGTTAGAGGAGTTGCCATGAACCCCATTGATCACCCCTTGGGTGGTGGAGAGGGTAAGTCCTCCGGAGGTAGACCTGCTTGCTCTCCTTGGGGTAAACCTGAAGGTGTAAAAACAAGAAAGAACAAAAAAACTGATAAATTTATTGTAAAGAGAAGGAAGTAAGGGGGTAGAAAGTGGCAAGATCATTAAAAAAAGGTCCCTTTGTTGATGAGAAACTGATGGAAAAAGTAAGAAAAGCAATTGAAAGCGGAGATAAAAAACCAATTAAAACTTGGTCAAGAAGGTCTACTATTGTTCCTGAATTTATTGGTTTAACTTTTGCAGTTCATAATGGGAAGAAATTCATCCCTGTATATGTTACTGAAAATATGATAGGTCATAAATTGGGTGAATTTGCACCAACCAGAACTTTTAAGGGCCATGCTGGCTCTGAAGAAAAGAAAAAGGCTAAGGGGAAATAAAAGATGGAAGCAAGGGCAATATTAAGATATGCTCGAATAACTCCTACTAAAGCAAGAAGAGTTATTAATTTGATAAGAGGTAAAAAAGCTGGTGAAGCTTTATTAACATTAAAATACATGCCTCACAGAGGTGCGAGGATCATAGAAAAGTTATTGAGGTCTGCTTTAGCAAATGCAGAACAGAAAAATCCCAGACTTGATATAGATTCCTTAAAAATTGTAAAAGCCTATGTTGATCAAGGACCAATGATGAAAAGAATAGAGACAAGAGCAATGGGAAGAGCAAACATAATCAAGAAGAAGACTTCTCACATAACTATATATGTTAGTTCAGAAGAAAATTAAACCGGGGGTGTAAGATTGGGTCAAAAAACAAATCCAATAGGTAACAGATTAGGCATAATTAGGACATGGGAAAGTAGATGGTTTGCTAAGAAAGGTTATGCAGATCAGCTTATAGAGGATTTAAAGCTAAGGAAAACTCTAAAAGAAAAGCTTTATCATGCTGGTATATCAAAAATTGAAATAGAAAGAGTTGGAGAAAAAATCAAAGTATTAATCTTTGCAGCAAGACCCGGTATAATAATTGGCAAAAAAGGTGCAGAAGTAGAAAAATTAAAAAAAGAAATAGAAGACATGACAGGCAAAACAGCGAATGTTGAGATAAAGGAAGTAAGAAGACCTGAACTTGATGCCCAGCTTGTTGCCGAAAATATAGCTTTGCAGATCGAAAAAAGAGTTGCCTATCGTAGGGCTATGAAAAGAGCTGTGGCTTCATCTATTAGATTCGGTGCTAAAGGAATAAGAGTATCTTGTGCAGGAAGATTAGCTGGAGCGGAAATAGCAAGAACAGAGTGGTATAGAGAAGGAAGGGTGCCTTTAAGCACTTTTAGAGCTGATATAGATTATGGCTTTGCTGAAGCTAAAACTACCTATGGAGTTATAGGCGTTAAAGTTTGGATATTCAAAGGCGAAGTACAGCCAGGTCAATATATAAATTATAACTACTAAAATAGTGTGAGGTATGAGTTATGTTAGCTCCTAAGAAAGTAAAATTTCGTAAGATGCAAAAAGGCAGGATGAAAGGTATTGCTTACAGAGGTAGTTCTGTATCCTTTGGCGAATATGGATTAAAGGCATTAGAACCTGCCTGGATTACATCCAGACAGATAGAGGCTGCAAGAGTAGCTATAATGAGACATGCAAAGAAAGGTTGTAAACTATGGATAAGGATATTTCCAGATAAGCCCATTACAAGAAAACCAGCTGAAACAAGGATGGGAAAAGGTAAAGGAAATCCAGAATTTTGGGTAGCTGTAGTAAAGCCTGGAAGAGTGATGTTTGAAATTGCAGGAGTCTCTGAGGAGGTTGCTAAGGAAGCCTTTGAACTTGCCTCACATAAGCTACCAATAAAAACAAAATTTGTTAAAAGGCAGGAGAGTTTTGTATGAAAGCTTTAGAATTAAGAAACTTATCAATAGATGAGTTAAAGAAAAAGGAGTTAGAGCTTAGGAAAGAACTATTTAATTTGAGATTTCAATTAGCTAAAGGTGAATTACAAAATGTTAGAAGAATAAGAGCTGTCAGAAAGGATATAGCAAGAATATTAACAATAATAACAGAGAAAAATAGATCTTATCCTCAGGGCGAAGCCCCAAATAATAAAAAGAAAGATGCCTAAGGAGTTGAGAATATGCCTAAGAAGATATTAAAAGGTATTGTTATCAGTGACAAAATGGATAAAACAGTTGTTGTCTCTGTTGAAAGAGCCTTTCAACATCCTTTATATAAAAAGACCATAAGGAGCAGAAAAAAATATAAGGCTCATGATGAAAATAATGCTTGTAAAGTTGGTGATAGAGTAGCGATTATTGAGAGCAGGCCTATAAGTAAAACTAAAAAATGGAAAGTTTTTAGAATACTAAAGGAGGGCGAGGAGACATGATACAACCCAGAAGTATTCTCGAGGTTGCTGATAACTCTGGAGCTAAGAAAGTTCAATGTATTAGAGTAATGGGAGGATCTAACAGAAAATATGCTACTCTCGGTGATGTTATAGTTGTAAGTGTAAAGGAAGCCTTGCCTGACAGTAATATAAAAAAAGGCTCTGTAGTAAAAGCTGTAATTGTTAGATTGAAAAGAACAGTAAGAAGAGTTGATGGTTCATATATAAGATTTGATCAGAATGCAGTTGTAATAGTTAATAATCAGTTAGAACCTATAGGAACAAGAATATTTGGACCTGTTGCAAGGGAGTTAAGATGGAAAGAGTTTACTAAAATTGTCTCCCTTGCGCCAGAAGTTATATAGCATGGAGGATAGAAGTGAGCTTAAGAGTTAAAAAAGGTGACAATGTGGTTATTTTATGGGGTAAAGACAAAGATAAAAAGGGAAGAGTAATTTCAGTTTTACCAAAAAAAGAAAAGGTGATAGTGGAGGGAGTAAATCTAATAAAGAAGCATCAGAAACCTACCCGAAAATACCCTCAAGGCGGAATAATTGAGAAGGAAAATCCAATTCCCCTTTGTAAGGTAATGTTGATATGTCCAAAGTGTGAGAAACCAACAAGAATCGGGGCTAATATTCTTGAGGATGGTAGAAAGGTGAGAGTTTGTAAGAAGTGCAAGGAGGTTATCGATTAATGGGTAAAGATAAAGAAGTAAAAGAAGTAAAATATGTACCAAGATTGAAAGAAAAATATTATAAAGAGATTATTCCCTCTTTGATGAAGAAATTTAACTATAAAAACATAATGGAAGTGCCAAAATTAGAAAAAATCATAGTTCATGTTACTCTTGGAGAGGCAATTCAAAATATAAAGTTACTGGATGCTGCGGAAAAGCAACTGGCACAAATTACAGGACAAAAGCCAATAATTACGAAAGCTAAAAAACCTCTTGCTGCCTTCAAACTTAAAAAAGGAATGCCTATAGGTTGCAAAGTAACATTAAGAAGAGAGAAAATGTATGAGTTTCTTGATAGATTAATATCCTTAGCATTACCAAGAATCAGAGATTTTAAAGGAATCTCACCGAAATCTTTTGATGGTAGGGGTAATTATTCTTTTGGAATAAAAGAGCAATTTATATTTCCTGAGATAGATTATGATAAAGTAGAAATGATTCATGGTTTAGATATTACAATCTGTACAACAGCTAAGACTGATCAAGAAGCAAGAGAGTTATTAAGAGAATTTGGAATGCCATTTAGAAGATAAGGAGGAGTTGTGGCAAGGAAAAGTAAAATAGAAAGAGCAAAATATCCACCAAAATTTAAAGTTCGAGTAAGAAATCGTTGTAAGGTTTGCGGACGGCCAAGAGGTTATCTTAGGCAGTTTGGTTTATGTAGAATATGTTTCAGATTTTTGGCTAACTCTGGGAAGATTCCCGGAGTTGTTAAGTCAAGTTGGTAAAGGGGTGATATTATGATGACAGATGTAATTTCAGACATGCTTACTCGCATTAGAAACGGAATCATTGTAAAAGCTGATAAAGTAGACATCCCAGCATCGAGATTAAAGATTGAGATTGCAAAAATTATGAAAGAAGAAGGATTTATAAAATCTTACAAGATAATAAAGGACAAAAAACAGGGTATTTTACGAATAAATCTAAAATATACGCCAGAGGGAGAATCAGTTATAACTAATTTAAAAAGGATTAGTAAACCTGGTAGAAGAGTCTATATAGGGAAAGATGAAATTCCTCATGTAATGGGTGGTTTGGGAATAGCCATAATAACTACGTCACAAGGTATTATGACAGATAAAGAATGCCGCCAAAAAGGTTTAGGCGGAGAAGTATTATGTTATGTTTGGTAAGGGGTGATATAATGTCAAGAATAGGTAAGAAGCCAATTCAAATTCCTAATGGAGTGGAAGTTAAAATTGAAAGCAACAATGTTTATGTAAAAGGACCAAAAGGCCAGTTAAACTATACTTTACCTGAAGGTATTACTTTAAAATTAGAGGAAAAAACACTTACAATAACAAGAAATGGGGATGATAAAAAGCAAAGAGCAATGCATGGTTTAACAAGGAGTTTGCTCTATAACATGATTACAGGAGTTTCTGAAGGATTTAGTAGAAGTTTGCAAATACATGGAGTAGGCTATAGAGCACAGGTAAGTGGCGATAAATTAATTCTAAATGTAGGGTATTCTCATCCTGTAGAGTTTAAGTTACCAGAAGGGATTAAAGCAGTTGTGGACGAAAAACAAACAACAATTACTATTCAAGGTATTGATAAACAATTGGTAGGACAAGTGGCTGCAAATATTAGATCAATTAGACCTCCCGATGCCTATAAAGGGAAAGGTATTAGATATGCTGATGAAGTTTTAAAGCTTAAACCTGGTAAGACTGGAAAGAAATAAGGAGGACGACTTTGCGAGACAGGAAAGAATTAAAAGAAAGAAGACACAAAAGAATAAGGAAAAAAGTTTTTGGAACACCAGAAAGGCCAAGACTTTGTGTTTATAAAAGCCTTAATCACATATATGCTCAAATAATTGATGATACAAAAGGAAATACTATTGTATCTGCTTCAACCTTAGATAAAGAAATAAGACAGTTACCGGGTAATAAGAGTAATATTGCTTTCGCAAAAAAAGTAGGGGAGCTCATAGCAGAAAGGGCATTAAATGTTGGAGTAACAAAGATAGTTTTTGATAGAGCTGGCTATAAATATCATGGATGCATTAAAGCTCTTGCAGATGCTGCAAGGGAAAAAGGGCTTCAATTCTAAGGAGGAGTGATGAAAGGGGAAAGAATTAATCCTGAGGAATTTAATTTAAAAGACAAGGTGGTTTTCATAAATAGAGTTGCTAAAGTAGTAAAAGGTGGAAGAAGATTTTCCTTTAGTGCCCTTGTAGTAGTGGGAAATGAGGCAGGGATAGTTGGTTTTGGCAAAGGGAAAGCAGCAGAGGTTCCTGATGCTATTAGAAAAGCTATAGATAAAGCTAAGAAAAATCTGATAAGGTTTCCCCTAAAAGATACAACCATTCCTCATAGAGTTGAATTTAAATGCGGAGCAACAAAAATAGTTATTAATCCAGCTCCTAAAGGTACAGGAATAATAGCAGGTGGTCCTGCAAGAGCAGTCTTCGAGGTTGCAGGAGTTCAGGATGTTGTAGCTAAGGTTTTAGGAAGTCACAATCCTTTTAATTCTGTTAGCGCCACTGTAGGCGCTCTTAAAAGTTTAAAAGATCCTTCTTTAGTTATGAAATTAAGGATAAAGGCAACAGAGACTGAACAAATAGAAGAAAATCAAGTGCAGCAGGAGGAGAAAGTTTCATGAAAATATATGAGTTAAAACCAGCAGAGGGAAGTAAAAGGAGACCTAAAAGAATTGGTAGAGGTCTCGGTTCTGGTCATGGAAGAACTTCTACAAAAGGCCATAAAGGCCAGAAAGCTCGTTCCGGAGGCGCAAAAGGTCCTGGATTTGAGGGAGGACAGATGCCCCTTCAGAGAAGAATTCCGAAAAGAGGTTTTTCCAATGCACTATTTAAAAAAGAGTATGCAATTGTAAATTTGGATGACATAAATAAAATCATTGATGAAGTAGAAGTCATTACCCCGGAAATTCTTTTGCAGAAGGGAATCATAAATAAACTTAAAAGTGGTTTGAAAGTATTAGGAAATGGAGATATAAATAAGGCAATTACCATAAAAACTCATGCAATAAGCAAAACAGCCCGCCAGAAAATTGAAGTAAAAGGTGGTAAGGTAGAGGTTTTATAGTGGGACTTTTAACTGCCTTTCGAAATATCTTTAAAATACCTGAATTGAGAGCAAGGGTTTTATTCACTCTTGCCATGCTTGCTGTATTCAGAATTGGTGCACATATTCCTACTCCTGGAATTGATGGAGAAGCACTAAGTAAATTTCTTCTTGAAAGAGGCGGAGCTGTAATGGGATTTTTTGATATATTTACCGGTGGTGCGCTTTCAAAAGTAACCATCTTTGCTCTTGGTGTAATGCCTTACATAAGTGCCTCAATTATATTTCAACTTTTGACTGTTGTAATTCCCTCATTACAAAAGCTTGCAAAAGAAGGTGAAGAAGGTAGAAAAAAAATTACCAGATACACCCGTTATGCCACAATAGTCATTGCTGCTATTCAGGGCTTTGGAATAGCAATTGGTCTTGAGACAATGGGTGGTGGTCAATTTATTCAAGAGCCTGGCTGGTCTTTTAGACTTGTTACAATGATTACTCTTACAGCAGGCACAGCTTTTCTTATGTGGCTTGGTGAGCAGATAACAGAAAGAGGAATAGGAAACGGTATTTCATTGATAATATTTGCAGGAATTGTAGCAAGATTTCCAAATGCCATATTTTATACTTATAATCTTGTTAAGACAGGGGAATTATCAATATTCTTCCTCCTCATATTAATTGTTGTGATGGTTGCTGTTGTGGCAGGGATAATATTTATTGAAAGAGGACAGAGAAGAATTCCTATTCAATATGCTAAGAGAGTTATTGGAAGAAAAATGTATGGAGGATACACCACTTATTTACCATTAAAAGTAAATTCTGCTGGTGTAATTCCACCGATTTTTGCCTCATCAGTACTAATGTTTCCTGCTACCATTGCAGGTTTTATAGCTATTCCCTGGGTTCAAGAATTAGCAAAACAGCTTTCACCAGGAAGTTTTTTGCATATAATTTTTTATGTAGGTTTAATTATTTTCTTTACTTATTTTTATACAGCTGTTATTTATAATCCAGTAGAAATTGCTGAAAATTTGCAGAAAAATGGGGGATTTATAACAGGTGTAAGGCCTGGACAAAAAACTTCAGAATATATCTATAGAGTTCTCTCTCGACTCACATTCATAGGAGCTTTATATCTTAGTGCTGTATGTGTATTGCCAGAAATACTAATTTCACAGTTTAAAGTTCCCTTTTATTTTGGCGGAACATCCCTTTTAATTGCAGTGGGAGTGGCTCTTGATACAGTATCTCAGATTGAAACTCATATGATTAGTAGATCCTACGACGGTTTTTTCAAGAAATTCAGGATAAAAGGTAGGAAGGATTAATTCTTAGTGATAATAATAAAAAATTCTGAAGAGATAGATAAGATAAGAAAAGCGTGTTTTATTGTGGCAAAAGTATTAGAAGAATTAAAAGGGTATATAAAAGAGGGACTTTCTACGAAAGATATAGAAAAGTTCATTGAAAATTTAATTATTAAAATGGGTGGTATACCCGCATTTAAGGGTTATAGAGGATATCCAGCAAGTGCCTGTATTTCATTGAATGATCAGGTAGTTCATGGTATACCTTCTGAAAAGGTATTTATTAAAGATGGAGATGTGGTCAGTGTAGATGTAGGCGTTATAAAGGATGGATTCTATGGTGACGGAGCTTATACATACGGAATAGGAAGAATTTCAGAGGAGATAAAAAAACTTCTTATTGTAACAAATGAATCTCTATACAAGGGTATTGAAAAAGCTATAGCTGGAAATAGGGTAGGAGACATTTCAGCTGCTATTCAAAACCATGTGGAGAGTAACGGTTTTTCAGTTGTTAGAGCTTTTGTAGGCCATGGGATAGGACGGTCACTACATGAAGATCCTCAAATACCTAATTTTGGAAAAGAAAAGACAGGAGTCAAACTCAGAAAAGGTATGACGATAGCAATAGAACCAATGGTAAACATGGGCACCCATGAAGTAATTATCTTAGAGGATGGTTGGACAGCTGTTACAAAGGATGGTTCATATTCAGCACATTTTGAGCATACCATTGCAATTACTGATGGTGAACCTGAAATCTTGACTAAATTATAAATTAATAGATATATTAACAAGTTAAGATGCCGAAAGAAGATCACATAGAAATGCAAGGAACTATTGAGGAAGCCTTACCTAATGCAATGTTCAAGGTAAGGTTAGACAATGGTCATTTAATTTTAGCTTATGTTTCTGGCAAAATGAGGATGCATTTTATAAAAATTTTACCAGGAGATAAAGTTCTTGTTGAAATGTCTCCTTATGATCTTACAAAGGGTAGAATAATTTACAGATTCAAATAGGAGGTGTAATTTGAAAGTAAGAGCATCTGTTAAAAGAGTTTGTTCAAAGTGTAAGGTAATAAAAAGAAAAGGGGTAATAAGAGTAATTTGCGAAAATCCAAAGCACAAACAGAGACAGGGCTAAGGAAGGAGAAAAAATATGGCAAGAATAGCAGGTGTAGATATACCTAAAAATGAGAGAGTAGAAATAGGACTAACAAGAATATTCGGGATTGGTAGAAGCCTTTCTAATTTAATTCTAAGAGAGACAGGTATAGACCCTAATAAAAGGGTAAAGGATTTAACTGATGAAGAGATAGTAAAAATTAGAAATGAAATAGAGAGGAAGTATAAGGTTGAAGGAGAATTAAGAAAAGAAATTTCAATGAATATTAAAAGATTGATAGATATAGGCTGTTACAGAGGAATGAGGCATGCTGCCAATTTACCAGTGAGAGGACAAAGAACAAAAACTAATGCAAGGACAAGAAAAGGTCCGAGAAGAAAATTGATAAAGAAAAAATAATTAAGGAGGTTATATAGATTAATGGCACAGAAAAGAAAAGGGATAAAAAAAATTAAAAAAAATGTTCCTCATGGTATAGCCCATGTGCAGACATCATTTAATAACACCATAATTACAGTAACAGATCTTAACGGAAATGTTTTAGCATGGGCATCAGCTGGAAGTTGTGGTTTTAAAGGTTCAAGAAAAGGAACTCCTTATGCAGCTCAAATAGCAGCAGAGACAGTAGCTAAAAGAGTATCTGAAATGGGAATGAAGCAGATTGATGTTCTTATAAAAGGTCCTGGTGCTGGACGAGAGACAGCTATAAGAGCATTGCAGGCTGCAGGGTTAGAGATAAATCTCATAAAGGATGTAACACCTGTTCCTCATAATGGGTGTAGACCTCCAAAGAGAAGGAGGGTGTAAATGGCTAGATATATAGGTCCATTATGTAGATTATGCAGAAGAGAAGGAATGAAATTATTCCTAAAAGGTACAAGATGTTATACAGAGAAATGTGCTTTTGAGAGGAGAAAATATCCTCCAGGTCAACATGGTCATAATAGAGCAAAATTATCCGATTATGGATTGCAATTAAGAGAAAAACAAAAGGTTAAAAGAATATACGGAATAATGGAAAGACAATTTAAGATTTACTTTGAAAAGGCAACTAAAATGAAGGGAGTAACGGGTGAAAATCTACTTAAACTACTTGAGAGACGATTAGATAATGTTATTTACAGAATGGGTTTTGCAATAAATAGAAGACAAGCAAGACAATTAGTAAGACACGGATATTTTTTAGTGAACAACAGAAAAGTCAATATTCCTTCCTATTTACTGAAACCTGGAGACGTAGTAGAAGTTTTTGCGAAAGGAAAAGAAAAAGATTTAATAAAGGATAATTTGGCAATGGCGGAGCAAAGAGGTTTTCCTGCTTGGACAGAGATTAATATGGAAGAGATGAAAGGTAAGTTTTTAAGAATTCCAGAAAGAGATGAAATTCAACTACCAGTTCATGAACAATTGATTGTAGAGTTCTATTCCAAGTAGTATTAATTTATTCGATTGGAGGAATTATATGAGTTTTTATAAAGAATTTCAGATGCCAAAAAGGGTAGAGTTTGACAGAGAGACTCTAACCGAAACCTATGGCAAATTGATTATTGAACCTCTTGAGAGAGGTTACGGAACAACCATTGGGAATTCCTTAAGAAGAGTTTTACTTTCATCCATAGAGGGAGCAGCAATATATGCAATAAGGATAAATGGAGTTTTACATGAGATAAGTTCAATTCCAGGAATAAAGGAAGATGTCATTGACATAGTTTTAAATATAAAAAAAATAAGAATTAAATATATCTCAGCCGTATCTGATAAAAAAGTAGCTACCATAAAGGTGAAAGGACCTTGTGATGTTTATGCAAAGGATATCATAACAGACGGAACTTATGAAATTTTAAATAAAGACCAATATATTTGCTCCTTGGATCAAGATACAGAATTAGAAATGTATCTCTATTTAAGAAAAGGCAGAGGATATATCCCCTCTGAATTAATTAAAGATGATGATTTGCCTGTAGACGCAATAACTATAGATGCCATATTTAGTCCTGTGAAAAAAGTAAACTTTAGGGTTGAAAAAACAAGAGTTGGTGAATTAACAGATTATGATAAATTAGTCCTTGAACTTTGGACTGATGGTAGTATAACTCCAGAAAAAGCTATTTCAGAAGCTTCAGATATACTTATTAGTCATTTTGACATTCTTAAATTTAAATCATCTCATGAAAGTTTAGTCACAGAGCAAAAAGAAGTGGAAATAAATGATAAAAAATTAGAGGATTATGACAAATTAAGTGAAAATGTATTGAAACCCATAGAAGATCTTGAATTATCAGTAAGAGCTTATAACTGCCTTAAAAGTGCTGGAATCAATTTAATTGCCGAATTAATACAGAAAACAGAGAACGATCTTATGAAAACTAAAAATTTTGGTAAACGTTCCTTAGAAGAAATAAAAGAGGTATTAAGCAGGCAAGGGCTAAGATTAGGAATGAAATTAGAACCAGAACTTCTTGAAAAGTTAAATGAGAAAGTTCAAAGGGGGTAAACATAATGAGACATAGAGTTGATGGAAGGCATTTTGGTAGAACAGCAAACCAAAGGAAGGCTCTTTTAAGAAGTCTGTTAGCTTCTTTGATTAAATATGAGAGGATAGAAACAACTGTTGCTAAAGCTAAGGCTGTCAGGGAACTTGCTGAAAGACTTGTAACTTTTGGGAAAAAAGGAGATTTGCATTCAAGAAGACTTGCACTTTCCTATTTGCCTAATAAGGAACTAATCAGGAAGCTTTTTACTGATATTGCACCTCGTTTTTCTGATAGGAATGGAGGATATGTAAGAGTTGTAAGAACTGGCTTTCGCATAAAAGATAGTGCTCCTATGGCAATCCTTGAGTTTGTTGATTATTCAAAACCTGAAAAAGAAAATAAGAAAGAAGAAAAAAAGACAGACTAATTTGACAGAAATCTATTTAATTTGCTATTTTTAAATAATTCCTGGGTAGCTCAGCCGGCAGAGCGGGTGGCTGTTAACCACTTGGTCGGGGGTTCGAATCCCTCCCCAGGAGTTTAAATTTTAAGAAGAGTTCTCGCGGATGCTTAGCATCCTCAGGATGAAATAATGGAGGAAATAGATGCCAAGAGTAAAAGGTGGATTTAAAACCAGAAGATACCATAAAAAAATACTTTCTCAGGCAAAGGGTTATTATAGCGGAAGACATCGTAGCTATAAAGTGGCAGCAAAAGCAGTTGAAAAAGCACTGGAACATTCTTATAAAGACAGAAGACTTAAAAAAAGAGACTTTAGATCTCTCTGGATTACAAGAATTAATGCTGCTGCAAGAATGTTTGGGTTAACTTATAGTCAATTTATGAACGGACTTAAAAAAGCTAATATTAGCCTTAATAGAAAAATACTTGCAGATATTGCTTTTAATGATATTCAATCTTTTAAGGAAATAGTCGAAAGAGTAAAACCTTTTGTGAAAGCTGCATAAATGGAAGATCCCCTTAAACAACAGTTTCTAATAGATCTTAATAAAATAGATTCTTTACAAGCCCTTCTTAATACGAAAGCTAAATATATAGGGAAAAAGGGTATTTTAACTGAAAAAATAAAAATTCTTGGGCAGCTTCCACAGGAGGAAAGAAAAGCTCAAGGTAAAATTTTGAATGAACTCAAAAATTTTATTGAAGAACAGATTAAAAATAAAGAATCAGAGCTCAAACAGAATCAGATAAGAGAATCTTTAACACGAGACTATATTGATATAACTTTCCCTGGTAAAGATTATTATTTTGGTGGCAGTCATCCTGTAAATAAAACTCTTCTTGAAATAATTGATATTTTTAGTGAGCTTGGCTTTACAATCGAAGAAGGACCTGAGGTTGAACTTGATTACTATAATTTTGAAGCTCTCAATATCCCTAAGAATCACCCGGCAAGAGACATGCAGGATACATTTTATGTAAATGAAGATGTTGTCTTGAGAACTCATACGTCACCTGTACAAGTAAGAGTTATGGAAAAGAAAAAGCCACCTTTAAGATTTATTTCACCTGGTAAAGTATATAGATGTGATTCTGATGTTACTCATACTCCTATGTTTCATCAAGTAGAGGGGCTAATGGTGGATGAAGAAGTATCCTTTTCTCATTTAAAAGGAATGCTAATATATTTTTTACAAAGATTTTTTGGTAAGAAAATACCTGTCAGATTTAGACCAAGTTTCTTCCCTTTTACAGAACCATCCACTGAGATAGACATAGGTTGTATTATCTGTGGAGCAAAAGGCTGCAGAGTCTGCAAAGGTACAGGGTGGCTTGAAGTTCTTGGAGCTGGAATGGTTCATCCAAATGTCTTTAAATTTGCAGGATATCCTGACAGAAAATATACAGGTTTTGCCTTCGGAATGGGAGTAGAGAGACTCACTATGCTTAAATATGGCATAGATGATATAAGACTTTTCTTTGACAATGATATTAGATTTTTGAGGCAATTCTGATGAGAGTTCCTTTAAGCTGGTTAAAAGAATACATTGAAGGACAGATAGATGATAATATTATTGCTGACTCTCTTACCATGGCAGGGTTAGAGGTTGCAGCTTTAGAGCAGATAGATAGAGATAAGGTTTTAGAGATTGAAGTAACACCCAACAGGTCTGATTGTTTAAGTATAATTGGTATTGCAAGGGAAGTAAAAGCTATTTTTGATTTAAAACTTAAAGAACCAGTCTTCAGGATTAAAAAAGAACTTAAAGGAAGTAACTTTAATATTATCATTGCAAACCCTGAATTATGTTATCGTTATGCTGTTAGGATTATAAAAGGAATAACAGTAGGGCCTTCACCACAATGGCTTAAGGAGCGAATAGAAAAATGTGGGATTCGTTCCATAAATAATATCGTGGATATAACTAATTATGTTTTACTTGAGTATGGTCATCCCCTTCACGCATTTGATCTTGATCTTCTTGAAGGACATCGCATAAGAGTTGGAACTCCTGCAGACTTTGGTAAAGAAGATGAAGAAATTGAAACACTTGATGGAGTAAAAAGGAAATTATCAAAAGAGGATCTCCTAATTTGGGATGGCGTTAAACCTATTGCAATTGCTGGAGTAATGGGTAGTGCAAACTCTGAGGTTACTGATAAAACTAAGAATATACTTATTGAAAGTGCTTATTTTAAACCTGAATCAATAAGAAGAACTTCAAAGAGGCTTGGTCTTATTACAGAAGCCTCTTATAGATTTGAAAGAGGTACTGATATAGAAGCACTAAAAGAAGCTCTTGATAGAACAGCTTTTTTAATTCAGGAGGTTGCTGGTGGAGATATTTATGAGATTATAGATATATATCCTAAAAGGATTCCTCAAGTAAAAATATCTTTCAACACTCAAAAACTCTGTAAATTTATTGGAGTTAACTTAAAAGATGAAGAAATAATAAACATACTTCATCGTCTCCATATAAAGGTGCATAAAGAAGGAGATTTGCATGTTGCCCATGTTCCATCTCATAGACAGGATTTATCCATACCTGAAGATATTGCTGAAGAAGTAGCAAGAATCTTTGGTTATGATAAAATTCCTTCTGAGTTACCCCAGGTATTTAAACCCTTATTTGAAGATGAAGAATTTTCGAAGAAAAGAAGATTTTTAAGAAATATAAGAACTTTCATGATAAATCTTGGCTATAATGAGGCTGTTAATTTTAGTTTTATGTCGCCAGAAGAGCTTAATATTTTTGAAATACCCCAAGATGATATAAGAAGAAAATATGTATCGCTTTTAAATCCGCTCAGGCAAGAAGAATCAACTTTGAGAACTATGTTAATGCCTGGACTTTTAAAAAATGTGGAGAGAAATACCTCCAGAGGAATAGATTCTGTAAGATTTTTTGAAATAGGGAAAGTTTTTTTCAAAAATGATGAGACAATACTACCCAAGGAAATTGTTCATTTAGGACTCATTGTAAAAAAAGAAGAAGATTACAAAACTCCCTTTAAGGAAGATCCCTATGATTTCTATGCATTAAAGGGAATATTAGATGGTTTATTTAGACATCTAAAAATTGAAAAATTTTTTTACAACAGAAGCGAAGAATCTTTTCTACATAAAGGTCAATCAGCAGATATTTTTGTAAAGGGAGATAAAATAGGATTTATAGGTATGATTTCTCCCCGTGTCTTATCAAAGTATGATTTTAAAACAAAACCTCATATTTGCATGGCAGAGATCAATCTTGAAAAGCTTTTTAGTATTTATTCTGAAGTGTCTTATATTACCTACAAACCTTTCTCCATGTATCCACCTGTAAAGCGAGATACAGCCCTTTTGATCTCAAGGGATTTTGAAGCTCAAAAGCTACTTGATTTGATAAAAAAATATGGTAGTGATTTAATTGAAGATTTCTATATTTTCGATATCTACAAAGGTAAAGGAATTCCTGAAGGAAAACAAAATATTGCTTTCAGAGTAATTTATAGAGCCTTTGATAGGACTCTTAAATCAGAAGAAGTTACGGAATTGCATACTAAGCTTATTGAAAAAATAATCTCAGAAACAGGCGCAGAGATAAGGTCTTAATTTATTAATTTAAAGTATTTTTTTATTTTTCTTTGATGGGAATTCTTATTATAAAGCTACTACCTTTCCCAATTTCACTTTCCACAGATATGAAGCCTCGATAGTATTGTACAATTGTCAGAGCAATAGTTAATCCAAGTCCTGGGCCATAAATTTTGGAGGTAAAAAAGGGATCGAATATTTTTTTTATAATTTCCTTCGGGATTCCCCTGCCTGTGTCAGAAATTTGAATTAACAAATCATTTTCAGTCTTTTTTATTGAAATCCTTAATAACTTTTTATCTGTTTTTTCCATAGCTTCAATGGAATTTTTTATGATGTTTCTCAAGACGATTTTTAAATGTTCTTTATCAATATAAATGATTAATGAAGAGTCTTGGAAATCTGTCTCTATCTCAATTGATTTTTCCTCTAATTCTTTTGAGAATTCCTCTAAAATTTCTTCTATTATCTTCACTACATTAACATTTTCAAGAAAGCCGATAGCAATCATTTTAAGAGTGAGTATTTCTCTTAAAAGCTTTTCTAATCTCTCAGATTCTTGAAGTATTGTCATTAAGTAGGGTTTATTAGGATCGCCAGCAGGCAAGCTGTCATATACCTTTTTGGCAAAACCGGCAATACTTACTATGGGATTTCTTATTTCGTGGGATAGGCTGTCAATTAGCTTTCTTATTGATTCCGTCCTTTCTTCTTCTATTATTTTCTCTGCTGTCTCTTTCTTAATAAGAAGAGAACGAATTCTTGCAGAGAGTTCCCTATAATCAAAAGGTTTAGGAACATAATCATCAGCACCTATATCAAGTCCCTTCACTTTACTCTCTACATCTGACTTTGCTGTGAGCATTATAATAGGTATAAATTTTGTTTTTTCATCGGATTTCAAACGCTTACAAACCTCGTATCCATCAAGCTTGGGCATCATCACATCAAGAATGATAATGTCAGGAGGAGATTCATAAACTCTTTGCAAAGCTTCTTCACCGTCGTAAGCTTCTTTGGTATTGTATCCCTCAGCCTTAAGTCTTTTTCTAAGGAGCTCTACTGTGTCAATATTATCGTCTACTATTAAAATTGTGTATTTATTATCGATCATTTGTCTTTTAAGTAAATTTTTATTTGATTAGGTAATTCCCTAACATTAATAGGTTTTGATATATAACCGTCGCAGCCTGCTTGAAGAGCTTTTTCTTGATCTCCTCGCATGGCATGGGCAGTAAAGGCAATAATTGGAATATCCTTGAAATCAGCTCTCTCTTTAAGTCTTCTTGTAGCTTCGTAACCATCAATTTTAGGAATTGATATATCCATAAGTATAAGATCTGGCCTATAAGCAATGGCTTTTGCAATTGCTTCTTCTCCATCCACTGCTTCTATTATTTCATAGTCATGTTTTTTTAATATTTTTTTAACTAACTCTCTGGAGTCTTCATTGTCATCAACAACAAGAATTCTTTTCATCTTTTAGCCTCCGATTCTCTTTAGACTATTCCTTAGTTCATTGATTAGTTCTTCTTCTGAAAAAAGAGCTTTATTTATTATATCCTTAATCCTCCCATCAAGTTCTTCTTTTTCTTTCTCACTTAATTCTTTATTTGTTAGAGCAATTATGGGAACTTCTTTTAATTCCGGTGAAATTTTTATAAAATCAATAAAATCAAAAGCACTACTTAGGGGATCAGTTATGTTAATAATCATAAGATCAGGTTTATAAGATTGGACTACATTTATAGCTTCTTTACTGTTTAAGGCTCCATAAACCTCATAGCTGCTTTCCCTTAATAGCTGTGATAGCTCTTTATTTGTCTTTTCATCTCTTTCTAATAGGAAAACCTTCTTAATAGATCTATATGTTTCTAAGTTTTTAATTTTTCTTAGGAGTAAATTGCCATCCAGAGGCTTTACAAAGTAATCTGTTGCACCGAGGCTGAAGCCGAGGGTTTTGTTATCTATTATAGATACTATTATTACTGGGATATTTTTTGTCTCTGGATCTTCTTTTAATTCTTTTAATACTTGCCATCCGTCTTTTTTGGGCATCATTATGTCAAGAGTGATGGCAACAGGTTTTATTTCCTTTGCTTTTTTTATAGCCTCTTCGCTACTGAATATGCCAATTACTTTATAATCCTTTTCTAAGTATTTTTTTATTAAATCTATGGCATCAGGATTGTCATCTATGGCTAAAACAACCTTCTCCTTTTCTGATGGTTTGGCAGGATATGTAAAGGTAGATTCTTTGTGTAACACAAGATCTCTTACTACTTCACAGATTCTACAAGCATCTATCTTCTCTGGATATGAACCAATTTTTATTCCTTTGCAATGGGTTCCCAGTACAAGCCAACATCTTTTTTCTGGCGAACCATATTCAGGGCAATTCACATGGCCGCATTGGGTATAATCCCAACATCTTATTGACTTGCCCTCGTAGGAAGGTTCTTGTAAGAAAACTTCTTTTGGAACTTCGAAATATCGAGATAGCTCCTCAGCCATTTTTTCCTCAATTATTGGATCAGGTTTTTCAAAGATTTCTCTCTTAAAGGGTAACAAAACATAAAAAGTACTACCTTTGCCCACCTCACTTTCAGCCCAAACCATGCCTTTATGTAAAGCTACTAAACCTCTAACAATACTTAATCCAAGGCCTGTGCCTTCATATTGTCTTGTTGTGGAGATATCAGCCTGGGCAAATTTATCGAAAATTTTATCAAGATCTTCCTTTTTAATTCCTATCCCAGTATCATTAACTGAAATTTCGATGAATTGAGGATTACCCTCTTTGTCTAAACCTCTTTCGGAGACTTTCGCTCTTATACTTATTCCTCCTTCATGAGTGAATTTAACGGCATTTGATAAAAGATTGATGAGAATTTGTTTGATTTTATCTTCGTCCACATATAGTTTTTCAGCCCCTGGTTCAATTGTGAGGGAAAAAGTTAATCCTTTTTTTGCAATTAATGGTTCAAAAGTAACCATGATATTATCAATTATTTCTCGAAGATATACTTCTTTTGGTCTAAGTTCGATCTTGCCTGACTCAATTTTTGAAATGTCTAAAACATCATTTATTAACTGAAGGAGGTGTTTAGCATTTGCAGAGACTTTTTTAAGAGATGCCTTTTGGTCATCATTAAGAGGACCATCCACTTCATCAAGAAGTAAGTCTGTGTATCCAATTATGGCATTCATAGGAGTTCTTAACTCATGGGACATGTTTGCGATAAAAGCAGATTTAAGTGTGTCAAGTTCTTTGAGTTGTTTATTAGCTTTTTGAAGTAAAGCCACCAGTTCTTCTCTTTCCTCAAGAAGTTTGGCTCGTCTGGTTAATTCCTTTTCAAGTTCCATTTTAGATTTAGCAACTTCATTAACCATATGGTTAAAAGTCTCTGTTAAAGTACCAATCTCATCAGAGGGATATTTATCTATTGTAGTCATCTCTCCCTTTGCAAATTTGTGGGCAGCATCAACGAGATTAGTGAGGGGTTTTCGGATGAATTTACTTACTACTATATTAGTCGTTAAAATTGCTAATAAAGAAGCAAAGATTGTAAGAGCCAGTGATCTATTTCTTTGCGCAATTACTGTCTTGTAAACATCTTCTACATCTGTTTTCATTACTAAGGCACCGAGAACTTTTCTTGAAGAACCATGGCAGTGATAACATTCGGGTGCATTTTGAATAGAAAGTATGGAAATTAAATTACGTTTATCTTCTATCTTGATTATAGAAGAGTATCTTGATAGAGCTTCCTCTTTAAGGCTTTTTTTAATTGTATTATTGAAAGTTTCATTTTGGATTATGTTATGTATTGAGTCATTTAAATATTTCTTGTCTGAAGTAAAGGATATATTTCCATTAAAATCTATTAGAAAGACTTTGATTTTTTTGTACTTTTGACCAATTTCCTCTAAATCTCTATGCATAGCTTCACTGTCACCAACAGTTAAGGGATGTTTCATAGTGGCATAGATGGTATCTAAAACTTCATTATTACCCTCTTCAACTAATCGCATTCTATCGCCTACACCAAAATAAATCCTGAAGGTCATTTCAATAATCATTACGAGTATGATTATTCCAATAAAAGTTAGCATAAGTTTATTGCCAATTTTTTGAGTAATAAACTTAAACATTAATGGGCTCCTCCATATAAGAGAGGCTTAAATCGAAATGCTCTGATTCTTTCTTCTGTATGGCAAGGTTCACATATTTGAATGTTGAATTTTCTCTTTATGTATTTAGGGTTTTTTGTTTCTACATGTTTCTTCCCAGGACCGTGGCATACTTCACATCCTGTATTTTTAAGATGAGGAGTTTTATCCACTGAGATAAAACCACCTTTTTGCCTATAGGCTGTTGTATGACATTGATAGCATGTTTTTAATTCCTCTTGTGTTATTTTATTCTTCATTTTTTCAACTGCTTCAAAAGAACGAGACATTCTTGAATATTTAATAAAATTTTCGTATTGAATTATATGACAATTTTTACATCTTTCAGTTCCAACATATTCCGAAAGAGTTATGTTGGGTGAAAGAAAAAGAATTAAAAAAGTTATAAGAAATTTCATATTAAAAGAATATCAAAAAAGTGGAAATTTGTAAACTCTTAAGAGATATATTTTCGTTAATGTTTGAAATGCCATTTTGATAAGATTGCTTGGGGTATTGGAAAGTGCTCTTTCTAATAAATAGATTTCCAATTATACCTTATGGATAATTGCTTTCCATTATTAGATAAGAAGAGTTTTACGATATCAAAGAAGCAAGAGGGAAAAATTAAACCTCTCTTTAGAGTAGTTTGAAATTTTAAAAATTATTTTAAAGTTATTCTCTCAATTTTTAAGGCTTTTCCTGAAGAATTATCAATTTCTAAATATATTGCTGAAAATATGGAGGGAGCAATGGCAACCTCAAATTTTTTGGGCATTTGAGTTAGAAACTTTTCTATTACTTCCTCTTTTTTAAATCCTATAACAGAATTTTCAGGTCCTGTCATACCTACATCAGTAATGTAGGCTGTTCCTTTTGGTAAAATTTTTTCATCAGCCGTCTGAACATGGGTATGAGTACCTAAAATTGCACTTACCTTACCGTCGAAATAATGGGCAAAGGCAATTTTTTCTGAAGTAGCTTCTCCATGAAAGTCAATAACAATGACATTAGTTTCTTTTTTGACTCTTTCTATTTCTTTTTTTGTTACTCTAAAAGGACAATCCAGGACATTCATAAAAATCCTTCCAGATACATTTATAACAGCCACTAAATTATTTCTCTTAGTTTTTAATACAATACTGCCTGAGCCGGGGACTTCATCAGGGTAGTTTATAGGTCTTAGAATTCGATGTTCCTTTGCGATATAGGGTACTGCTTCCTTTTTGTCCCATACATGATTTCCAGTAGTTATAATGTCTATGCCATAAGAGAAAAGCTCCTCTGCTGTCTCATTAGTAATACCAAAACCTCCAGCACTATTCTCTCCATTAGCTACTACTAATTCTAAATTATATTTTTCGGTAAGTTTTGGCAGGAGAGCTTTAACAGTCTGTCTTCCTGACTTTCCTACTATATCGCCAATAAATAAAATTCTTACTGGATTGCTATTTAGCATATTCGATAAATCTTGATTCTCTTATTACTGTTACTTTTATCTGCCCTGGATAGCTAAGCTCTTTTTCAATTCTTTTGCTTAGTTCTCTTGCAAGAAGAGCACATTCCTCATCGGATAATATATCAGGCCTTACAATAAGCCTCACTTCTCTTCCAGCCTGAATGGCATAACTGGTCTGAACTCCTTGAAAAGACATAGCAAGTTCTTCCAACTTGGTTAGTCTTTTAATGTAACTCTCTATAGTTTCTCTTCTTACTCCGGGTCGAGCAGCTGAAAGGGCATCTGCTGCTGCTACAAGAGCAGACTCTACACAGCTGAATTCCACATCTTCGTGATGAGATAATATGGCATTTATGACTTCTTCAGACTCACCATATTTTCTTGCAAGCATGGCACCAATTTCTTGATGAGATCCCTCCATTTCATGATCTACTGCTTTACCAATATCATGAAGAAGTCCTGCTCTTTTTGCTAAATTGACATTTACTCCTATTTCCCCTGCCATGATTCCACTCAACCAAGCTACCTCTTTTGAATGCTGTAGAACATTTTGACCATAAGAGGTTCTGTATTTAAGTCTTCCTATAAGTTTAATAATTTCAGGATGTATACCACTTAGACCAAGCTCAAATACAGCTTTCTCCCCTTCTTCTTTTATGGATATATCAACATCTCTACGGGCTTTCTCTACCACTTCTTCAATTCTTGCGGGATGAATTCTACCATCGGCAATCAATCTCTCAAGAGCTATTCTTGCTACCTCTCTTCTTATAGGATCAAAAGAGGAGAGTATAACCAACTCTGGAGTATCATCAACCACAAGGTCCACACCTGTTAAAGCTTCAAAAGCTCTTATGTTTCTTCCTTCTCTTCCGATTATTCTACCTTTCATTTCATCACTGGGCAGACTCACTGCAGTAACTGTAGCGTCTACTACATAATCACTAGCATATCTCTGCACAGCAAGGCTTAGTATTTCTTTAGCCTTTTTATCTGCTTCCTGCTTTGCTTCATCTTCAATCCTCTTGATAAGTTTTGCAGCTTCGAATCTGGTTTCTTGTTCTATTTTTCTAAATAACTCCTGTCTTGCCTCTTCTTCTTTCATGTTTGCTATTTTTTCTAATAAATTTTGTTGTTCTTTAATTAGTTGTTTGTAATGATTTTCCCTGTCCAAAATCTGTTTTTCTCTTAAAATTAGTTCTTTTTCTATTCTATTTAGTTCGGCTTCTTTTCTTTCAACTTGTTCTAATTTTCTGTCCAGTAGCTCTTCTTTTTGTCGGAGCCTTTTTTCTTGATAAGATATTTCCTTAGTTTTCTCTTTTATCTCTCTTTCTGCTTCAGATTTCAATTGATATACAACTTCTTTAGCTGTAATATGGGCTTCTTTTTTTATTGCCTCTGCTTCCTTTTTGGCTTCTTCGATTATTCTTTGCACTTCCTCATGAATTTTTAATTTTTCTTCGCTTATTTTACTCTTTTTATAGAGATAGATAACATAACCAGCACCAGCACCTGCAACTATAGATAAAAGAATATATATAATGAATTCCATAAAAACACCTCCACAAGCATTGATATTTTGGCTTCCTTACAGGAATATGATGAAGTGGATAGAGAAATCTATAAATATTTGGATTATTATAAACTCTTTTTAATCTATCTTAAAGTGGACTAACCCACCATCATCATATCCCCGCCCTGCCGTGTGGTCGGAAAGTTAGATCCCACTCAAACAAGTGGGTGCCTTGTAGGTAGGTTAGGCTTCCTCCGCAGAGGCTTGCTCACCCGCTACCTACGCTGGCTCCCTAACGGACCTAACTGCCGGATCCCCTTTTCCTCCATCACGCACAGGGCAGGAAGCCTTTATTATTTTATACCAAAAAAGGATAAAGATATGCAATCTTTTGGATTAAAATTATGAATGCCGCTTTTGCTCTGAAAAATGCTTTTTCTTCAATGCTTATAGATAAAAGGTTTTAATTATCAAATAACAGAGTTTAGTATAGAAGAGTGAATTAGGGGATAAAGTAATATCTTACTCCTCCACCAATACTCCATTCATTGTAGCTACCTGAAAGGTTTCCTTTTCCTTTTACATATATTGAGATATTTTTTGTTATGTTATGTCTTCCTACTATTTCAAAGCTTCCACCAAATTTTGATCTTTTTTCACTTTCATAGAAGCCTTTAAGGTCTCCAAGGGCTGAGGAGTTAAATAGATTCAAATCTTCTGAAATTTTTGGATAATGGGGACTTGAATCATTTCTATAGTAAATGTAGCCTATGGAGGCTTTTATGTCTAAAGCCATGCTACAACATTCCTTTACCTGATATCTTAGGGTAGGTCCTAACATGGTAAAGATTTGGGGACTAAAATAACCTCCATGCCCATAAGTGAAAAAGTTACTATTTCTATTAAAGTGTTTAATTACAAAAAAAGCACCTATATCAAATTGTCTTTTTTCATCTATTAAGATGGTCTTCCCTATGCTAATATCCCCTCCCAAGTAATAGTTTTCCCATAAATTTTTACCCCAAATATAGTCAAATTCTCCAGAGATAGTAAGCCAATAGGAGTTTGATAGATCAAAATTTAGCCCTCCCTGAATTCCTGTTTTTATTACTCTGCCCCACTTAGAAGAAGAGTAGGGGTCTTTTTGTCCTTGTATAGAAAGTATTGACTCTTCTATTGAACTTTGATGGAGATTAATATAAAAATTTTTATAATCCAAATGTAAAGAAAATAGAGGCATTGGTGAGACAGTGCCATTAAGAGGAGTTGAACCAATAGAAAGTAAAATATGAGGATAACCCTCAATTTCATAAAATATTTCAGGCTGAAAAAGCCACTTTGAGGTAATGGGACTGTTTTGTTGAGGCTCTTCATTAAGGTATCTATAGTACTTACCCATATAGGGTGCACTGCTTGGGGAACCTGAATTAACATATTTTGGAATTACTCTTAAGCTTAGGACTTTACCTTCTCTTATCGGATAATGAAGGGAAAAAGGTATTGTTAACTCCTTTAATTTTGATAATCCCTTATCTCCTGACTTAAATCTATAAGCACTACCAAACTGGAAAGAAGGAAACTGCTCTCTCCAGTAGCAGGCTTTATTGTTTAAGGAGTCCACATGGGAGGCTAATAGAGGAAAGCCTTCTTTGCAATACCATTCAGCAGCCTTTTGTTTTGATAATGTATCTAATTGTTTTGAAAGTTTATTTATTGTATTGAAAGCTTGGGAGTAATTTTTATCATTAAGTTCTCTGTTAGCTTTTCTTAAATATGCATCAGCCTTTAAAAGATTAAGTTTATCTGAGGAGATTTTGCTTTTTTCAATTAGCTCTATTAATTCTTGGTCTTTATTTAAGTCATTGTAACAGTAAGCAATTCCAAGTAAATACTCTTCCTTAGGTTCTTTTCGGTAAAGTTCAGAGAATAGATTTAATGCTTTTTCATATTCTCTCACATTATAGTAATGCCATGCTAAGAGAGTTTTAGCTGAACTATCCTCAGGTGAGATTTTTAATATTTCTTTAGCGATTTTTTCTATCTCTGGAGAAGACTTGTCTTTTTCACTAATGAGAGAAGAAAGTTCATAGAGTATTCCTAATCTGAGCTCAGGTTCAATATTACAATGGAGTAGTTTCTCAAAAGTCTCCTTAGATGCTTTGTATTCATTGAATTTTCTTAATTTCTGGGCAATGTTAAAAAAGATTTCTGGATTGATGCAGTTATGTAAATATCTCTCATTTTTCATTAAGAAATCTAAAAAAACTGATTTTTCTTGAGAATCTTCAATTTCTTTAAAACTCTTTTTAATGATTCCTTTATGAATTGCATCTAAGTATTCCTTGCCTTCTTCATAATTGAGGCTTAAAGCATGTTGCTCTGCTTCTGAGTAATTTTCCATCATTATTAAGATTTCAACAATGTTCCTTAATACTTCCTTTTCTCTATAAGGAGTTTTATAGAGATATTGAAAATGTTTAAGTGCTTCTTCAAAGAGTTTTAGATTTTTTAGAGAATAAGCAAGTCCAAGTCTCGCAGAAAGAGCAATCTCTTTATTCTGTGATTCTAAAAGAGTGAAAAATTTATTTGAGGCTTCTTCATATTTTCTGTCTTCATATGATTCCCATGCCTTTTTTAAAACTGAATTTTCCATAATTTTTCTATCTATCTTTTTTGTTATAGGTTCTGCTTTGGGTTTTTCAATAACTATTTTTTCTTGTTTTTTTATTGGTGGTTGCTCTAAGGAAGTTTTATCAGGTTGCATAGGGCTTTGAATAATCTTTGTAGATTCACCAAATTTCTCAATCTTAATGATATTTTCCTGCTTTTCCTCTTGCCCATAAATATTGCTAATCAGGATAAGACTAAATAAAATAAGAAGTGATACCTTCATCTTTCCTCCCATTTAAGAATTAAGAGGGAAAGAGTAAAGGAGTAGTAATTTTTCTCTTCCTGCATTTTCTTAAACCCTTTATCTTTTAGTTTTTCCCATATCTGAGTCTTTCCAATTTTTTTTGCCAAATGAGAAAATATTAAATAATGCATAGCCATAGCATCTTGAGAAGAAATTCTTCCATCCTTTAGATTTATATCCTTTGGAATATAGTTAATTTTTTCTGTGAGTTCTAAAAAATTTCTGAATTTTTCCAAGATCTTATTTTCCTTAGCCATGACTGCGTAAAGAGGTATCCGAATTGCCTCAAAACCAAAAATATTTTCTCTATCATCAGGAAGAGTTATGATATTTTTATTCTGTATAACAATCCAATCAGCAGGAAGGCCATATTGCCCAAAACTAACTTTTTCTAAAAATTTTATGCTTTCAGAATAAAAATTCTCCCAAAAATCTTTATCACTGACACTTGCAAATGCTTTATAGGCTGGAAGAATATAATAGGAAGGATTCAGAATTAAAGATTCTCCCTTTTGAAAACCAAAATATCCTGGTAAAAGATATTGGTAAATGTCTCTCTTAATTATTAAAAACTCCTTTATATCATTAATAATTGCCTTTGCTTCATTTATGAATTCCTCTTTGCGCCATTTTTCTCCAGCAAGGCACAAGGCATAGGCAACTAAAGTATCTCCATCTGTGGCATTATTATAGTCTAAGACTGTCCATTTATCAGAAATATGCTTTCCCCAGCTCCATGAGAGAAGATTATCGCCTTTTCTTTTTTGAAGGTTAAATTTCGTCCAATTCCACAATTTTTCAAAAGTCTCTTTATCATCAAACAAAACACTAAGTAGCATTCCATAGCCTTGTGCCTCAGAATGAGTAATAGAGTTATTTTGAAAATCTATGACTCTACCATCCTCTGATATAAAGTTTTTTTTGTAGTAAATCCATTTATCTATAAGCATATCTGCAAAGGCATATTTATGGAAAAGGATAACTAAAAACACAAATAAAATTTTATTTTTCAGATTCATTTAGCCTTTTCCTTTTAAAGCTTTTTAAAGCTTTGTAAATAAAGTAAGCCAATATTGTAATCAAAATTATCATTAAAATTGTAAAAGCTAAAGGATGTGCATATATCCAAGCATATAAAGCTGAGAAAATTCCCATATTGCCTACATAATAAACTCTATCAGTATAATAGGAAGATACAGTCTCTTCTGGATTTTGAGGATCAAAAATAGTGAAGGCACCACCTATTTTTGCAGTAAAGGAAGGCTCCCAGAGAGGATCAACTCCTTTAATGAGAGATTCCTCATCAGAGGCTGTGAAAATAAGAGAGGTTTTTCTACTTTCATAGGGAGATTCAAACTCTGAAAGCACTGTCCATTTACCTTCCTCTTTACCAGAAAAATTGATACTGGATTTAGTATAGGCAAACTCTGACTTTGACTTAAAAATTGGAAAGAATTTTTCAATAAATGATCTAAATTTTGAATTTAAATTTGTTTGTCCTTTCTCAAAATGTTTCACAAGATAATAGATAAAGCTACCTCCTTGTTGTATTTGGATGCCAGCTGATTTAAGAAAATCTTTTGGAGTTTTTTCATAAGAACCCACTAAAAGAATATTTTTATTCTTCAATTTATTTATGTCGTAAGAAACTTTAATGCCAAAAGGAACATATCCAGCCCTTTGAGCAGATAAGGCAACAAGATTTATGGCAGCAGATAAAGTCTTATTTTCTTGGTCTGTTATGAAAACTCCTGTGTTGCTAAAATCTGCTGGTTTAGAAAAGGGAAAGGCATCTGTAAAAAATAATGATAAATTAGGCATTTCTGTCCAAGAAGGCATATTAGGTAATGATAGCTTTGAATCCTCAAAAATAGTAAGTTGAAGATTCTCTGTCTGTACAAACTCACAGTAGCCTGTTATAAGAGGAGACAAAACTGCTGTAAAAGTTATCACATTATAGCCTGGCTTAAATAAACTTAAGGGTATGTCAATAATGTAATTCCTTATTAATCCTCCCTTTATGTTATCAAGATGAATTGAGGCTACGTATTTACCATTTATCTGAATGTTAAGGCTGCTGTCTTTTCTCATTCCACTTCCATAACTAAAATTAAGCTTAAGGGATATGAAAGAATTTGTTTTAAGAAATACGTAAGAAGGTATTCTAAAATCCAAAGAGGTTGACTTTGCACCAACTCCTTTAAAGTTTGTGTTGAAGAAATTTAAATCTCTAAATGAATACTCATAACCTGGTAACAATACTCCTTTTCCAGAGGGAGCAATATTAGGAGTAAAGTTTATATTTTCTATTTTCAAATACTGAGCTTGTGGGAAAGGAAAATTAATGGAGGCAAACGCTAATACGGATTTTTTAAGCTCTTCATAATTGTCTCCCTTAAGGATAATGTAAGCATGATAGGGATCATCCTTTGGAGCAATAATTTTTATAATACTTCCTTTTTCTTGGATAGAGTCTCCTGTATTTTCCCTAATAAATTCACTTTCACCAACTATGATATTGTCAACACCCTTTTTTACTTTATCTGAAATTTGGAAATTAACCCCTCTATATTCAAACCTTAGAGAAATAGCAGAAGCTACAATGGAGGCTAATTCGACAGTCTCTTCTTTTTTGTTCCCAATAACAATATTTACTTCGTTTTTGTCAAACATTTTTGAATCAAATAGAAAATTAGCAATAGAAGATAAGTTTTCAGGTACTCTTTTTAGAGATATTTCAAAATCAAGGGTAGCTTTATCAAATTCAAGGGTTGTCCATAGTTCAGGTGAAGAGGGGTCTTCGCATTCATTAGTATAATGATGGGCTACAGTAAAGTTTAATTCATTGTATCCAGACTTTAGGAGAGTTACTGGAAGATTGATAGAGGCCTTACCTTGAGGTAACTGAGGATTAAGAGTTATCTGAGCAATAGGATGTTCGTTAAGCCATACTACAAGCCTTGACCTACTTTGAAGCAAAGCTGTAGAGTTTACATAGGAAAAATTAAGGACTGCCTTATTAATCTGCCATCTTTGTGGAATGGGAATCTTCATCTTCATGTGATTAGCCATACCCATTAGGGTTGTTGTACTCACTGGTGTAATCTTAGACAGAGGAATATTGATTTTTAAAGTCTCCTGAGAGTAAACATCCTTTGAGGTAAAAATAATTGCTGCCAAAAAACATAAGAAGAAAATTATTTTGAAATGCTGAATCCTCTCCATAACTCCCCCAGATTTTTATATTTTTTTATCTTTGATACAATAAATTCTGCCAATCCTTCCATATTTCTTCCCATAGCCTTAAGGCCTGTTATAAGTAAAAATGTAAAACCAGCCAATATACCTTTTTGTCTTTGCCTTTTTTGCCAGAAAATCTCCCATCTTCCACTGTCACCATAAACATATTTTACTATGGAGTTTTCTTCAATGCTTTCATGAAAACTACAACCAACCCTGATAAATTTGTTAACTTTATTTACTCTTTTTACAACTAATAAAAATTTAAATTCCTCTCCATTACTACCCCAAGTTACTATTTCAAGATTCTGGTTTAAAAAAGGTATGAAATTTACATTTTCCATTTCTAAAGCCAATCCACCTAAGGAAATATCCTTAACTTTAGCTTTGAAACTTCTTAAAGTGCCAGGAACAATTATTAAAGCTTCCTCATCTGTTAATATTCTGTGATATCTTCTAATTTGTCTTAACTCATATAGAGCTCCAATGCAGGCAATAATCATAACTAAATTGAAAATAGTCCAAGACATGCAAACAGCCACAGCACCTCTTTCAAGGGGTGAATAAAGCCACTTATTGACGCCTGCATAAATACCAAGTAGACATAATACAAAAAGAACATAAAAGGGTATAACTCTCATATTAACAACACTTTCTTTTAAACTTACTCCCTTTGGAGTAACTTTAAATGTAGGAGCTTTGGGATTAAGAATAGCACCAATAGTTGGAAAAAGTAAGAAAAAACTTTGAGCTGTCTCAAAAACTTCAGAAAAGAAAGGATGTCTAACTTTACCATATAGATAATTTGAAATTTTAAAGGAACCTATAAGATGAGGAAGAGCATATGCAAAAATTTGCTCAATTGATACATTATAAACTCTAAAACTAAAAAGAAGATAAAAAAGAGGTGCAAATATAAAAATCACCCTTGCAACCCCAAAGAACCAGAATAAACAGTTATTTGTATAGCATAATTTTTGATACCATTTTAACCCTTTTTGTTTGAAAGGATTTTTAAGCATAAGTATTTGAATCATACCCTGAGTCCATCGGCTTCTTTGAGTTATAAAGTCATCAAAGGTTTCTGGTGATAGACCACATATCATAGGTTTCTTCAGATAGGCACTTCTGTAACCTTTACTGTGAAGAGTCAGAGATGTTTCTGCATCTTCTGTAATAGTTTTTCCAGAAAAACCTCCTGCTTCCTCAAGGTATTTTCTCCTTAAAACTGCTCCAGAGCCACAGAAAAAGGAAGAATTCCAAAAATCTAATCCTCTATGTATCTCACTGTAAAACATCTCATTTTCACCTGGTGCTTCAGCATAGGTGCCGAGATTTTTTTCAATAGGAGTTGGATTTATAAAAAAATGGGGTGTTTGAACTAAAAAAAGCTTTTCATCTTTAAGAAAGAATCCTACAGTTTTTTCAAGGAAATCTGTTGTTGGAACATGGTCACAATCTAAAACAACTATCAAATCTCCTCCCTTTTTGGGAAGATTTCCGTAGCAATACCACTCTGAACCTTTTAATTGTTCTTCGTTATAACCCTCTGAAGTAAGCCATAGTGCATTATTTAAATTTCCTGCTTTTGCATGCTCATTTTTTTGCCTTGTAACATAGTTTATCTCTAATTCTTCTGCAAATTTTTTTAATGTTTCATATCTTTGCCATGCCTTTACTCTTCTTTCAGGTTCTGGGTGATTTCTTTTTTCAAGAGTGCCACCATCATCAAGAATAAATATGTTGAGTTTTTCCTTAGGGTATTTCATCTGTTTACAGGCAATAACAGTAGTTCTTATGATTTCAAGGGGCTCATTATAAGTAGGAATAAAAATATCAACTGTGGGAAGTAATTTTTTGTCTTCAGGTAGTTCCGGAGGAACTCGTTTTAAAGGATTAATATTAACAAATATTCCAAGGATATAAATTGCAATTGCATAAGTTTCAGCAAAATATAGTAAAAGCATGGAGATACTATCAAATATTCCTGTATAACTTAAAGTATGAAAGGTTCTGAAAATCCAATATCTTAATGTTAGAAAAAGTCCAATTGATAAAATCAAAACTCTTAAGAATTGATCTTTTCCCTTTCTTGTAAGAAATAGTATTAATGCCAATGAAAAATAAGCTAATACTGATTGCTGAAAAATATCAAGGTAAGAAGAGGAAAACAAAATTAAAGCAAAAACAATTAATAGAATTTGTATTAATCTAACTTTACGACTTTCGGAAATTGACATTTTATAAATTATATTTTTTTTATTACATAATTCAAGAGATAAGTCAAATTAAGCTTATACTTTTTCAATAAAACATACATATTGACTTAACTGTATTTGTAAGGTTATAGTAATTTTGTGGTGTTTGTTACGATTGGGCCCATAGCTCAGCTGGTCAGAGCTACCGGCTCATAACCGGTTGGTCCCAGGTTCGAATCCTGGTGGGCCCATTCCGAAAAAGAGGAGATAAAGTAAGAGTGGTGGAGGAGTTAAAAACTCTCATTGAATTACAACAAATAGATTCTCAAATAATTTCTTTAAGGCAGCAAACAGAATTAATCCCATTAGAAATAAAGAAAATCGATGATATGATAGTTAAAATTCAGAAAGATTTTGAAAATGAAAATAAAAAACTAATGGAATTTGAAAAAAGAAAAAAGGAGAAAGAAAGAGAAATTGAAGATTTAAATGATAAGATAAGAAAACTGAGAGAAAAAACTTCACAAGTGAAAACTAATAAGGAATATCAGGCTTTACTTCATGAAATAGAGAGTGTTGAGGAAGCTATTAGAGCAAAAGAAGAAAGTCTTCTTCATATCATGTATGAAATTGATGAGTACAAGAAAAAGATTGAAAACATAAAAAGGGAGACTTCATCAAAAAAGAGTGAATTAGAGCAAAAAAAGACTGAATTAGAAAATAAAATTGAAGAATTGCATCAAGAAATAGAAAGATTAAAGAATTTTCGTAAAGAAACAGCTTTGAATATACCTTCCTCTCTTTATGATGAATACAGAGAACTTATGAAGAAGCACAAAGGCACTGCTGTTGTGCAAGTAATAAACTCCGTTTGTCAGGGATGCTTCTTACATATTCCCCCTCAGCTTTATGTAGAGATAAAGCTGAATCAATCAATCAAGTATTGCCCTCAATGTGGTCGCATTTTATATTTTAAAGCTCAGGAAAAACAAGAAGAACAAAAGGTCGTTTCTTAATGAAAGCAAAGCTTCACTGCGATGGAGCTTCGCGAGGTAATCCTGGTGAGGCAGGTATTGGATGTTTTATTCAGCTAAGTGACGGAAAAGATATAAAAATATCAGAGTATATTGGCATAACCACTAACAATATAGCTGAATATAAGGCTTTAATCAAGGGATTAGAGACTGCTATAGAGTCGGGTGCCGAGGAAATTGAGATATTTTCAGATAGTGAATTATTAGTAAGACAAATTTCTGGTATTTATAAGGTTAAAAATAAAAATCTAAGGGAACTCCATGAGATAGTTAGAAAACTTCTAAGCAGATTTAAGTTTTACACAATAAATCACATAAAAAGAGAGGATAATGCTATTGCCGATATTCTTGCAAAAGAGGCTACATGGAAATCAGGAAAATAAGATGTAAAATATGTAATTTTCTAAAAGAAGGGCTAATTCTTGAACACTACAACCTAAAAGTTTGTCTTAATTGCTTTCCTGATTTCTTTAGAAAAAGAGTGGATGAAACAATCAAAAAATTCAAAATGTTCACGAAGTTAGATAAAATTTTAATCGCTCTGTCTGGTGGAAAAGATAGCATGAGCTTAGCTAAATCTTTGAAAGATTTAGGTTATTCTGTAAAAGCCTTACACATTAATATGGAAATTAAAGATCTGTCAAATGAAACCAGCTTAATAGTTAAAAATTTCTGTGAAAAGGAAAATCTGGAATTAAAGATAGTAAACCTAAATGATTATTTCACAACTAACTTGGAGGAATTATCTAAAATTGCAAAAAAGCCAATTTGTTCTGTTTGTGGTTCTATAAGAAGATACATTATGAATAGAGAAGCTTTTAGTAGAGTTATTGTTACTGGACATACCATCAATGATGAAGTATCTTTCCTTCTTAAAAATCTAATTTTTTGGAATGATGACCTTCTTTGCCGTATAAACCCTATTCTTGCTGAAAGGGAAGGGCTTAGTAGAAAGGCAAAACCCCTATGTCTCATAAGCGAAGAAGAAACTCGATCTTTTTGTGAAATATTGGGGATAAAGTATGTGGACACTCCTTGTCCTTACAAATCTAAAGTTTACGATGTATTCAAAGGGATAACATTAAAACTTAATGAGAGATTTCCCGGTTCCTTAATAGGCTTTTATAAGGGATATCTTAAAAGAATAAGAAATTTTTATCCTGAAAAGCAAGACAATTCTGTTTTGCAAAAATGTAAAAATTGCGGATATTTGACAACAGCACAGGTATGTAGTATTTGCAGATTAAAGGAAAAGCTGTTAGAATAAACAATATGGACGAAGTTTTGAAAATCATAAAAGCCAGAAGAAGCATTAGATCCTATCGCAATGAGCCTATTCCTGCTGGTATTTTAAATAAAATTATAGAAGCTCTAATATGGGCGCCTTCTGCAGGAAATCTCCAAGCCAGAAAATTTTATTTTGTTTTTAATAAAACTCTCAAAAGAGAGTTGGCAAGAGCTTCTTTAAATCAAATGTTTATAGCAGAGGCACCTTTAATCATAGTGGGCTGTGTAGATAGAGATAAAATTTATCCTCGCTATGGCGAAAGAGGAGTGAATCTTTATGCAATACAAGATGTAGCTTGTAGTATTACTAATGCCATGCTTGTGGCTGTTGAAAACGGGTTAGGAACTGTCTGGATAGGGGCTTTCATGGAAGAAGCTGTATCTAAAATTTTAAAACTTCCTGAAAATCTAAGACCAGTTGTAATTCTTCCAGTGGGTTATCCAGAAAGGATACCTGCTGCTCCTCCAAGAGTATCTGTTCATGAGTCTGTGGAGTTTATTGAATGAGAGAACCTTTAATAGTTGCTCTTGAAGTTGCCCAGCAGGCAGGTAGACTAATTCGAGATAATTTTGGAAAATTAATTGAAGAGCATATAGCTCAAAAAAGTTTTTCTGATTTTGTAACGAAAATAGACATAGAATCGGAACAACTCATAATTACAAACTTAAATAAACATTTCCCCAATCACCAAATTATGGCTGAAGAGTCTTCTAAAAAATATATTGATACTGAATACTTATGGATAATAGATCCTCTTGATGGAACAACAAATTTTATCCATAGTTTTCCCTTTGTTGCTGTATCCATTGCTTTGATGTATAGAGGAGAATTAATTTTAGGGGTTGTCCATGATCCCTTAAGGAGTGAGACCTTTTATGCTGAAAAGGGTAGCGGAGCTTATTTGAATGGAAAGAGAATAAGGGTATCATCTATTTCAGACCCCTTTTACTCACTCATTGCCACAGGCTTTCCCTTTCGCCATAAAGAGTATATAGAGAACTACATAAAAATTTTTAACAAAATGCTTTATTTAGTGAATGATCTTAGAAGAGCCGGAGCTGCAGCTATTGATTTAGCCTATGTTGCCTGTGGAAGAGTGGATGGTTTCTTTGAGTATGCCCTAAATACCTGGGATGTAGCTGCTGGAATTATTTTAATAGAGGAGGCGGGTGGAAAGGTTTCAGATTTTGATGGCAAGAGTAATTGTCTTTTTACTGGGAATATAATCGCAGGAAATTCTTTTATTCATAAATTTTTAGCGGATAATTTGAAAGAGATCTTAGGAGGTAGCAGTGGGTAAAAACATTGTTCAAAAAATATTAGAGTCTCATCTTGTTTACGGGGAAATAAAACCAGGAAATCTCATTGGAGTAAGAGTGGACGAAGTTTATACTCAGGATGCCACAGGAACTATGACATGGTTAGAATTTGAAGCTATTGGTTTGGATAGAGTAAAAGTTCCCTTAGCAGTTTCCTATGTAGATCACAATATGCTGCAGAGTAATTTTATGAATGCCGATGACCATTTGTTTCTCCGGACAGCAGCTGCAAAATTCGGAGCTTATTTTTCAAGACCAGGAAATGGAATTTGCCATCAAGTTAATTTAGAGAGATTTGCAGCACCGGGAATAATTGCCTTGGGCACTGATAGCCATACACCCACTGGAGGTGGAATGGGAATGATTTCCATTGGAGTAGGTGGACTTGAAGCAGCATCTGTAATGGCAGGGATGCCCTTTGAATTTACAATGCCAAAAATAGTAAGGGTAAATCTAAGGGGAAAACTTCATAGGCCTTATGTTACAGCCATGGATGTGATACTTACTTTACTTAAAATGTTAACTGTAAAAGGTGGAGTAGGTAAAATATTTGAATACGGAGGACCGGGTGTCAAAGATTTATCTCTAACTGAGAGAGCTACCATTACCAATATGGGTGCTGAGTTAGGTGCTACCACATCAATTTTCCCCAGTGACGAAAATACTTTAAAGTTTCTTAAAGCACAAGGTAGAGGGCATCAGTGGATAGAATTGCAAGCAGATGATGATGCTGATTATGATGAAATAATAGAATTAGACCTTTCTGCAGTAGAACCTATGATTGCTCAACCTCATAGCCCTGACAATGTAGTTTCAATAAGGGAATTAAAGGGAACCAAAATAGATCAAGTATGTATTGGCTCTTGTACTAATTCTTCCTATAAAATTATGAAAACTGTGGCTTCTATTCTTAGGGGGAAAACAATTCATCCAGAGGTCACTCTCTTTATTAATCCAGGCTCGAAACAAGTCTATGAAATGCTCACAAAAGATGGCTCTTTGGAAAGCATAGTATCCTCTGGAGCCAGAATCCTTGAGTCTGCCTGTGGTCCATGCATAGGTATGGGTGGAGCTCCCGGAAGTGGTCAAAAATCCATGCGTTCTTATAATAGAAATTTCAAGGGTCGTTCAGGTACTAAAGATGCCTTTGTATATTTAGCTTCACCAGTGATTTGTGCTTTAGCTGCTTTATATGGAATGATAGTTGATCCTTTCGAAGTTAATTCAGACATAGAGATAGTGGATGAACCTGAAAGTTTCTTTGTAAACGACAACATGATAATACCTCCTCAAAAGGACAGAAATATAGAGATTATAAAAGGTCCAAATATAAAAGAAGTGCCCGTGAAAGATCCTTTAGAAAATATGATCAAAGCTCAGGTTTTACTTAAACTGGGAGATAATATAACTACTGATGATATTTTACCTGCAGGAAGTCAGATACTTCCTTATCGTTCAAATATTCCTATGATTGCTACTTTTACATTTAAAAACATAGATGAAACTTTTTATGAAAGAGCAATTTCAGCTAAGAATAGAGGCGGAGGAGTCATTGTAGGAGGAGAAAATTATGGTCAAGGGTCTTCTCGTGAGCATGCTGCAATTGCTCCTATGTATCTTGGTATTAAAGCAGTTTTAGCAAAATCTTTTGCCCGTATTCATAGATCTAATCTAATAAATTTCGGAATTATCCCCCTCCTCTTCAGTGATCCCTCAGACTATGAGAAAGTTCAACAAGGTGATCTCTTGGAAATAGACAATATTTTAGAAAACATTAAAGGTGAACAAAACTACGAAATTAGAATTGTCAATAAAAATATATCTTTCAGAGTTTTATCCAATCTAAACTCGAAGGAAATAGAACTTATTTTACAAGGAGGCTTATTACCTTACGTAAAGAAGAAGGTTTTAGGATAACTTGACAACTTAAGAAGTAAATATTTTAAAATTCAAAGACTTAATCTTAAATTGAAAATAAGGAGGCTTCATGACAAAAGCAGATCTTGTAAATTACATCTTTGAAAAAATAGGACTTCCTAAAACAGAAATACAGAAAATAGTAGATACTCTCTTTGAGACTCTCAAAGAGGGATTAGTAGAGGATGAAATAGTTAAAATTTCGGGTTTTGGAGTTTTTACTGTGAGAAAGAAAGGATCAAGAATGGGGAGAAATCCTAAAAGCATGGAACCCGTTGAAATAAAACCCAGACGGGTAGTAACATTTAAGCCCAGTGATAAGCTTAAAGAGAAGCTAAAATAAATCTTACAATGGGAGAATCCCCTCAAAAAGAATTACCCTTTAAACTATTCTATAAAATAGGAGAAACAAGTAAGATTGTGGGAGTAGAACCATATGTTTTAAGATTTTGGGAGAAAGAATTCCCTTTTCTTAAACCAAAAAAAACAAAGGGTGGACAAAGATTATTTACTAATAAAGACATTCAAATTCTGTTGCAAATAAAGAAGATGCTTTATGAAGAAAAATATACCATAGAGGGTGTTAGAAAGAAATTGATAGAAAGATATAACTACCTAAATAATGATAAAAAAATCAAGGAAGATCTCATAGAAAAGATTAGAATAAAATTAAGAGAAATTCTTGAAATTCTTTCCTAAGGCAAAGATCAAAATATAACCTTCTGTTGGTTAAATATTTCCTTTGAAAAATGGTTACATATTAACTATAATAAAGCATATTTCACATTTTATAAGGAGAAAATATGGCGTTGAAAGTTACCTCTTTTTTATTTTTTATTTATTTTATTTTTTTATCAATTTCTTTTGCCTATACAATTGAGGCATTAGAGGAAAAATTAAGAGATGAGGAAATCAAGATTAATGGTAGTGGGGATTTAAATATTCTTATGGAAAAATATAAAGAATTAATGATGCAATTGGATTCATCAATTATTGAATCTTCGGAAAAGGGATTTTTACCTGCTTTATCTTCAAGAATTGCTGACACTCCTGAGAGAGAAATTCAGAGAAGAAGAGAAATAATAAACAGTCAATACAAGGCCATAAAATTAAAAGAGGGTAAAAATTTAGAAGAAGTGCAAGAAGATTTTTATCCTGTCAAGGCAATACCAATTGAAGGTTATATAATTTTAGAGGGAGGAGAAAAAGTTTTTTGGTATAATAATCAAGTTAAACAGGAAATCAAATATTTAATCAAAGAACAATTTGTAGGAAACCTAATATTTTTAGAAAAGTTAAACAATCAGACAAATAATTTAGCACAGCAAAGACAATACTTACTTGACACTCTCTCTACAGATATAAAGATTTTAAATCAAGCAGGAAAGATATGCACTAAATGGAGTTATTACATTCCCAGTTACTGTGAGAAATATTCAAATTTTATCCTCTATGAGATTGACAAAAGCGAATTCTATCCTAATTTTTCCTCAGGCGTGGTAAAACTTTCTTCCATGGAAAACAATGAAATAGAAATAGAAGCGAATACCCCAAATATAACATTTTATGCAAAGGATGGACTTAATAGAATACCGGCTCAGATAGGATGCACCAGTGGTAAATGGAGACTTTCTATGGGAGAATTTGAAAAATTGCTTAAATTAGGTTCTTTCACTCTTAAAAAAGAAATTGGGTATATATCTCCAGTAGCATCTTCCTGTATACCTGGATCTACAATGACTCTTTATGTGAGAGTGAAAAAGGAAGAGCCTCAAAAATGTAATGAACAAAAAAATGTACAAATTAACATAATAAAACCTGTGCAAAATAGCAGATATATTTTTACTGATGAAGGGAATACGGGAAGCCTTATTATTGAACTTGAGGCAAAAGTAAATCCTGCTGAATATAAAAACTCTGTGGAATGGGAAATACCAGAAATGGAAGGATCCAATATAGAAATTAAACCCTTTTCTTCTTCTAAGCCTAAAGGAGAAAAAGTTGAAGTTATTTATAAAGGCTTGCCGTATGCTTTAGGGTCTTTTGGAAGACAAAGAGTAAAAGCTCATATAAATGTAAATGGTTGCAATGTAGAGGATACCAAGGAGATCTTAATTTTCTATCCAAGAGATGCTAAAAATAATCCCGAAGGTAAATATTATAATTGGTTTTACTATTGGAAACAGTCACCTGCAGCAAAACCTTTTGGACAAAATGTAAAAATAGAATTTGGAGGAACAGAATACGATTTATGTCAAGGTAGTCATACTATGGCAATATATAAACCTGAGGATTTATTCAAAGCAATTTATATATGTGACTTAACTAAAAAGGTAGGTGGAAAATTTGAAGTAACAATTCCCCATGTAAGTCGTCATGTCCCTGAAACTCTTCAGAGAAAAAAATTAATCACCTATACTCATATAGATACTTTTGCAGTTTTGGTAATGCATGAGTTTACCCATTTTAATAATTTTCATACCTGGTGGTTTGGAAAATCTATGGAGGAAAGAGAGAGACAAGACAGAGATTATGATGGTATCCCTGATAGATTAGAAAATGAAATGGGTTTTGATCCTAACAACTTTCAGACTTTTTGGGGAGATGATGAAGATTTTAAAAACATAAACGGTGATGAAGAATTTATTGCTTATGAGTCTACTTACGATTATCCAATAGGAAAATTTGATAATTATGATTGGGGTAAACCTGGGAAAAATTGGGATTGAAAAGAGGAGAAGCTCATCTTTAAATTAATTTTTTATACAACTATAAACTGTCCTTACAATTCTCATGGAGCAACATTTGATAGCATTTAAAAACATCTCTACTGTTGATTTTATTTGAAAGACTGAAGGCTCTGTATCTGCATCCTCCAAAACATTCATTGAGGAAAGGACATTTGATACTGCTACATTCAAGTTCAGTTAGGAGTATTTGTTTTTTCTTATTCCATAGATTTTCGAGTCCTTCATTAATATCTCCTATAGGCTCTTCTTCATAAAAGGAGCAAAAACCTGCTTTTCCGGAGGCAAAGATAGCTAAGAGATGGACCCCGCAAGCATATCCCTCAGCACGAGGATGTTGTTGATTTATAAAGCCATATCGTCTCATAATTTTACCTGCTACTTTTGGTTCAACGAAAAATTCTTGATTAAATCTAAGATTACCTGTCATTGTTAAAGCATCAACAGTCCACTCTCTCACACCGAGGTTTTTAACCAATTCTTCAAGTTTTTCAAATTCTGTGAGATTTTTCTTATGAATTACAGTAGCTACTGATACCTGAAAACCTTTATCCAGTGCTCTTTTTATTGCGGAAAGAGCTTTATGGTATGTGTCAATACCACGAAGACTCTCATGTCCTTCTTTCATTCCATCAAGACTTATCTGAATTTCTTCTACATTAAGGCTTTTAAGACGATTCTCTGTAAGTAAAAGTCCATTGGTGAAAAGTATTTTTCTTATTGCATAGTTGCCTACAAAATTGTTTATCCTATCAAATTCCTTATGCAGAAGGGGTTCTCCTCCTGTAATTAGAACTCTTAGTCCTTGGAGATCTTCAAATTCTTTAAGAAGTTTAGAAATTTTCTCAGCAGGAAGATCAATATTTTCCCTTTTACCTACGAAGCAGTGTTTACACTTCAGATTACATCTTTTTGTTATTTGAAGTTCCAAATATCTTAAGGAAGGAATGGGAGATTGTCTTATTGTAGGATTAAGTCTTACCTGGGGTTTTTCTGTTATTATATCTTCTTTAAGGCAGAAATTTATTAAGTCTGAGAAATTTATTAAATCTTTGTCTTTAAGAGACTTGTGGGTTAATTTTATAAAAAATTCCATAGCTCTTTCATCCATGCTGTATACTTCATCAGTTTTTATATTGTAAAGAGATGGAAATTCAATAAGTTTGATAAAAAAGTTTTCTTTTAGGTAATACTTACAGCTCATAGGAAGATAATCTTTCGGGTATGTGACAATTTAATCCAAGCTTGCTTTCAATTTTTTCTTTGAAATTTTCAATTATATTCTGTTCACCATGGACAAGGAATATTTCAGGTTTATTTTCAATTTCACCAAGCCATTCCATGAGTTCTTCTTGATCTCCATGAGCTGAAAATCCTCCAATAGTGTAAATTTTTGCCCTGACAGGTCGCATTTTCCCAAGAATAGGGACTTCTTTTTGCCCATCAACAATTTTTCGTCCAAGAGTTCCCTTTGCCTGAAAACCAACGAAAATAATACTACATTCTGGTCTGTCTATGTTATGATGAAGATGATATA
>CALDSV010000054.1 GCA_937924475.1 uncultured bacterium
CCCTGACAGGTCGCATTTTCCCAAGAATAGGGACTTCTTTTTGCCCATCAACAATTTTTCGTCCAAGAGTTCCCTTTGCCTGAAAACCAACGAAAATAATACTACATTCTGGTCTGTCTATGTTATGATGAAGATGATATATGATTCTACCTCCTTGACACATACCACTTCCTGCAATTATGACTGCTTTTGATTTAATTTTATTAAGTTTTTTTGAATCATCAACCGTTTTGAGAAAATGAAGCCTTAGCGATGTTTTTTTTAAGTTTCTCATTTCTTTTAAAGCTTCATCGTCAAAAACCTCTGGATGGGAGAGATATATTCTTGTTGCTTCTTCTGCAAGGGGGCTGTCAAGATATACATCTATTGGCTCAATCAAGTCCTTCTTAACAGCATTATTAAGCGTATACAAAAGATCTTGTGTTCTTCCTACGGCAAAGGATGGTATTATTACATTGCCACCTTTTTGAAAAGTCTCTTTTATGGCTGAAAGAAGCTCTTTAATGCTTTCATCCAGACTCTTATGAAGTCTGTTACCATAGGTGGATTCCATAATAACATATTTAGCTTTCTTTGGTGGGCAGGGATCTCTAAGAATTGGATAATTTTTTCTGCCAATGTCTCCTGAAAAAACAATCTCTTTATCATTTACCTTTATTTCAACAGAAGCAGAACCAAGTATATGTCCTGCATCTAAAAGCTTGATTTTAATTTCATGGAAATTAATTTCCTTTTCATAAGGCAAAGGTTCGATTCGGTGCAAAGCATTAAGAATGTCTAACTCTTCATAGATTAGTCTTTTGGAATCCTCGTTTCTCTGAATTTTTAGAGCATCAAATAGCATTATTTCCAGAAGATCTTTTGTGGGTGGAGTGGTTATAATTTTCCCTCTAAAACCTTCTTTTAGTAATTTGGGGGTAAGAGCAGAGTGATCAAGATGGGCATGAGTAAGAATTAAAAGATCAATTTTTCTTGGATTGAAAGCAAAAGGTTCATAATTAAGATATTCCTTTTCATCCTCCTGAAAAAGTCCGCAGTCAATAAGGATATTTTTCCCATTAGTAGATAATAAAAAACAAGAACCTGTAACATTTTTTGTAGCACCAAAAAACTTAATTTGCATGGAAATGATGATAACATAAAAAAATATAATAATGGTAGTCTCATGTAAAGTTTTATAATCCCTAAAATTATTAACTTTATGGAAAGACTATAATTGCAAAGAAGAGAGTTTTTTCATTTACATAGACAAAAATTTTACTTCCTTTTAATAGTTTAAATTAAAAAAAAAATCTTAAATTCTTCCGTTAATTCAGGGAAGGACAGGTTTGTTGAAAAATTTGCTTATTAAATGCCATATTAATTTTATCTCAATAAAGTAGCAGTTGCTGGAGGATTATATGATTTATCTTGATTATAATGCTACTACGCCCATTGACAAGCGAGTTAAAGATGAATTGATTAAAGCATTGGATATTTTTGGAAATCCTTCAAGCCTTCATAAGATTGGTCAAAAAGCAAAAGAGATAGTGGAAATCTCAAGACAAAAAATAGCAAAACTTATAGATGCTGAACAGGAAGAGATAATCTTTACAAGTGGTGGTACAGAGGCAAATAATCTTGCCATACTCGGAAGGGCTTTATGCTTTAGGAAAGGTCATATTATAACATCTTCTATTGAACATCCTTCAGTACTTAATCCTTGCAAAGAGCTTCAAAGAATGGGTTATGATGTTACTTATCTTCCTGTTGACTCTCATGGAATAGTTAATCCTGATGATGTTAAAAAAGCTATAAAGAAAGATACGATACTCGTTACTATTATGCACTCCAACAATGAAACAGGATCGTTACAACCTATTAAAGAAATAGGAGAAATTCTAAGGGAAAAAGAGATTCCTTTTCATACGGACTGCGCTCAAAGCATTGGTAAGGTTTCCATATCAGTTAAAGAATTAAATGTTACCATGCTCTCTGTTGCAGGACATAAATTTTATGCTCCAAAGGGTATAGGAGTATTGTTTTTGAGAAAAAACTTTATCGTAAAACCTCTATTTCTTGGTGCTTCTCATGAAAAAGGTTTAAGACCGGGGACAGAAAATGTTCCTTATATAGTAGCTCTTGCAAAGGCTTGTGAAATTATAAGGGAAGAACTTAATCTAACAATTAGTCATTTAAGTAATATAACGAGTATTTTAATGGAGAGACTCTTAAGCATCAACGGAGTAAAGCTAAATGGTTCTAAGAGTAAAAGACTTCCCAATACAATAAATATTTCAATAGATGGAATTGATGCTAATAAATTCGTAAGTATTATCGGAGATAAAGTAGCTCTTTCAGCAGGAGCAGCTTGCCATGGAAACAGTAAAAAACCCAGTCATGTTTTAATAGCCATGGGATTTTCTGAAAGAGAAGCTTTCTCTTCCGTGAGAATAAGTACAGGTAAATTTACCACTTTGCAGGAAGTTTATGATGCCTCAGAAATAATCGAATCAAATATAGAAAAAATGAGGAGGTAAGCTATGGAAGAAAAAATAATAAATAACAAGAAATTACGCCTTATGATAGGAGACATAACAGAGAGAGATACAGAGGCAATAGTAAATGCTGCAAACAATTATCTTAAACATGGAGGAGGTGTTGCTGGAGCGATTGTAAAAAAAGGAGGTAAAATCATCCAAGAGGAAAGCGATAGAATTGGCTTTGTGGAGACTGGTTCTGCAGCTATTACAAGTGCTGGAGAGTTAAAAGCCAAGTATGTAATTCATGCAGTAGGTCCCGTATGGGGACAAGGAGAGGAAGAAGTTAAATTGAAAAAGGCGGTAATATCAGCCTTAAAAATTGCTGAGGAGCATAGATTGAGGAGTATTTCATTCCCTGCCATAAGTGCTGGCATTTATGGATGTCCAAAAGACATGGTAGCCAGAGTCTTAGTTCAAACTGTAAAGGAATATTTGGAAGGTAGAGATACAAGTTTGGCTTTAGTTGAATTTTGTCTTTTTGATGAAGATACTTATCGTTATTTTAAGGCAGAGTTTGATAAAATATAAATAAAAGTGCCGGGATAGCTCAGCGGTAGAGCAGTCGATTCGTAATCGACCGGTCGTGGGTTCAAATCCCATTCCCGGCTTAATTAGTATATCGGTCTGCTACTTTAGAAGCTCCGTAAGAATCAGGTTTTGTAACAGCGATATAACCTGAACCAACAATCATTTTTATGACCTCTTTAACTAAAGCTCTTGTGGCACCGTTTCTTCCAATATCAAGATGAATTTCCACCGGAAGACGGCTGAAGCCATTTTCTGAGAGCATTTTTTTAATATTTTCAGCAATTTCAAGACTCAAAGAAGCTTCAGTAAATATTCTTGTTTTTAAATTTTCAATTTTCTTCTGTCTTATTTTTCTATAGAAATATCTACCCCCAGAACCCTTACGATGAATTATTATGGCTGTTACAAAAACAGTCTCCTCTCCAGGAAAAGAATCACTTCCTACAATTAAACTATAGTTTTTTTCTGGTTGCTCCTTTATAAAGTCAACAATTTTTTGAAAAACTTGCTGAAGGGATAAACTACCATGAGTAGGGCTGATAAAAAGAGCTTTTATAGACGACTCAACTTCCATAATTTGTTTAATTTTATCAGAAAAAACTTTTTCATTGCAATTTAATATATCTTGAATTTAATTTCTATAAATCATTTCAAGGCTATTTTATTTCAACAATAGCCTCTCCCATTGGTCTTTTTTTATGCCAAATTGAGGAGAGGCCTTAAGGCTGATTACTTCATACTTCTCGCAGAAAGGCTCAAAATACCTTCAGGGGAAGGAGTCAATCGCAAAAAAAATCCCATTTTTATCTCGAGGAGAGTAAGAGATGAAGAATTTCTCCACATCTTTTTTATCATACTTTGGCAGACTGAAAAAGGAAAAGAATTAAAAAATACTCAAAAGATTCAAGATGAAAAAATTATCTCTGAAATTTACAATAGAGGAAAAATATTTATATGTTTAAGTGTGGGTAATTTTGACTTCTTAGGCATTTTTTGCCTAAATTTTGACACATCTATAAATAAAAATATTGTATATATAACAATTAGTATCATGGCATTTTTCTTGCTTATCTTTAAGTAATAAAAAAAAGGAGGGCGAAATGAATATAAAAGCTATTTCAATCAATTTAGCCAAAAGCTTTCATAAATTTTTCATACTCAATACAGTGATGTTTATATCTGCCTTTTTAGTCTTATTTTTCTTGATGGATTATGAAAAGAAGGATTTACTAATTACCATTTCTTTAGTTTTTATTGGAATAATCTTGATTAACTATTTTGTCACAAAAGTTATACAAGACAGAATGGATAAATTGATAAGGTATTCTTTTGAAAAAGTAGAAGCTCAATTGTATTTTGATGAATTAACATCCGTTTACAATAGAAAAACAGGTCTAAATAGATTAAAGGAAGAATTAATGAGAGCAAAGAGAATAGGGAAACCATTATCAATAGCTATACTTGATATTGATGATTTTAAAAAGATAAATGACACATATGGCCATCTCGTGGGAGATAGAGTTTTGAATTATGTGGCTACACAGATAAAAATTTCCCTAAGAGCCTGTGATATTGTTGCAAGATATGGTGGTGAAGAGTTTTTAATAATTTTACCAGAAACCGATGAAATAAATGCTCTTGCTGCCCTTGAAAGAGTACGAAAACAAATATCAAAAAAACCAATGAAGATTGGTAATGAAAGAATCTTTATCACTGTAAGCATCGGTTTGACAGAAATTGAACTTATAGAAGATCCCTTTGAAGCTATAAATCAAGCAGACTTAGCCTTATATCAAGCCAAGAGAGATGGGAAGGATAAAATAGAGATTTTTTTGAAATACACTAAGAGTAGAAATTAAGCTACAGTGAAGTTTTCTATTTTATTTTTCCAGAATTCTTCTAATTTTGCTTTTAATTGGGGAAAATGTTGCAGGTAAGGTTCTTCCTGCAAGAGTAATTCAGCTTCTTTTCTTGCAATTTCAAGTATTTCTTTATCTCTTATTAGGTTAACAGATTTTAGATCTGGCATTCCTGATTGTTTTGTGCCAAAAAGTTCACCAGGGCCTCTTATGTTTAAATCTTCTTCTGCTATTTTGAAACCATCATTGTAGTTAACCATAGCCTTTAATCTCATTTCAGCCTCTTTCGTCATATTATAAGGAATTAGAATGCATCTTGAAGGTCTTACCCCTCTGCCAACTCTACCTCTTAATTGATGTAATTGGGACAAACCAAATCTCTCCGCATTGGTGATTATCATGAGAGAGGCATTGGGAACATCAACACCTACTTCAATAACTGTAGTGGAAACGAGAATTTTTATATCACCTTTCCGAAAAGATTCCATTATTTCCTCTCTTTTTTTGTAGGGTAATTTTCCATGAAGAAGTCCTATAGAGTATTGAGGAAATATTTTTTGTAAAATTTCATAACCTCTTTTTGCATTATGAAGATCAAGATTTTCAGATTCATCTATTAGAGGATATACTATGTATACTTGTCCACCCTTTTGGATTTCTTCTTCAATGAGCGAGTAAACTTTCTTTTTATTATTTTTATCAATAACTTCAGTGATTACAGGTTTTCTTCCAGAGGGAAGTTCATCAATAATGGAGTAATCAAGATCTCCGTACACAGTGAGTGCTAAGGTTCTTGGAATAGGTGTTGCTGTCATTACAAGAGTATCAGGATTAAATCCTTTCTTTTTCAATAGATATCTCTGAATTACTCCAAATCTGTGTTGTTCATCAATTACAATTAGTCCAAGATTTTTAAACTTAACATATTCTTGAATTAAGGCGTGAGTTCCAACTACTATATGAGCTACGCCTGATGATATCAAATTAGTGTACTTATTATGTTCAGAAGTATGAATGATAACATTTACTTTTAAATTTTTAAGAAGGGAACTAATATTTTTAAAATGTTGTTCTGCCAATATTTCTGTTGGTGCCATTAGAGCTGTTTGATATCCTGCCTCTACAGCAGCAAGCATAGCAATTAAGGCTACAATTGTTTTACCACATCCTACATCTCCCTGCAATAATCTATTCATGGGAACTGGTCTTTTCATGTCCTCAAGGATTTCCCTTATGACTCTATGCTGAGCTTTAGTGAGCTTAAAGGGAAGATTATTAATAAACTCTTCAATTAGCTTTCCCTTACCCTGTATAGATATTCCTTTTTCCTTCTGTTGTGATTTTTTAATAAGAACAATACCAAGCTGAAGAAGGAAAAGTTCATCAAAAATTATTCTTTTATGGTAAGGAGTAATTCCGTCCTTTACTTCTTTTATGGGTAAATTTGAAGGAGGAAAATGAACTCCGTAGAAAGCTTCTGAAATCTCAGACAAATTAAGTTTTCTTATTAAATATTCTGGAAGATAATCACTTAGGTAGGCTTTTGAGTATTCTAAGGCAGCCTTAATGATATTCCTCATTTGTTTTTGCGATAATCCTTCAGTAAGTCTATAGATTGGTAAAATTTCTGAAACTTCCTTCGAATCTTCATCCTTAATGTCAAACTCTGGATTGAGTATTTCGAAAGCATTACCTCTAAAATCTAACTGCACTTTACCAAATATTTTTATGAAAATTTTAGGTTTTAGAATTTTACTTAGATAAGTTTGATTAAACCATTTAGCTTTAACAAAACCTGTTCCATCAGATATAACTATTTCCAAAATTTTTAAACCTTTCTTAGGCGAAAGTTCATTAATCTCCACTATTTTCCCAGTAATACTAACTATATCTCCTGGCTTAAGTTCATAAATTGATTTTTTATTACGTCGGTCTTCGTATTGGATGGGAAGATAGTAGAGAGCGTCAAAAACAGTTCTAATACCTAATTTTTGAAGAAGTAAGGCTTTTTTAGGTCCTACACCTTTTAGATATTGAATGGGAAGATATAATCCTTTTTCTTGCATTAAGCAGAGTCATTTTTTTCTTCTTTTAGTCCTTCCTTGAGAGATTGATGTGCTTCCTTAATTTTTAACTGAGAATACTCTGTTTCACTTAATACATCAATGTTCCAACCTGTAAGTTTCGAGGCAAGTCTCACATTTTGTCCCTTTTTGCCTATAGCCAAAGATAATTGATCATTTTCTACTACCACAACAGCAGTTTTTTCCTTCTCATTAATGCCCACTTTGATGACCATTGCAGGAGTTAAGGCCTTAGCAATAAAGATACTGATATTCTCACTATATGGTATTATATCTATTCTCTCTCCCTTTAATTCTCTTACAATAGCTTGAACTCTTGTCCCTTTCATGCCAACACAAGCTCCCACTGGATCAACAGCAGGATCTTTTGAGTATACAGCAATTTTAGTTCTCTCTCCGGGATCTCTGGCAATGCTTTTAATGTGAACAATTCCATCTTGAATTTCTGGAACTTCCAAATGAAATAAACCAATGACAAAATAGGGATGAGTTCGAGAAGCTTTTATTACAGGGTCCTTAGAGGTTTGTTTTACTTCATAGATGTAAGCCTTTATAAGGTCCCCTCTTTTTAGATTGTCTTGAGGTAATACTTCTTTTTCAGGTAAGATTACTTCAGCTTTCCCAACTAAAATATAAAAATTTCCTTTTTCTTTTCTTAGTATGGTTCCGCTTATAATTGTGCCTACTTTGTCCTTAAATTCCTCATAAATTACAGAACGCTCAATATCTCTAATCTTTTGGAATAAAACATGTTTTGCTGTTTGAACAGCTATCCGACCAAAATCCTGAATTGAAAGGGGTATTTCAACTGTGTCGCCAATCCCTTTATTCTCGAATTTTTCTTTTACTTCCTCAATAGAAATTTCTGATGATGGATCCGATACATTTTCTACAACTTTTTTTATTTCAAAGATATTTATGTCAAAAGTTTGAGGATCTATCTTTAGTTTTATAGTGGATTTGTTTCCGTATTTTTTTCTTATAGCTGAAATTAAAGCTGTTTCGAGCAACTCAATAACAGCATCTTTGTTAATTCCTTTTTCTCTCATTATTTGTTCTGTTAAAATCTTTAACTCTTTTCCCATAAGTTTAACCTAAATAAATTTGTGCTTTTATTATTTTATCAAAAGGAATAAATAATGATTCTCTCCTTTGTGTTTTTTTTGTTCCTTTAATATTGCTCTCTTTCAATTCAATTCTGACCCATTCTTGCCCAACATCAATAATTTTACCTATAAAAAAAGTTCTTCCTGAAATTTTTTCTTTTGTAGTTATTTTTATTTCTCTTCCTAAATTTTTTGAAAAATCCCTCTGATCTCTTAGTGGTCTATCCAGTCCAGGAGATGAAACCTGCAGGGTATAAGGACCTTTTATAGGATCTTCTACATCGAGTATAGCTTCAAGTGAACGTGAGAAAGTTTCACAATCTTTTACTGTTACTCCATTGTCTTTATCTATAAAAACAGTAACTACCAATCCTTTTTTTCCAGGATGAATTTCTAAATCAACCACTTCTACTCCTTCATTTTCACTTATTTGTTCAGCATAATTTTTAATCAAATCTTTTAATTCCTTAATATTCATAAAAAACTCTTAATTGTCAAAATAAAAGAGTGGGGAAACCCACTCTCAAAAATTTTAACACTTTTTAAGATTTTAAAGCAACACCAAGAATTATTCTTGGTGTTGCTTTCATTATATCCTACTGAACTATTTTTTCTCAGCAGGTTTTTCAGGAGCTTTAGGTGCCTCAGGAGCCTTAGGTTCTTCAGGAGCCTTAGGTGCTTCAGGAGCTTTAGGTGCCTCAGGAGCAGGTGTTGGTGCAGGCGCTGGTGCTTCAGGCTTCTTTGGTTCTTCAGCCTTTTTGCATCCTAAAGCAAAGCTAAAGGATACCATAAGAATTAATGATAGAACTAATGCTAATATTTTCTTCATCTTATCAAGTCACCTCCTTTCAATTTAAATTTTACTGCCTGAAACTGAAATCCAATAGACTTTTATTTTTTACCACTGAATATAATTTTTTGTCAACTGCTATTTTAATGTTACTTTACAACAACTCTATGACCAGTAAGATTAATAATTAAGACTACTAAAGCAATTATCACAAGAGCTAAAATAACCGCAGCTCCGGCATCGCCAGCTATTTTTAATTCATCAATTTTCAAGGCAAGGCTATGTAAAGTTTGTTCATCTAAAGTGTTGATTCTGTCAAAAATTTCTTTTTCTGAATAGCCAAAATCTTTGAGTCTTTGGGATATAATTTTCATCTCAAGAAATTTTTGAATTTTTTGTAAATCCTCACTTTTACTATTAAGAGTTACTTCAGAGGGAATAAAGGCTGCTCCTGCTGATTGAACAAAACCGATGAAAAAAATTGCTACCGATAAATAAAGAGCTAAAACTTTCTTGAGCATTAAGCACCTCCTGATTTTTTTGATATTTATTATATTATGCAAAGCTTCTCATCTTCAAGCCCATTTCATTCCACATCTTTAGAGAAGAAGCAATTTTTTCTTTCATGCTTTTTATTATTAGATGGGAATGAGATTTATAAGTATTCCTTTTTCTCAGTTTGCCCTTTGGCAGGCTTGCAATAATACTATGATGAATCTTTAGGGGTTTAAGCCTTATTTGAGGAATCAATCTCTTTTCCTTCGTCGTGGACAGCAAATTAATATTTAATCATACCTTAATGATGCTTCAATTTGTATGAAGAATTTAGAAGACTATGAATTAGGGATTTTCTGTTTTCAATCTTTCTCTTATTTTCTTCAAAGTATCCTCATATTGTTTTACCTTTTCAGGCTTGTCTTGTTCAATCTGAATTGCCTTATTTACTAATTCCTCTGCTATATCAAGTTTTTCTCCTTTTAGGTAGTAAAGCCAAGCCAAGTTATTATAAGCATCGGCAAGTTTGCTATCTTTTTTTAATGCTTTTTTGTAATTCTCTTCAGCTTTATCATAATCATTGGTTGTTAGATAAATATTTCCTAAGAAAAGAAAGCCTCGTGCATCTCTCTTAGATGCCTCCTTGTAGTGTTCTATCGCCTCCTGTAAGAGTCCCTTTTTCTCATAACTAAGTCCCAGTTGAAGATGCTCTTCTGCAGTTAAAGGATCTTGAAGTATAACTATTTTTGGGATACTACAACCTGAAAGAAATACTATAATAAGAAAAAGGCTGTAAATATGCCTATTGCTTAAGCTCATGGAGTAAATTATAGCATAAAATTGTTAAAATTACTCTATGCCCTACTATCATGTATCTATTCCTCTTAAACTTAAAAGACTCACCTATTACTATGAAAAAGATGAAGATTTAGTAGGATACGGAGTTACGGTTCCATTAAAAAATAAGTTTTATGACGGATTAGTCTTAGCAAAAGGATATGAAAAACCAAAAGAAGTTGAAAACATAAGAGAAATTAAGAAAATTTGGGGTAGAGTATATTCAAAGGAGTTTATGGATTTCCTATCTTGGATGAGTTTCCATTATTTAGCTGAAATTGGTTCCATTTTAAGGTTAACTTTTTTTGATATCATAATTTCCTTTTTGAAGGGTAAAAAAAAGAAAAAAAAGGCAAAAATTGAGCCACCCAAACCTGAGGAATATGGTTTTTTAAAAAATATATCAATAAATGAAAGGATTACTGAGAGAATAATTGAGGCAATGGATAGCGGAAAATATAAAGGTTTTTTAATACATTGTCCCACTTTTATTTATGAAATGAAGCTAATGATGGAAATGGCTACCCAGATTTTTTCTAAGGACAAGCAAGTTCTATTAATTCTGCCTGAAATCAAAGATGTGAATTTCCTTTTTCAAATTCTAAAGGAAAAATTTGGTGAGTCTGTTGTAAGGCTTCACAGCCATATAAAGAGTTCTGAACTTTATGAAAGCATTGAAAAGATTTTGGAAGAGAGAGCAAAAATAATCATAGGAACAAGATTTGCAATTTTTGCTCCTGCAAAGAATCTCTCCCTTATTTTGATTTCGCAAGAATCAAGTTGGCTTTACAAAGCAGAGGAAAGTCCTCGTTATAATGCAAGAGATGGAGCTGTGATGAGAGGATTTATAGAATCTTGTCCTGTCATATTATCTGATACAATGCCCTCTGTAAATTCCTATTGGAATGTTCTGAGGAGAAAATATGACTTGATAGATGACTTTAATAGAATGCCTCATCCAGAAATAAGAATTCTTAGACAACCTTTATTGCAAATTTTTCATCCTGAAGTTTTACTTAATTTGCAACTATATAAGAAAGAGGGAATTTTAGCTGTTGCTCCAAGAGCAGGATTCAGTCTATTAAGATGTTCTGAATGCGGAGAAGTTTTAAAATGTGAAAAGTGTGGCTATGGAATGATTTATCATAAAAATAACAATCTCTTAGAATGTTCAAAATGTGATATTAAGTTGCCCACTCCAAGCACATGTACTAATTGTGGAGGGACTGAAATCCATCCTATTGGAACTGGCATTGACAGATTAAGGGAGGAACTTCGAAATATTTTTTCATCAAAGAAATCATTCATTAGAGATTATAATTTTTTCAGCGAAGACTTGGAAGGTATCCTTATTCTTCAGGCTTCAAAAACTAAAAAAACTTACATTCCCCAGTTTAAATTAGCTTTATTAGTTGATTTTGACTTTTTTCTATCTATCCCTGATTACAGAGCAATGGAAAATGCTTTTGGAAAAGTGATTTTTTTATCCCATATGATAAAAAGCGAAGGAACAATATTTATTCAGACCAGAAATCCTGATAATGTTTTCTTTAAATATCTTCGTTCCTATGATTTCAGAGGTTTTTATAATCATGAACTGAGCTATCGAAAAGAAACCCTTTTCCCTCCTTTTGCAAGACTAATAAAGCTTATCTTTAATATGAAAAAGGATAATTGGAAGGAATTAAATATGAGACTTAGAGATTTTTTGAAATCAAATTCCACGGCAGATGTTATGGGACCTTTTAGTGATCAGAAAAAGCAACAAATTTTCTTTATTCTTCGTTCAAAAGATAAGGGAAAACTAACTGAAGAAGTTCACCTTCTTTTGAGAGGTTTAGAGAAAATGAAAGGTTTTTCATTAAAAGTAGAAGTAGACCCAGTAAATTTAAGAACATAAGAAAAGTTTTGTCCTGTCTGTTTGAAAAATTTTTTTTGCTTTTTCAATATCTTTGGCGATTGAATTTTTAAGTTCCTCCACGGAGGAAAATTTTTTTTCATCTCTTAATCTTGATATAAAGTGAATTCTAATTTTCTTCCCAAGAAGGTTTTCTCTAAAATCAAGAATATGAACTTCATAACTAAGTTGGGAATTTCCAAATGTTGGATTTTTACCGAGGTTGGCTACTCCTTTAAAGGTCTTACCCATGTGAGGCAAGGTTACTTTAACAGCATATACACCTTCCTTGGGAATAATCTCCTGGAATGGTAAGATGTTTGCCGTAGGATATCCCAACATTGATGAGCCTCTACCAAAACCTTTTATAACTTCACCGTCTATGTGATAGGCTCTTCCAAGGAACATATTAGCCTCTTTAATGTTGCCTTCCATTAAAGCATTTCTTATAGATGTGCTGCTCAAAATTTTACCTTTCTTCTTATAGGCTTTCAGAACTGTAACTCCAAATCCATAAGTTTTACCAAGGATTTTCAATAAATCCCTATCTCCCTTTCTGCTCCTACCAAATCTATAATCATAACCAACAATAATCCACTTTGCGTTTAGTTTCTCAACTAAAATGTTTTTGACAAAATCCTTTGCTTCTATTTGAGCGAATTCTAAGGTAAAGGGTATTAAAACCGTCACATCTATTCCGCATTTTTCAATAAGTTTAAGTTTATCCTCTGTAGTAGTAATTAGTTTCAAAGGATGGTCTTTAAATAAAACCTTTATGGGATGAGGATGGAAAGTTACCACAACACTTTTGCCATTGCTCTGTTTTGCCTTTTTATTTAAGTACTCAAAGATTTTCTGGTGTCCTAAGTGGACACCGTCAAAATTTCCTATGGTTATGAATGTATTTTTTGCATCAAGCTTCTCAATTCCTCTAATTACCTGCATATTTCCTCTCCATGGTTATGAGTTTTTGATATAATGCCTCTACCTGTTGAGCTGTTTCTTCAAGAGTTCCTGAATTATCTATTATATAATCAGATTTTGATTTTTTCATCTCAATTGGGAATTGACTGCTTAATCTTTTCAATGCCTCTTCTAAGGAAATACCTTTTTTTTGAAGTCGTTTAATTGCTGTGTCTTCCTTTGTAAAAACTGTAATTATGAGGTCAAATTTATTCTGATAGCCTCTTTCAAAAATTACAGGAGCCTCTATTACAACTATGGTTGGTTCACCCCTTTGGGGGATGCTATTTATTATTTCATCTACTTTTTCAAAAACCTTAGGGTGGAGTATATTCTCAAGATAAATTCTCATTAGGGGATTGTCAAAGATAATATGAGCTATGTATTTTTTGTCAATTTTTCCATTTTTAAAAACATCTTCACCGAAGAGTTTTATGATTTCTTCTATTACTTCTCTTTCTTTAAATAAATCATCTACAATTTTATCAGTGTCTATTATATAACAACCAAGTTTCCTAAACATTTCTGCTACTGTGCTTTTGCCCATACCAAAATTTCCTGTAAGTCCTACTTTAATCATCTTCAAGTAAATCCTTTAATTCTTTTAGCTTTTTTAATGCTTTTTGAGGAGTTAAAGAATCAATATCAATCTTTGAAAGCTCATTCTTAATAGGATCACCTTGAAAGAAGAGATCTAATTGTCTTGCTTTTATTGGGAAAATTTGGAATTCTTTTTTCTCAAGCCTTTTAAGAAGTTCCTTTGCTTTTCTTAATATTTCCTCAGGCAGTCCTGCAAGACGAGCCACCTGAATACCGTAACTTTTATCGGCACCACCTGGTTGTATTTTTCTTAAAAAAATTATCTCCTCCCCCCATTCTTTTACCACTACAGTGTAATTTTTTATGCAATCATGACTAAAGGCAAGATCTGTCAGTTCATGATAGTGGGTGGCAAAAAGAGTTCTGGCTTTTAGTTTTTCAGCAATGTATTCTACCACTGACCATGCAATACTTATTCCATCAAAAGTGCTTGTTCCTCGGCCAACTTCATCAAGTATTATAAAACTCTTTTGAGTAGCATTATTTAAGATATTTGCTGTTTCTATCATTTCTACCATAAAAGTACTTTGACCCTTTGATAAAAAATCTGAAGCACCAATACGGGTAAAAATCCTATCAACAATACCTATTTGGGCACTTTTTGCAGGAACAAAGGAGCCCATTTGTGCCATTAGAATTATTAAGGCATTTTGTCTCATATAGGTTGACTTACCTGCCATATTTGGTCCTGTAAGAATTATAATTCTTTGGTCATTTGTGCCAATTAATAGATCATTAGGTATAAATCTGCTATCATGAAGTTTTCCTATCTGGATTAATCTCTCAATAACTGGATGTCTTCCTTCTATTATTTCAATAACTTCCGAGTCATTTATGATAGGCCTTACATAATTATATTTAACTGCTACTTTTGCGAGGGAAAGGAGAAAGTCTAAGTAACCTATGGTTTCAGAATTAAGAATAATTTTTTCCACATAAGTTGATAGGGACTCTATAAGGTCAAAATAGAGTTCTTGCTCAAGAACTTTTAATTTTTCCTCAGCTGTGATAATTTTGGCCTCTAAATCTTTAAGCTCCTCAGTAAAAAATCTTTCAGCATTTGAAAGAGTTTGTTTTCTAATGTAGTGAGCTGGAACAAGTGGGAGATTTGGTTTAGTGACTTCAATATAATAGCCAAAAACTCTATTGAAACCAATTTTTAAGGAGCTTATTCCAGTTTTTTTTCTTTCCACTTCCTCCATTTGAAGAATATATTCTTTACCCTGATGGCTAAGTGTTCTTAATTCATCTATTTGAGTATTATATCCCTCTCTAAAAATTTCTCCTTCTGTTATTATTGTGGATGGATTATCTTTCAGGGCATTCTCAATTTTTTCTACCATTTCATTCAGTTCATAGAGTTTTTCGGAAAGATTCCTTAGTAGAGGTGAATCATTTTTTAAGGCATTTTTTAATTGAGGTATTTTCTTTAAGGCATTTTTTATTGCTAAAAGTTCCTTGGGATTTATAGTTTTGTTTTTAATTTTAAAGGCAAGTCTCTCAGTATCTGGAAAATCTTTTAAAATTTCGTCTATCTTTTCTCTCAAAATATAACTTTTATAGAAAGCCTCTACACCATCAAGGCGGTTTTCAATTTCATCTTTTTTTATAAGTGGGCAGGACAAAGCATTTCTCAAGTACCGAGTTCCCATAGGTGTAAGTGTTTCATCTAAAACCCATAGCAGAGAACCTTCAAAATTTCCATCAAGGGATGAGAAGAGTTCGAGATTTTTTCTTGTAGAGCCATCAAGAAGCATGTACTCGGAGAGATTGAGCACCTTTAATTCTTTAAATTCACTGTGCTGTTTATTTTCCTCAAGATATTTTAAAAGGGCACCGGCAGCAGAAATTGCATTGTGGAGTTCTTCAGCACCATAGCTATTAAGGGAAGCAACCTTAAAATGCTCTAAAAGACTTTTATAAGACAGAGAGTAATCAAATTTCCATTCCTCAATAAAGGTTTTCGGGTAGGATGCTAATTCGTATTTCATGATCTCTTCCATACTGTTTGGTAAAAGGAGCTCTTTTGGTTCAAATCTTTGAACCTCATCAGAAATACTTTTATCAGTCTCATAAATTAAAAACTGTCCTGTGGTAATATCTGCTAAGGCAAATCCCTTTTTTCCCTTTGAAGGATATACTGCCATTATATATATGTTTTCCTTAACACCTTCAGGAAGATAAGTTCCCGGTGTAAGTACTTTAACTACCTGTCTTTCTACAATGCCCTTGGAAGTTTTTGGATCTCCTATTTGTTCACATATGGCTATCTTATAGCCTTCCTTAAGTAATTTTTCAATGTAGGAAGAAGCTGAGAAATAGGGGATGCCACACATGGGAATTGGATTGTCTTTTGATTTATCTCGGGATGTGAGGGTTATTCCCAGTATGCGAGAGGAAATTATAGCATCTTCACCAAACATTTCATAGAAATCACCGAGCCTGAAAAAAACAATAGCATCCCCGTATTGCTCTTTTATTTTTAAATACTGCTTCATCAGGGGAGTAATTTCTTCCTGTGAGAATGAAAGGGAGTTCATTTATCTATTATAACTTATTGCTTAATTTACCTTGAAATTTGTAAACCTACTTTTATTGCAACTACTACGGATTGCTTCCACCTCGCAAGGCTCGGAGTTGCAGTGATGCCCACTATTCCGTCATTGCGAGCCTGCCATGTGGCAGGCGAAGCAATCCCATTGCAGGCTTTTTCGGAAAAAGCGGGAAATATAAGATTGCTTCGCTACGCTCGCAATGACAAAGGGGTTGAGATTGCTTCGGGTGCTATCGCACCCTCGCAACGGCGGATTGTTTCGTTACTATCGCTCCTTGCAATGACAAAGAGGGGTCCCAATGCGACAAAAATATTCGCGTTTACAGAAGGATTGACCCATTCTTATGGAAGAGATTCATCAATTGACAATAAAAAAGAATTTTTGCAATAAATTTCAGAAATCTCAATCTTAAAATTCCAAGAGTAAGAACTCCAGGCACTTTTAGACAGACTTATTACCTCAGAGATGCAATAGATTTAACAAAGACTACGAAGAGTTTTTAAAAGTCTTCTTGGTCAATGGTTATTCCAAGGCAAAGATTGAAAAAACGAGAATTTGCATAATTACAAAATTTTAGTGTATATTTTCGATTTACAGTAAAAAAGAAGCTTCATCAAAACTTACATTTTCTGGAATTTTTACACATAAATTCTCAGGTACAGTCACATATTCAGCATGGGAAGCATACCCCGTACCAACACAAGCAACTACATCGCTTACAGAAAATTTGTGTAAATTCTTAGCACCTTCAATACTACACCAGCACAGCTATATCCCATAGGTGTTGGATTATGAAGCTTTCCTAAAGCTTCTCGAAATGTTTTAAGAAATCCCTCTTTCTTAACTTTATCTAAAAAATGTTTTACTAAATCAGGTCGGGCTTTTGCTTTTCCTAAGAGGTTTACACAATCAAGATATTCTCTAATCAAACTTCTTGATTTTTAACATAAAGTTGCCTTCCTACTCTTTGTATATGTTCCTTTATGTTATCATTACCTATTAGGTCGTATTTTATGACCTCTACCTTGTAAGGGATGTCAAGCTCTTCTAAATCCGAAATGAGCTTTAGATAATCGGAAAAATTAAGCTCTGATCCCCATATTACAAGATCTATATCTGAACCTTTTTGATAATTCCCCTTCGCTCTGGAACCAATCAATGCAACTTTTTCGATGTCCTTATATGCCAAAAATAACTTCTTTATTTTATCTAAAACATCTTTACTGAATCCAAATTCGTAATTATTCATCGTTTTTTCTTAATGCTTCGAATGCTTTAAGTAGCTTTCTGAATTCTTCAAAGTATTTTTCAGTAATACTTTTTATAAGCTGATCGGACATTTCTTTATCATAAGTATGAGATGTAAGGTTGCGAGCTCCTATCATCTCCATCCAAACTTCACCATCTTCTATGAATCCATATTTAAAAGCAGTTTTAAAAGCATCCCTTGATCCTCTGATTTCAGTAATCCCTTGATAAAGAAAATAATCTCGAATTAAATTCCATGACAACTCAAAGTTGTATTCAAAAGACTGTATCATTCCCTGTTTTTCAAGTTCAGAAAGGCCTCTATTTTTATATAAAATTACTGCTTCTTCTAATTGTTGAAAGGCTTTCTTAAAGTTTTCTAATCTTTGTATCCATCTAATATCTTGCATTTTTATCCATTATATAGAAAAATTTATAAAAATTCAAACATTTCCTGATAACACAATACAATACTTGTAGAACTATCTATCCCCACGACTTTTAAACCATTCCACTGTTCTTTTAATTGCTGTTTCCCTATCATAAGGTAAACTGCCTTCGCAAACTCCTAAAAATAGATCAAAAATATATTCTGTTGTAATATTATTTAACCTGAATTAGAGAAACAGAAAACTCACTTTTAAGTCTTCTAAACGATTTCTAATTTATTTGTCCATTTTATTTTATTTTCTAAAAGATATACAATCTTATAAAACGATTAAAACAATTTTCAGCTAAAACTTCTCTCTCTTAAGTAAGAAACTTATTTACCAGATGTCTCTTTGTTATTACCATCAAGACCTTCTTAATATGAATTTTTGGACCCATTTGATTTTCTTTAATGTTTTGCATGTTTCCATTAAAAAGACAGGGTTTTTCCTCCTTGAGCAATCTCTTTATCAGCTTTGATAAAAGCTTTAAAGTCTTCATCATCAAGCTTTTTAATAGAACTGTCTAACTGCTTGGCAATCAGTGAATACTATCTTTCGTCAAATCTCTTCTCGAACTCTTTTCTTGAATATTCAGAACATTCTATTATTTTTATTTTCTATTATTATGTAATACGCTTGACTCTCTCTCTTTTGCATTTTCATGAGCATTATAAGTAATACAAGAGTTTGTATTACTTATATTTCCCTGAGTACTTGTGTATTTTGGATACTCTGAATACTATATTATACTGTGTAATAAACCTGAGTTTTTCTTCTGATTATTTTCCTGGGTTTTAGTTGTAATAGAAAATTCTGTAATACAGGTGTGTGTATTTGCATTGTCATTACAGTTGCAGTGATATATTTTAAATTATATTTAGGTAATTTAGATATGAAAATAAAACCCGATTTGAAAAGAAATATCCTGCCCATATAAAGAGTCTAAATGAGAAGAAAAATGAGAAGAAAGATAAGTATTTAACTATGCGGAGGTAAGCCTAAATGTAGTCGTAAGTCGTATATAGAAGGATATATGGAAGAAACCTTAACTTTTTCCGTCATTGCGAGCCTGCCATGTGGCAGGCGAAGCAATCCCATTGCAGGCTTTTTCGGTAGAAAGCGGGAAATATAAGATTGCTTCGTCGCTAAGTCTTCTTGCAATGACAGGAGAAAAGTGCTCGCATTGACAAAAAAAGACTTGCAATAAAAGTACAAAGGAGAGAGTGCATCACCTTTTTTATGAAATAACTTGAGATAATAGGATATTGAAAGAAGGGCTTCCATAAAAAATATAAAGAATACTTGCATTAAAAGAATAATAAAGGGTTACCTTCAAGAAAATAGAGATAATTTGGGAAAAAAAATAATAGTTGCGAAGAATTTTTAACAATATCTATACTAAATATTATGATTGTTACAACATCATTAATGGAAGAGATTGCAAAGCTTGATCCTCCCCTAAGAACTGCCTTTATTGAGATAATGAAAGGCATAGAGAAAGCTATTGGGGATGTAGTAACAAGGCGAGATTTTTTGGAGCTCTCTGATAAGGTTGATCGCATTACCAACGCTGTAGAAGAGCTTGCAGAGGCTCAAAGAAAAAGTGAGGAGCGGTTAAGTAGAGTTGAAGAAGCCCTTTTTAAGCTGGCAGAGGCTCAGAAGAGGACTGAGGAGAGACTTAACAGGCTTGAAGAAGTTGTAGAGAAACTGGCAGAGGCTCAGAAGAGGACTGAGGAGAGACTTAACGAACTTATTGAAGAACACTCAACGACAAGAGAGCAACTTGGTTCTTTGACTCATACAGTAGGTTATTTTCTTGAAAATGAAGCATATAGGTATCTACCAAAACTTCTAATGAAAGACTTCGGCATTACTGTTGAAGGTTCTCTAATAAGAGATTATATAGAGGTATCCCCTAACAAATATGAGGAAATAAATATCATTGGTAAAGGAAGAAAGAATGGTAATGAGGTCATGATACTGGGAGAGGCAAAAACTCAACTTAAGAAATCACACATAGATAAATTTATTTCTTTGGTAAAAAAGATTGATAAATTTTATCCCTTTGATAAGATACTTATTTGTGTAACCCATCAAACTTCACCTCTTGTAAGAGACTATGCTAATAAAAAGGGAGTGAAGATTTATTTTAGTTATCAGTTTGTATAGAGGTTTTCAGAAAGTAAAATGCATCTTAAAAAAGTTTAGATTTTTTCTCAAAGGCTTTCAATATGCGAATGGAAATAGGTATTACCTGATTTTCAATGTAGTATTCTAAATCAATATTAGAAAAATCTGCTAATTCAAGAGGATAAGCTCTGTCACTAATTGAACCCTTTCCCTTTTGGATTACATATCCTATAACACTTCCTTGTCCAATATTAAATCCCTTCTGAACTAATCTTTTCGCTGCAATAACATGGGGAGCCATTTGTTTATATTCAGAAAGAGGCTTTGATAGCTGTTCATAAACTACTAAATCTTTTATATTGAAATTTCCTTCTCTTAATGCTTTAACCCTTTCTTCAAGATATCTGAAAGCTCCCTCTATGTTTTCATCTATGAGGCAGAGTTTTAAAATTTCCTGTTGAGTATGTCTTGCGTATCTGCAGAGATCTCTTCGAATGATCTCAAGTCCTCTTATTTTTAGTTTTCCCTTCTCATCAAGTAAAGCATATCTTTTTTTTGCTGTGCCTCCTGCTTCTCTGGGTACAAAAAGACCTTTAAGATAGTAGCCTTCCAAATCAAGTCTCATTAAGCCAGGAAGTTGATTGTTTATTTCTGATAGAAATTTTTCAAGTTCTTCTTTATTGCCATTTACTTTCAAAAATGCTGAATCAGTATCACCATATATAGGATGGAATCCTTTCTGTTCTGCTTTTTTTAGAACTTCCTTTATCCAGTACCTTCCAAAAGCTGAGATGGATTCAGCGCATTCCTTTGAATACCATCTACTGGCAGGATAGGCATAGTAACCATATGAAGCATTAATTATAGTTTTAAGTGCTCTTTGTTTTGTTTCAAGTATATGATATTCAGGAGATTCAGGAGAGAGTTTTTTAAGTTCTTCTTTTAGTTTAAGTCGCTCTTTAAGAAGTTCCTCTACTGCAATAGATTCAAATCCTCTCTTTTTATTGCAAATCCAATATGGAAATTCGGGAACTTTTATTCCCTCTTCTTTACAACAAGAGCAATTCAGTGTTTCAAGTGAAATGTTGTAAGTGGCAATGATAGAAGGATAAAGAGATGCAAAGTCCACAACAGCGATACCGTTGTGAAGTCCAATTTCTGGTTCTTTAACAAAACCTCCTTCGTAAGTTTGACCTTGACGAGCCTTTATTTCATCAAATTTGGGTTGATTTGGGATAACTCTATTTTCTCTCTTTGCTCTCTTAATATAGTGCCATTCCACAAGCTGGCTATATGGCATTCGGGAGGTATCAAAAAGAGACTGTCCTGTGATTTTTGTAAGCTCTTCAATTTCAGGCAAGAGCATCTTTGCAAGACGATAAACAAGCTCACTGTCCTTCAAGCAGTATTGAGCAAGCCTGTCAAGTTCATGTCCTCTTTCCCAAGCTTGCATAATATCTTCATATTCCATTTCAAGTTTGGTATCTCCCAGCAATTCTGCAGCCACATTTTTAAGAGTAAGCTGTTCACTTTGAAGGAAAGGAGATAGAATATTAAAAACAAAATTATAAATGTCTATATGAACTCTTCCTATTAGCCGAGCAGAGGTAAATCTTGCTCTTTTTGAAAGAGTTATTCCTGAATTGTCTCTTGACAATACTCCCAAATTAACTTTAAGTGCTTTGGCTCTTTCTTTTAAAATAGGCATGTCATAAAGATCAGTGTTATAGCCGGCTATTATGTCAGGATCGTAATCCTGAATAATCTTAAGAAATTCCTCTATAAGGGATTTTTCGTCTTTCACAATAGTTACATCTACAGAATAATGAGCCTTTTGATAGGTGATGATCTTTGATAAATTTTCACAAACTACTGATATCATTATGATTGAAGGAGTTCCTCTTTGAATCTCTATAACTTCTATATCAAATGTAAGTAGCCTCAGTGTTGGTTTAAGTTTATCTACTTTTTTAGTAATTTTTTTTATTTTATCACCATCTAAATGGATTTCAAGCCACTCAAGGCAGGAAAAATCTCGTTCTGCAAGATACACTCTTGGAGCACCAATTTGATATTCAAATTCATCTATGACAGAACCTGAGCCTCCTCTTTTTGCTTCTAAAAATTTTATTTCATCTCTTACTTTTTGTAAGTCTTGATGCCGCTGTGTATAGATTTTTAGAAAATCTTTTTCTTTTCCATTTAAATTTTTGGAAACCTCAGAGATCTCCAAGATTGGAAGCTTCTTGTTTTTAATTAACTTTTCAATTTCTTTCTTTGCTATTTCTCTATCTTGGCATAAGACTAAAAAGCAAGGCCTATAGGAATTATCAATAACGCTGATTCTTTTGCCTTCTTCATTAATGCCGAAAAGAAGTATTCCCTCTTGACTTTCGTCTATGTCTATGAGATAAAGAAGCATATTGTAAGTATATCAAAAAGATTCTATTTAGAAAAAATAGAGGATGGGGAATTTTTTATGCTTTAAAAATGAATAAATTTTATTAAAATTTGCATTTGCAAAAAAATCTATATTTGATATAATTAACTATGGAAATTTCAGCTATGAAAAAATTAAGTGAAATCATAGATATTTCTGATGATTTAATTGAGATATTTAAAAGCAGTATCCCCCAGGCAATGCCTTTAGTTAAATCTGAAATTCTGTCAAACAAGAAGCTTTATCAGTTAATAGGTAATAATTCCATAAAATTTTTAGAAGAAGTTCTTGAAAATGAAATTCAGATTGTTTTAAAGGCTTTAGAATTTGATAATTTCGATTTCTTAATGAAAAATTTATCACGCTTATTTAGTATTTGCATAAGTAGGGGTTTTCAAAAAGAGTTTTTCAAAATTGATAATTTTTCTTGGAGCCTTGCTCTCTCTTCAAACATGGTAAGATATGGTGAGGATATAAAAATGTTTTACTCCTACATATATCAAAATTTTGAAAGAATTGTCTCCTATCTTGATTACAAAAAGGCATCCTCTGAATTTGATGGGAAATATGAAGAATTCCTTAGAAAATATATCATAACCCTTTTAGAGGGAGATTCTACAGAAGCGCAAATATTATTAAAAAATTTCTTATTAGATGACGAAAAGAGGGAAAAGTTATATTTTCCTCTTTTGTATTCAGCACTATATAACATAAAAAATCTTTATGAAACTGGCTTTATAGATGAACAAGAGGCTTATATGGCTTTTTCTGTTTTAAATAAAACTATTTCATCCCTTTATACAGAAAGAATCCAAAGAGAAAAATCGAAATTTTATTTCCTTTATTTACCAATAACAAACATAATTGGTAAAAGGATATTAAATTTTTACACTCAATTAGAAGCTAACATTTTTTCCCATATTTTAGCTTTCAAGGGGTTTGAAACCTTTGTATCAAATGCTAATCAAATAATTAGTGAAAAACTTAATTTGGAGGAGAGTCTTGTCTTTTTGTGGGACATATCTCCTTTTAATTTTGAAGATTTCACAAAAATCATGGAAATCCTCAAAGTTAAATTTAGTAAAAGTAAACTTTTCATTTTCTCCAGGGACTTGCATAGCACGCCCCAATTAAAATATTATGGAACTATCGTGAATAATCCAAAAAAATTTTTAGAGATCATAGAAAATGTTTGAAAAATATTTAAAGAAACTTTTTGAAAAAGAAAAAACTGAAGACATCTTAGAAATCAAAGATGAAGTGAAGATTTTATTAAAATCAAATATTGATTTTCTAATTAACTACATAGATGAATTAGGAAACATAGTTTTTATAGTTACAGATAAGGATTTAATAATAAAGTATACTAATAAAACTTTCCTAAGAATGGTTAATTTTGATGATGTTACCGGAAAGAATTTAAAAATATTTCTTCCTCCCTATGTAAAACATTTACCCATTCCAGAAAATGGAATGAGGGAAAAAATTTATCTTCATTTAAAATGTAGGAAACCAGATGTGAATATATGCCTTGAAGGTTATGTTTTAGAGAAAAATGATATGCTTCTTTTCTTTCTGGAGAAAAGAGTTTATGTATATCATGAGCTTTATGAAAAGATATCTGAATTAAATAATGAAATTGCCGAATTAACGAGAGAATCGAAAAAGAAAGATATTATTATAGAAAAACTACAAAATGAAATTAAAGAGTCATTAAGAAAAGACTACCTCACAGGACTATTTAACCGTTCCTATTTCGAAGAGGTTTTAGAGAGAGAAATAAACAAGCTAAAAAGATATAAAATTCCTTTGAGCTTAGTTTTAGTAGATGTGGAAAATTTTAAAGAGGTAAACCAAAGCTATGGAAGAACCACTGGAGACAGAGTCCTTAAGGAATTAGCTAAACTTCTATATGAAAATACAAGAATTGTGGACATGGTCTTTCGAATGGAAGAGGACAATTTTATTATTTTATTACCCAATACAAAGGGGGAAGGTGCTAACATTGTAGCAGAAAAAATAAAAAAGTTGATTAACTCTACTTTATTTGAAGGGAGTATAAGCATTTCTGTAAATACTGTATCTTTGGATTGTACTGAGCAGGATACTGTAGAATCAGTAATAGACAGGGCTTATAGAGCTAATTAATTTTTTATTTCATGTTAAAATAGAAATTATTTCAATAAAACTGAAAATAGGAGGCTTTTATGATTGACAAAGCTAAGGTTGAACAAGTTTTGGGGAAAATTAGAGTGGGACTTATGGCTGATGGAGGCAATATTGAGTTAGTAGAGATTAAGGATGATAAAATCTATGTAAAATTAAAAGGTGCCTGCGGAACTTGTCCTATGGCTACTCTTACTCTTAAAAACTGGGTGGAGAAGACCTTAAAGAGCGAAATCCCTGAAGTTAAGGAAGTAGTAGCTGTGTAAAGTAATGTTCAGGATTTTTTTATTTTTTTTAATTTTTTTAACATTATCAGTTGCCTTTGCTGAAGAAAAAGTTCAGGTTAAGGATATAAGATATTACGAAATCCACAATGGTATAAGGGTCATTATTGAAACCACTGGATTTGTTGAATTTACAAGGGGGCAACTAAAAAATCCAGAGAGACTTTTTTTTGATTTGAAAAAAGTTCAACTAAACAAAGAGATCAAAAAGGAATTCCTAATAAACAAACATAGCCTCAGCAAGATCCGCATAGGTCAATTTGATCTAAATACTGTAAGAATTGTCTTCGATCTATTAAAAAGTGAATATGAGTTTAAAATAATTCAACTGGAAGATCCTTCCCGATTAGTAATAGACATTTACTCTGTTAAGGATAATGCCAGTTCACTTATTGATATAAATAATGAAAATGACAAAAAACTTAAACTTATTAAAAAGAAGATTGTGATTGATCCTGGACATGGAGGCAAAGATCCCGGTGCTATCGGACCTAACGGACTTATGGAAAAAGATGTGGTTCTTGACATAGCTTTAAAGATTAGAGAAATAATGAAGGATAATCCTAAATACGAAATTATTTTAACAAGAGCCAATGATACTTTCATTCCCCTTCAAGAAAGAACAGAGATAGCAAATAAAAATAAAGCAGATTTATTTATTTCAATTCATGCAAATGCTTCTTTAAACAATCATGCCCGTGGAATAGAAACATACATCCTTAATTGGACTGATGATGAAGAGGCAATAAGAGTTGCGGCAAGAGAAAACGCTATCTCAGTAAAAAAAATGAAAGAATTAAAAGGCGAGATAGGATTAATGCTTGCATCTCTGGAAAGAGAGGCTAAAAGGGAAGATTCTGTAAAGATTGCAGGATATGTTCATAATTCATTGGTTAATAGAATAAAATTTTCCTTTTCAAGTAATGATAACGGATTAAAACAGGCACTTTTTTATGTTTTGGTGGGTGCTCAAATGCCTTCGTGTCTACTTGAGGTCTCTTATATCAGCAATCCAGAAGAGGAGAGATTGTTGGCTGATGAGAAATACAGGATGAAAATTGCCCAAGCAATAGCTGAGGGCATAGATAATTATTTTGAGAAATCAGAAAAAGTTAAAAAAGTTAAATATACCAATAACTTTTTAATAAGAGCAGACAATAAAAAGTCAAAAAACTCAACAATAGGCTCAAAAAAACTCTAAGCTAAAATGGAACTATTTATAAAAAATGCCCTTTTAATCGACGGAACGGGAAAGCCTTCCTTTCAGAGTAACATTGGAATAAAGGGAGAAAAAATAATTTATATTGGAAAAGAGACCTTTGCAGCCAAAAGAGTAATCGAAGCAAAGGAACTTATCGTAACTCCTGGCTTTATTGATACTCATTCCCATTCTGATTTCACAATTCTTGCAGATCCCAGGGCAGAAGGTAAAATAACTCAGGGAATCACAACAGAGATTAATGGAAACTGCGGATTATCAGCTTTTCCTCTTATTGGTGAAGCCTTTGATAGAAGAATTACAGAAATTAATTCTTTAGGCT
>CALDSV010000055.1 GCA_937924475.1 uncultured bacterium
CTTTCATTTGCATATACTTATTTATTTATGATAACATTTTATTGATTTGTTCACAAAGAGGGAGGTACTTTAATTTATGTCAGATAAATCTATAAGAAGTATTGAATTAGCAAAACAATTAGGTGTAAAACCAATAGAAATAGTAAAAATTATTGAACAAATTAGAAATGTTCAGTTTAAGAAAGGAACTTCCAATATAAAAATTGAAGAAGAGGAAATTGAAAAAGTAAAGGAAGCTCTTAGTAAAGAAGAGAATAAGGAAATAGCAGAAAAAATATCCGAAACTCCAAAAACAGAGATAGCAAAAAAAGAAGAAGCAAAAATCGAAGAACCTTTAGTAACTGAACAAGCAACAGAAAAAATTGATAAAAATAAAGTGGAGAAGTCCCCAAAAACTGATACTTTTCAAGAGGAAATGAAGGTTGAGGAAGAAGAAATCTCTCTTCCTGGAAGGTTTAGAAGAGAAATATCTTTTGAAAAAATTGAAAAAATCAAAACAAAACCTGTTTTAACAAAAATACCACCCAAAAAAATAGAACCTAAAAAATGGCTTGATTTAAAAGAGCAAAAGAAACATAAAGATAAAAACAAAAAAGAAGAACCATTAACTACCCTTACAACTGCACCAAGAAAAAAATCCATAAAACTTCAAGAAGGAACAACAGTTAAAGAATTTGCTGAATTAATAGGACAAAAGGTAGCAGATGTAATAAAAAAATTTATGGAACTTGGTTATATGCCTACAATTAATCAACCTGTGGATCCTGACGCAGCAGTTCTTGTGGCTGAAAGTTTTGGTATAAAGGTGGAACTCGCCCAAGCACAGGAAATAGATATAATTGAAGAAGAAACCGAAGATGCTCCTGAGAATCTCCAATTAAGACCACCAATAGTTACTGTTATGGGACATGTAGATCATGGTAAAACCTCCCTTTTAGATGCTATAAGAAAAACTCGAGTTATTGAAGAAGAAGCAGGTGGAATTACTCAGCATATTGGTGCATACAAGGTGACATTACAAGGAAAAGACATTACTTTTCTTGACACTCCTGGGCATGAAGCTTTCACAGCCTTAAGAGCAAGAGGAGCAAAAGTAACAGATATAGTAGTATTAGTTGTAGCTGCCGATGATGGAGTAATGCCTCAGACAATAGAAGCCATAAATCACGCTAAAGCTGCTGGAGTTCCAATTATCGTGGCAGTTAATAAAATAGATAAACCAGAGGCAAATCCTCAAAGAGTAAGAACTCAATTAAGTGAATATGGAATAATTCCTGAGGAATGGGGTGGGCAGAATATTTTTGTAGACATATCAGCCAAGAAAGGTATGGGTATTGAAAATCTTCTTGAGATGATTCTTCTACAAGCAGAGATTATGGAACTGAAAGCTAATCCCAACAAACCTGCAAGAGGAACGATAATAGAGTCAAGATTAGATAAAGGTCGTGGACCTGTTGCCACAGTAATAGTACAAAATGGAACCTTAAAGATAGGTGACGCCTTTGTGGCTGGAACAACCTATGGAAAGGTAAGAGCTTTAAATGATGACACAGGCAAAAAAATTCTCTTTGCTCCTCCTTCTACTCCTGCAGAAGTTGTAGGATTTGAAGAAGTACCTCAAGCAGGAGACAGCTTTATTGTTGTAGAAGATGAAAAAATTGCCAGACAAATTGCTAATTTAAGAGCTCAAAAGAAAAGACTTGCTGAAATGCAAAAAGCTCAGAAAGTTACACTTCAAGATATTTATGAAAAAATTAAAGAAGGGGAAGTGAAAGATCTTAATCTTATAATAAAGGGAGACGTTCAAGGTTCTGTTGAAGCATTAAAGAAAGCTGTTGAAGAAATTACTCATCCAGAAGTTAAAGTAAAAGTAATTCATGCAGCTGTAGGTGGAATCACCGAAAGTGATGTAAACTTAGCAGCTACAGCTAATGCCATTATTATAGGTTTTAATGTAAGACCAGAAGTTAAAGCTCAGGAATTAGCAGAACAACTGGGCGTTGATATAAAGCTATATAGCATAATCTACGAAGTAATTGATGATGTGAAAAAGGCATTAGTAGGAATGTTGCAACCAGAAATAAGGGAAAAAGTACTGGGTAGAGCAGAAGTAAGGGCAATATTTAGAATTTCAAAAGTCGGTACAGTGGCAGGTTGTTATGTCCTAAACGGAGTAATCTCAAGAGCAAGCGATGGCATCAGAGTAATAAGAGACAATATAGTAGTTTATGAAGGGAAAATAAGCTCATTAAAAAGATTTAAAGAAGATGTAAGAGAAGTTCAAGCAGGTTATGAATGTGGACTAACAATTGAGAATTTTAATGACATAAAAGAAGGAGATATTCTGGAGAATTATGTTTTAGAAAAAATTCAAGCAAAAGGTTTATAAATGCATCCTTACAAAAGATCACAAAGATTAAGCATACTCTTAAAAGAAGAAGTAGCTGATATAGTTCTTCATAAAATAAAGGATCCCCGCTTAGGATTTATTACTATTACTGATGTAGAACTCTCTGATGACCTTCGGATAGCCAAAGTATTTATCTCTGTACTGAAAGAAGAAGATAGAGAAATTTCCATTCAAATATTAAATGAAGCGAAGGGCTTCATAAGAGGAGAGATTGCTAAAAGATTAAGAATTAAAATAATCCCTACCTTTGAATTCCTCTATGATCAATCCATAGAGAGAGGATTTAGAATCGATAAACTATTAAAGGAAATAAGAGATACTTCGGAGGGAAGTTGAGGCCTCCACAGGAAATAATTGAGACCATAAATAAAGAGAATAATTTTCTCATACTAACCCATTCAACTCCTGATGGTGATGCCTTGGGTTCATCTTTAGCCCTTAAAATTTTACTTGAAGCATTTGGTAAAAAAGCAGAATTCTATGCTGAGAAACCTATCCCACCTCAGTATAGATTTCTTCCTCATATAGAAAAGATTAAAGATTTAAAGGAAATAAACATAGAAAGTTTTAATGTCCTTGTTCTTGTAGATTGCAATAAAATAAACAGAGTTAGTTACGAAAAGGAAATTTTAAGAAAAATTGAATCTTTCTCTGGCAAAAGATTAATCATAGACCACCACCTAACCGATTCAGAAGATAATCTATCTCTAAAATGGATAGATACAGAAAAAGCAGCTACAGGTATACTAATTTACTATTTAATTAAAAATATGAGAGAAAAAATTACTTCTGAAATGGCATATAACTTATATACGGCCCTTATAGTAGACACGGGAAATTTCCAATTTGAAAATACTACCGAGGAAGTGTTTACCATTGCTACTGATCTTGTAAGAGCAGGAGCCAAACCTTCTTTTATTTATGAGCAGTGTTTCGAATCTTGGAGTCAAGGAAGATTTGAACTCTTTCTTAGAATGTTAAATAATTTAAAAATTATTCCACCTCTTGCAATTTCTTCTCTCAGTAAAGAGGATTTTCAACAGACCTCTACAACGGAATCTGATACAGAGAGATTCGTAGAGTTCTTAAAAATCTTAGGAGAGATCAAATTAACAGCTCTCCTTAGAGAAAAGGAAAAGAATTTTATAAAAGTTAGTTTAAGATCAAAGGGTGATATAGATGTAAGTTCCATAGCAAGAGAATTTGGAGGCGGAGGACATAAAAATGCCTCAGGCTACAGAAGTATTGGTTCTTTACAGGATTCGATGGATCAACTTATCAATAAACTTAAACAACGAAATATGCTATGAAACCATTAAATGGGTAAAATCATAGCTATAGCCAGTCAAAAAGGTGGAGTTGGTAAAACAACTACTGCTATAAATCTCAGTGCATCCTTAGCTTCCTTAGGCAGAAAAATTCTAATAATTGACTCTGATCCTCAAGCAAGTCTAACAATTGGCTTAGGAATGCGTAAAAATGGTGCAACAATAAAAGGGCTCTATGAAGTCTACTGCGGTAAATCCACCCTTGATGATGCTATTTATAAGATCATGGATAATTTATATTTAATACCTGCCCGTATAGATTTATTTATGGCAGAGATAGATATATTTAATTCTGATGATAGAGAAAAAATATTGAAAATTCTCTTAAATAATCGAAAAGATGAATTTGACTACATTTTTATAGACTGTCCACCCTCTTTTTCTTTCTTAACATTATGCTCTCTTGTAGCTTCTGATTCAGTTATTATTCCCGTTCAATGTGAACATTTTGCCTTGGAGGCTTTAAGAATTTTCAT
>CALDSV010000056.1 GCA_937924475.1 uncultured bacterium
TTGAGTAAACTCTGGTTGTCTATCTGCTCTTAAGTCTTCATCTCTAAAACATCGTACAATTTGAAAATATCTATCAAATCCGGATATCATCAGAATTTGTTTAAAAAGTTGGGGTGACTGGGGTAATGCATAAAAAGTTCCTGGATTTAACCTGCTGGGGACAAGAAAATCTCTTGCTCCTTCAGGAGTAGACTTGGTAAGCATTGGTGTTTCAATTTCAATGAATCCCCTGTCATTTAGAAAATTTCTGATGGCTAAGGTTGTACGATGCCTTATTAAAAGGTTTTTTTGCATTTGAGGTCTTCTTAAATCAAGATAACGATGTTTTAATCTTAATAATTCATTTATTTGTTCAGTTTCATCTATTTGGAAAGGTAAAGACTTTGCCTTATTCAGGATTTTGAATTCTTTTACATAGAGTTCAAAATTCCCAGTCCTGAGTTCAGGATTTTCTGTTCCCTCAGGTCTTCGTCTTACAGTGCCTTCAACAGCTATTACATACTCACTTCTCAATTCATGAGCTTTTTTATGAGTATCTAAGGATATTTCAGGGCTAAAAACTATCTGCATTATTCCACTACGATCTCTTAAATCAATAAAAATTAATCCTCCATGGTCTCTCCTCCGGAATACCCATCCACATAATTTAAGGTCTTTTCCTAAGTCATCTTCGTTTACTTCTGCACAAAATTTATCTCTCAGCATTTATCCTCCTTTTGTTTCGATTTCTCTCAAACTCATTTATTTTAATAAACTTTTCTCTCTATTATTCCTTTCCCTATTAATTAATGTGTTGCAACAAAAATTTATTATAGCAAAATGAGATAATTTGTTAAAATAAAACTTAAAATTAGAAAATTGAAGGAGGTAATAATGAAAATAGTTTTAGCCTACTCAGGAGGTCTTGATACCTCAATAGCTATCAGATGGCTAAAGCAAAAATATTCAGCAGAAGTAATAGCCTTCTGTGCTGACATAGGACAGGAGGAAGATTTTGAGAAAATTGCTGAAAAAGCAAAGAAAACTGGTGCTTCTAAGGTATACATAGAGGATTTGAAAGAAGAATTTGTAAAAGATTATGTTTTTCCTATGTTAAGAGCGAATGCTGTATATGAATCAGGATATCTTATGGGAACATCAATAGCAAGACCTTTAATTGCAAAAAAGCAAATTGAAATTGCTATAAAAGAAAAGGCAGAAGCGGTTGCTCACGGAGCAACAGGAAAAGGTAATGATCAAGTGAGATTTGAATTGACATATTATGCCTTAAAACCTGATATAAAAGTAATAGCGCCCTGGAGAGAGTGGGAATTTAATTCTCGTAGTGCTCTTATTGAATATGCAAATAAACATGGAATACCTGTTGAAGCCACAAAAGATAAACCCTACAGTATTGATCAAAATCTTTTTCATATTAGTTATGAAGGGGGAATTCTCGAAGATCCCTGGAATGAACCTCCCAAGGATATGTATAAATTGGTAATTCCACCCGAAATGGCACCAGATAAACCCACATATATTGAGATAAATTATGAAAAAGGTAATCCTGTTGCTCTAAATGGAGAAGTTCTTAGTGCTGCTCAGTTATTATCTACATTAAATAAAATAGCAGGAGAAAATGGTATAGGAAGAATTGACTTAGTGGAAAATAGATATGTAGGAATTAAATCAAGGGGTGTCTATGAAACTCCGGGAGGAACAGTTTTACATATAGCTCACAGAGCAATAGAGTCTTTAACGTTGGATAGAGAATTAATGCATTTAAGAGACAGCCTTATTAATAAATATTCTGAACTTATTTACTATGGTTATTGGTTTTCTCCTGAAAGATTAGCATTGCAGACATTAATTGATGAAACTCAAAAAAATGTTACAGGAACAGTAAGGTTAAAACTTTATAAAGGAAACTGTATTGTAACAGGAAGGAAATCCCCATGTTCTCTTTACAGTAAAGATTTGGCAACTTTTGAAAGAGATGAGATTTATAATCAGAGGGATGCTGAAGGATTTATAAAAATAAATGCTTTAAGGCTAAAAATGGCTAAGAGGATCTTTGAATAGTAAGGAAGCAAGATATACTATAGCTTTAAAGGAAATAAAAGATATCGGTCCTGTTTTGGTAAAAAGGATACTAAAACATTTTGCCACTGCGGAGGATGTCTTTCTTGCAGATCCAGAGGAACTTTTATCTGTAGAAGGACTCAATTCTGAATTAGTCAAGAGAATAAAAAATTTTAATCTTTGGGACAGGATTGACAATATTATCAATATTTGCGAGAAAAGACAAATAGCAATAATTACAATCAAGGATGAAAAGTATCCCAAGCTTTTGAAAGAAATAGCAGATCCACCACCAGTTTTATTCTGTAGAGGAGAGATAAAAGAGGAAGATAATTTAGCTTTGGCTATCGTTGGTTCGAGAAAATGTAGTGACTATGGCAAGAGAGTTACTGAAAAGATTGCCTCTGAATTAGCCTCCTTAGGAATTAATATTGTAAGTGGTTTAGCTCGAGGGGTAGACTCCATTGCTCATAATTCAGCTTTTTGTGCAGGTGGAAGAACAATTGCCTTCTTAGGTAGCGGTGTCTCTGTAATATATCCTCCAGAGAATAAGAAATTAGCTGAAAAGATTATGAATAATGGAGCAATACTAAGTGAGTTTTATCCTGATGAACCACCTAAGAGGGAGAATTTTCCCAAAAGAAACAGACTTATAAGCGGTTTTTCCTTAGGTACCCTTGTTACAGAAGCAACTTTAAACTCCGGTGCATTAATAACTGCATCTTTTGCCCTTGAGCAAGGCAGAGAGGTTTTTGCAGTACCCGGTAACATAAACTCAAAAAACTCGGAGGGAACTAATTTTTTAATAAAAAAAGGGGCAAAATTAGTGCAATCAGTGGAAGACATACTTGAAGAGATTAAAGCCTTTGTTCCATTATTAAAAGAATTTGAAAGAGAAAAAAATACGAAAGAAAGAGTTGACTTAGAGGATAGTGAAAAGGCTATATTTAATTTGCTTAATTCACCGATGTTATTAGACGAACTTATTATGAAAACGGGAATGAGTATATCAAAAGTACTTGAGATTTTATTACAGCTTGAAATAAAAGGGTTAGTAGAAAAATTTGAAGGTAAATATGTTAGGAGGAATTTATGAAACTTCTCGATTTTTTAAGAGTCTTAGCAAGAGAGTTAATAAATAACGATTATAATGATGAAGCATTAAAGGATTTTTCTCTCTTTGAAGTAGATTGGCATCAAATAAAGGAAGAGTTAAATTTCATGGAAGGAACAGAATTGTTGGATATGGAAGAAATAGATATGATAAGAGCCTTACTTGTATATTTATTAATGAAAGAAACTGATTTGCATGAAGATGATATATATAGCTTTATCTTTAGCAAAGGGAAACAAATTGTATGGAACTGAAAAGAAAAAATCTCCTAATTGTTGAGTCTCCAGCAAAAGCAAAAACAATAAACAAAATTTTAGGTGAAAAATTTAGTGTTAAAGCCTCTATTGGTCATATTAAAGATTTACCAGAGGATAGACTTGGTGTAGATGTTAAAAATGGATTTAAACCTGAGTATCTTTTAATACCTGGTAAAGAAAGGATAGTAAGGGAATTAAGAGACAGTGCTCAAAAAGCATCAAAGATTTACATAGCAACAGACCCTGACAGAGAGGGTGAAGCAATTGCATATCATATATTTGAAGAGATAAAAGTGCCTGAAGAAAAAGTTTATCGGGCAATTTTTCATGAAATTACACCTCAAGCAGTGAAAGCTGCTATTGAAAATCCTACAAAGATTGACATAAATAAAGTTTATTCTCAACAAGCCAGAAGAATTCTTGATAGACTTGTAGGTTACAATCTTAGCCCCTTTCTATGGCGTAAAGTAAAGGGAGGATTAAGTGCAGGGAGAGTTCAATCTGTAGCCTTACGACTTGTAGTAGAAAGAGAGAAAGAAATATTAACGTTTCAACCACAGGAGTATTGGACAATTTTGGGTAAATTTACCTACCAAAATAGTGAGGGAATTATAATATCTGCTAATCTTCATAAGTATAGAGGTAAGGTTCTTGTTGATAGAAAAGAAAATAATTTCTTAATAAAAGAGGAGGCTTTAGCTAACAGATTAAAAGAAGAGCTGGAAGGATTTACCTATTTACTTTCAAAAGTAGAGAAGAAAATAAAAAAGAGAACACCTCCAGAACCATTTAAAACAGTTACTTTACAAGCTCAAGCTTCTTCTATTTTAGGCTTCTCTCCGAAAAAAACAATGATGTTAGCTCAACAACTTTATGAGGGAATTGATATAGAGGGAAATTCTGTAGGTCTTATCACTTATATGAGAACTGACTCTGTTAGAGTATCTGAGGAAGCAAAAGGATGGGCAAGGAAGATTATTGAAAAAACTTTTGGTAAAGAATTTATAGGAACCTCTACTAAAATATCAAAAAAATCAAAAGTTATAATACAAGATGCCCATGAGTGCATCAGACCCACATATCCTGAGATGACACCCGATAGAGTAAAGCCCTATTTATCGAAAGATCAATATGCTTTATATAAATTGATTTGGGATAGATTTCTTGCCTCTCAAATGTCACCCGCAGAGGTTGAGCAGACCACTTATATTATTCAAGACTCTAACAATATAACAGAATTTAGAGTCACTGGGTCTGTTATAGTATTTCCAGGTTTTCTAATCCTTTACACAGACGAGGAAATGGAAAGTGAAAATCAGCTTCCAAAATTAGAGGAAAAAACTATACTCAATGTGCATGAGATAATACCAGAGAAACACATTACCGAACCCCCTCCCCGATATACAGAGGCAACATTAGTTAAAGCTTTAGAGGAAAAGGGAATTGGCAGACCATCTACCTATGCCACTATTTTAAGTACAATTCAGGAAAAAAATTATGTAAAAAAGATCAAACAAAAGTTATACCCTACTTACCTTGGCTTTACTGTAAATGATCTATTAGAAGAGAAATTTCCTGAACTAATGGATTACAATTTTACTGCTAAAATGGAAGAAGATTTAGATAAAATATCACTTAGAGAAGCTAAATGGGACAAGGTAGTGGCAGAATTCTATAGAGATTTTGAAAAAAACTTATCTCAAGCCCTTACGATTTCTAAAATTACCAAACCAAAAGAAATAAAAACATCCTTTAAATGTGATAAATGCGGTAAAGAGATGGTAATCAGATGGAGTAAAGGAACACCTTTTTTAGCTTGTTCTGGATATCCGGAATGTAAAAACACTCGATCTTTATCAGAAAAGACAGAAAAGAAGGATTCCGAAACTGTAATTACAGAAAAAATTTGTCCTCTCTGCCAGGGCTCTTTGCTCCTAAGAAAGGGAATAAAAGGTGAATTTATTGCCTGTTCAAACTACCCTGAATGTAAATATACTGAAGCTATCAAAGCAGATGTAAAATGTCCTAAATGCGAAGGAGATATAATAAAGAGACAATCTAAAAGTGGCAGAACTTTTTGGGCTTGTTCAAATTATCCAGATTGTAAATTTACTTTATCTTATGAACCTGCACCTATTTCTTGTCCAAAATGCGGAGCTCAATATATGTTGAAAAAGAAGAACAAAGAAGGCGAAGAATATTTTCTTTGCCAAAATCGTCAATGTAAGTATACAATAAATAATAAAGAGAATCAAACTGGGACCGACCCTACGCAACAGAAGGATGCGAACCCCGCCAGGTCCGGAAGGAAGCAACGGTAAGCATTTTATTCTGGGTGCCGTAGGTAGTCGGTCCTTTTTTTAGGGAGCATTTAAGGTATGTCATATTTAGGACTTGCCCGAAAATATAGACCACAAAAATTTTCTGATTTAATTGGGCAGGAAATAGTAGTGAAAATACTCGAAAATTCAATAAAAAGCAATAAAATTGCTCATGCCTATGTATTTTCAGGGCCTAAAGGCGTTGGTAAAACCTCTACTGCTCGAATTCTTGCAAAAGCTTTAAATTGTAAAGATCTTTTTAATAAACCTTGTGACAAATGCTCTTCTTGCATTGCAATAAAAGAGGCAAGAGCTATGAACGTGATCGAAATAGATGCAGCTTCCCATACATCTGTGGAAAATATCAGGGACTTAAGAGAGAATGTAAAGTATGCTTCAGCAGAAGGTGGATATAAAGTATATATAATCGATGAAGCCCACATGTTGAGCCAGGCAGCTTTTAATGCTTTTCTGAAAACTCTTGAAGAACCACCAATGCATGTAGTATTTGTTTTGGCAACTACAGAGCCAAGAAAAATTCCCATTACAGTAATGAGTAGATGCCAACACCTTCAATTCAAGAGAATTCCCATAAATTTCATTAGGGAAAGATTGAGATTTATATGCGAACAAGAGGGGATAGCAGCTGAAGAAGAAGCTCTTTATTTGATTGCTTCCAATGCTGAGGGAAGTATGCGCGATGCTTTAACATTGCTTGATCAGATAAGTTCTTTCTCTGAAAAGATTACCACTGACAGCGTTAATTTGTTACTGGGGCATACTGATATTGAAATTTTAGCTAAACTAACAGAGTTTGTAATAAAAGGTGAAAAGGAAAGGATAATTGAAGAGATAGAGTCTTTAAATGATAAAGGGACAGATTTCAAAATCTTAGTCAGAGATTTGATTTATTTTTTGAGGAATCTTTTGATGAAAAAATTTTTACCTACTTACAGACCTGATATTAGCGAATTTACAGAAAAAATTGTAACTAAATTGAGTGAATTAACCTCAGAAGAGCACTTAATTGTTCTTTTAAAAGATTTGATCAATGCTGAGTTATCAATAAAAAATTCTCTTTTCCCTCGAATAATATTTGAGTTAACACTTTTAAAACTAAGTCTTATGTCTCATTTCCAAAGTATTGATAAGACTATCGAGGAACTTAAAGGTAGGGGTCATAATGACATGGAAAAAAATGTGACTCCATACAATAAAAAGGATTTTTCTACTCTTGAAAGCGATTCAAAAGATATTGCTAAAATCTGGGAAAATTATTTGGAACAATTAGAGATAAACAATCACCTATTAGCCCTAAAATTAAAGCAAGCCAAAGTCCAATTTAATGAAAATGAGATAAAACTTATATTTAATGGAGGAGCTTCTGTTCATGCTGAATCTATAAAAGAATCTCTCCCAGAAATTATTAGAGAATTGAGAGAATTTTATCCAGAAGTCAAAATAAAGATTGATGAAAAGGAGCATGAAAAAAAGGATATTAGAAGTGAGGCTATAAATAATCCTTTAGTCAAAAAGGCATTGCAGCTTTTTGATGGAAGAATTTACAATATAAAACTAAAAAAAGGAGGAAGCATTGATGTCTAAAAAAATGTTTGGTGAAATTATGAGGCAAGCGCAGAAAATTCAGGAAGAAATTCAGAAAAAACAGGAAGAAATAAAGAAAATGACTGTAGAAGCATCAGCTGGCGGAGGGATGGTTATAGCTAAGGCTAATGGTGGTGGAGAGATTATTTCCATAAAAATAGACAAAGAAGTTGTTAATCCTGAAGATATAGAGATGCTTGAGGATTTAATTCTTGCTGCTGTAAATGAGGCATTAAAGCGAGCTCATGAACTTGCTCAAGCAGAAATGGCAAAAGTATCAATGCCTTTTAATTTGCCAGGAATGCCAGATTTAAGCAAGTTATTTGGAAATTTATGAAAAAAAATCCGCTTGAAAATCTTATAGAAAACTTATCAAAGCTTCCTGGTATTGGTAGAAAGACTGCCCAGAGACTTGCCTTCTTTATTATGTCTATGGACAAAGAATCAGCACTTGAAATAGCAAATTCCATAGTAACAGTTAAAGAAAAAGCCCGATATTGTTCAATTTGTTTTAATATTACTGAAAATGAAATATGTGACATATGTTCGAATCCTGAAAGAATTCGCTCTCTAATCTGTGTTGTAGAGGAACCGAGTAATATTATTTTGATTGAGAAAACTGGTTATAAAGGACTTTACCATGTACTGGGTGGTAACATCTCTCCCCAAGAGGGGATAACTGCAGAAAAGATAAAAATAAAGGAATTAGAAAATCGAGTTGCTCAAGGTGGGATTGAAGAGATTATATTAGCAACAAGTCCAAATACAAAGGGAGAATTAACTGCCCAATGGATTTCTGATGTCTTAAAAAAATATAAAGTTAAAATTTCAAGAATAGCCTATGGACTTCCTATAGGTATTGATATTGAGTTTGCAGATGAAGTAACATTATCTAAAGCCTTAGAAGGAAGGAAACCTATTAATGCCTGAGGATTTAAAGAAAAGGCGCGTAGATCTTGGTAAATCAATAGATGAGATTTCTGATAAGACTAAGATAAAGAAAAGCTACCTTAAGGCAATAGAAGAGGGAAATTGGAAAGACCTTCCTTTAGAGATTTATACCAAATCTTACATTAAAATTTATTCAGAAATTTTAGGAGTTAATCCCAAAAAATATATTGAAGAATATGAAAATTATTTAGCTACCTTGGAACAAAGTAAAAGAAAACAAGAAGTGATAGAAAAGAGACAAAATCTTAGTATAGAAAAATCTCACTGGAAAGTTTCAATTATAATTACTTTGATAGTTTTTACAATAATATTAGCACTTTACTATTTAGATAAAAGAGAATACCAAATCCCACCACCACCTCCTCCAGAGGCTGTTAAACCAACAACTCAAGAGAAGGTAAAAACCCGGGAAGAAACGGCTGAGAAAAAAGAGACTGCAATAAATAATCTTAAAATTGAAGCATTTGATCAAGTATGGATGAGAATAGTAATAGATGATCAAGAAACAAAAGAATATTTATTAGAAAAGGGTCAGAAAATAAGCCTCCAAGGAATCAAGAACTTCAAACTACATATAGGAAATGCTGGAGGAGTAAGAGTCTACTTCAATGATGAGTATTTAGGAAAAATTGGAGAATCAGGTCAGGTTGTACATCTTAAACTTCCAAAGGATTAATAAAATTGGATAAAGATATAGTTTTAGACTTTATCAGAAAATCTTCTAAGCCTCTAAGTTTCAGAGAAATATCAGAGGGTCTTAATCTTAAATCTTCTATGAGGAAAAAATTAAAGAAGCTTCTTCAGGATTTGATTTCTGAGGGTAATATTATAAGAAATAGAAAAGGTCTTTACCTTCCCCTTAAAGAGGCAAAATTAGTAACAGGATATTTTGAAGCTCATAAAGAGGGATATGGATTTGTGATCCCTGATTCTCCAAAGGAAACCGACATATTTATCCCACCCCATGCAACTTTTGGAGCTATGCATGGTGATAGAGTTATTGCAAGAGTAGAACAGAGGAGGAAGAGAGAGGGAGCTATAATTCGGATTCTTGAGAGAGCCATCAGCAGAGTCGTTGGTTTTGTTGAAAAAATAGGTCCTATTTTTTATATCAGACCAAGAAAAAGAATAATTCAGCAACAAATAATATTAAGTCCTGAACAAAAAAATATCAAAGCAGGTTGTCTTGTTTTAGCTGAAATTATAAAGTATCAAAAAATCAACAATCCCCTAATAGCAAAGGTTATTAAGATTTTTGAAAAACCCAAAACTCCTAAGGATGATATAGAAATACTCATACAAGAATATGATCTTCCTCAGAAATTTTCTATAGAATCTGAAAAGGAAGCGAAAAAAATTCAAAATACAAAAGTGAATACAAAAAGAAATCTAAAAGGTAGAGTAGATTTAAGACACATCACCACCGTAACTATTGATGGAGAATCAGCAAAAGATTTTGATGATGCAATTTCCATAAAAAAAACTAAAAAGGGATTCATTCTTTGGGTTCACATAGCTGATGTAAGTCACTATGTTAAATGGGATAGCCCCCTTGATTTAGATGCAAGACAGAGAGGAACAAGTATTTATTTCCCTGATAGAGTAATTCCTATGCTACCACCCCAGCTCAGTGAAAATGTATGTAGTTTATTACCTAAAATACCGAGACTTACTTTTACTGTAGAAATGCATTTTTCAAATGCAGGAGAGCTTAAAGAGAGAGATTTCTATCCCAGTATTATTCAAACTGCCAAGAGAATGACTTATAACTCTGTAAGTAGGATCTTAGTAGAAAGAGATAATGAGGAGATTAAAAGATATAAAAAATTAGTACCCTATCTTGAAAAGATGGCTGAACTATGTGAATTGCTTAAGAACAAGAGGAAAGCAAGAGGGAGTTTAGATTTTGATCTTCCTGAACCCGAAATACTCTTAGATATCAAAGGAGACCCTCAAGCAATAATTAAAGCAGAGAGAAACCTTGCTCATTTTATCATAGAAGAATTTATGATTGTTGCCAATGAAGCTGTAGCAGAATTTTTATATTCTAATAAAATTCCCTCTCTCTACAGAGTACATGAAACACCTGAACAGAACAAAATTCAGTATCTTACGAGAATAATAAAAAATTTAGGTATTTTAAAAGAAGACATTAAACCAAAAGATTTTCCAGAATTGATTAGATTAATTAAAGATACACCCTATGAGGAAATTGTCAATTATCTAATACTTAGAAGTCTAAAACAGGCGAGATACAGTCCCGAAAATGTAGGACATTTCGGTCTTGCCTCAGAATGTTATACTCATTTTACATCACCTATAAGAAGATACCCAGACCTTGTTGTTCATAGAATACTAAAGGAATTTATTATGAAGAAAAAGTTATCTAAGGAAAGACTAAGTTTCTTAGAGAAAATATTACCAGAAATTGCCATCCATAGTTCTCGCATGGAAAGAAGAGCCGATAGTATTGAGAGAGATTCTATCCAGATAATGAGAGCTTGGTTTATGAAGGATAAAATAGGCGAAGAATTCTCCGGAAAAGTGACAATGGTTACTCCAGAAGGATTGAGGGTTAGACTTGAAGATTATTTTATTGATGGTTTTCTTCATTTATCCCATATGACCGATGATTTTTATCAATTTGATGAAAAGAGATATTGCCTTGTGGGACTTAAAAAACGGAGAAAATTTACTATCGGAACATCCATTATGGTTAAGGTATCAAAGGTAAGTCTCGATGAGCGTGAGATATTTTTTGACCTTCTATGAAAAGAACTTCATAGGTTGCTTTCACCCCTTTCTGATTGCCAAAATATTTTTCATAAACCTGACAAAATTTTTTAAAAGAATCCTTACCGGAGAACTTTTTATTCTCTGTAAAATTAGTACCTGTCCTTTTTAGACAATAGAGTAAATCTGCTACCGTAGGATATTTTTCAATGAATTGTTGGGAATAAAATTTATATCTTATGCTGGGAATGGAATCTAAGAGATTTAAATAAAAGGAAGAGGGCTTTAGGTTATAAAGAGAACCGAAGCCACTTAATTTTGATGCTTCTTTTATTTCATAAAGAGTATTAGGGATAAAAATTGAAAAATAAAACTTAGCACCTTCCCTAAGAAGACTAAGAATATCTAAAAAGCTTCCTCTTTCATTCATCCAATGAAGTGTAGAAGAACTGATTAAGAGATTAACACTATTTGGTTTTATGGGTAAATTCTCAGCTTCTGCATTTATGTAGAAACATGACATTTTTAGAGAATCTTTTAGTTTCCTAAGCATTCCAAAAGAAATATCGATGTTTATATATCTTTTGAAGGAAATTTTTTTAATTAGTGGTATCGTTATAAAACCTAAACCTGAGCCGATTTCTACCACAGTTTCATAAAAATCAGAGTTTATCATCTCTAAAAGATGAATTGCTACTTTCTTTTGTATATATCCCGATTGATCGTAGGTATTTGAAGCTTTTTCAAAATAAAATTTTATAGGCTTCATCTTAAAGTTTAACAGAAAGAGTATTTGTCTTGGAATTAGTCTTAGATTCTAATTAAACATAGATAGTTAAAATTATAACTTTAAGCCATCAAAAGATATGAGTAATACATTTTTTCAAGTGCAAAAAATTTTAAATTTACAAAATTTAAAAAATTCTCTTTATTGAGATTATTAAGAAATATTTAAGAGATCATAAATGTTAATTTTCATTACGATAGTTTTATCTTAATGTGGTATAATGTCATAAAAAAAGGAGGAGTGTTATGTTTAAAGGTTCAATGGTGGCAATAGTTACACCTTTTAAAAAAGGAAAATTAGATGAAAAAGCACTGGAAAAACTTATAGAATGGCACATTAAAGAGGGAACTCACGCTATAGTTCCTTGTGGTACAACAGGAGAAGCTTCAACTCTGGACTATGAAGAGCATTATAAAGTGATTGAAATTACTGTAAAAGTAGTTAACAAGCGAATTCCTGTTATTGCCGGAACTGGTTCAAATTCCACTGAGGAGGCTATAATGATAACTAAGAAAGCAGAGCAATTAGGTGCAGATGCGGTTTTGTCTGTGACACCCTATTATAATAAGCCAACTCAGGAAGGTTTATATAGACACTTCAAGGAGATTGCTGACAAAACAGGTTTACCAGTAATACTTTATAATGTACCGGGAAGAACATCTTTAAATATGTTACCTCAAACTGTAGCGAAACTTGCTGAACATAAAAGAATCGTAGGAATAAAAGAAGCAAGCGGTGATATGAAGCAAGTTAGTGATCTCATAAGATTATGTGGTAATGAATTTATTGTATTGTCAGGAGACGATTTTACAAATCTACCTTTACTTGCCCTCGGTGGAAAGGGTTTTATTTCCGTTACAGCTAATATATGTCCCAAAGATTTATCTGATCTATTTAATTATTGGGAAAAAGGAGATATAAATAAAGCAAGAGAAATTCATTATAAATTGGAACCCCTTAATAAAGCCATGTTTATAGAGACTAATCCAATACCTGTAAAAACAGCTCTTGCCATGATGGGTAAAATAAAGGAGGAATTCAGATTACCCCTTTGCCAGATGAATAAGGAAAACAAGGAAAAGTTGGAGCAAGTACTTAGGAGTTATGGCCTTGTCAAATAGATGATTGAAGAATTAGGAATTAAAGATTTTGCCATTATTGACAAAATTACTTTACCTCTAAAAAGAGGATTCAATGTACTTACTGGCGAAACAGGAGCTGGGAAGTCTATTATTGTTGATGCCTTAAGTATTTTAATTAAAGAAAAAGTTTCATCTGCTGACTACATAAAACATGGAAAAACAGAGGCTGTAGTGGAGGTTGTTTTAACGGATGATTTTTCTGAGGATGAGAATTCTACGATTATTCTAAAGAGAATTTTAAGTTCTCAGGGTAAAAGTAGAGCTTATATAAATGATTCTGTTTCAACAATACAAAACTTCGTAAAATTTGCTTATCAATACATAAATATTCATGGTCAACATGAACATACCTCTTTACTCAAAAAGGAAAATCACATTGATTTTCTTGATAATATGGCTGGACTTATTGATGAAGTTATAGAGTTCAAGTCCCTTTATGAAAAATATCAATTTATAAAAAACGAAACAGAAAAGTTAAAAGAGGACTTAGAGATTAACAAACAAAAATTAGAGCTTTATCAATATCAGCTAAATGAAATAAGTGAAGCTCAATTAATGGAAGAAGAAGAAAAAGAATTGATTGAAAAGCTTGAAATTTTAAAAAATATTTTCAAACTAAGACAGATGGCTGAAGAATCATTTAAGTTTTTGTATGAAGACAAACAATCAGTATATACAGTTTTATCAAAGATTTTATCCCATATGGATGCTCTATCGAAGATCGACTCTAAAACCTTAGAAATTAAATCATATCTTGATAATGCCTTTGCCAATATTGAAGAAGCTATCCATTTACTAAGAAAAGTAAAATCATCCTATGAATCAGATCCTGAGGAATTAGAAAGAATAGAGCAAAGACTTACATTAATCAATAAATTAAAAAACAAATATGGCAAAACAATTAAGGATATATTTCAGTATGCTAATGAGCTAAAAAATAAAATTAAAACTTTAAGTTTAACTGAAGAAAAAATTGAAATTAAAGAAAAAGAATTATTAAAATTGTTCGCTAAAATAGAAGAACTGTCAAAGAAATTATCACAGAGTCGCAGAGAGGCGGCTAAAAAATTAGAGAGAGAAATCGAAGAGGAACTTAAATTTTTAGGTTTTACATTTCCTAAAATTAATATAAAAATTGAAGATTGTCCTCTTCACGCTAAGGGAATAGATGATGTTGAATTTTATTTCTCCGCAAATCCCGGTGAGCCTCCAAAGCCATTGAGTAAAATTGCCTCAGGAGGCGAACTTTCCAGACTCATGCTTGCTTTTAAATGTGTTGAGCTAAAATTAGTCAAAAAAGGTTTAAAATCGATGACCTTAGTTTTTGACGAAATAGATTCAGGTATTGGTGGCAAAGTAGCTGAAAATGTTGGTAAAAGACTTAAAGATTTAGCAACTTATCATCAAGTACTATGCATTACTCATCTTCCACAGATAGCTGCTTATGGTGATCATCATCTAATAATAGAAAAACAAATTGAGGATAAAAAAACCAAAGTACTTGTAAGGTCTCTTTCAGATGAAGAGAGAAAGAGAGAGATAGCAAGAATGCTTAGCGGGAGAATCACCGAGAGATCTCTTTTTCATGCTGAGGAATTGCTGTCAGAAAAATGAGAGTAATTTTTAATGAGAATATTTACAATAAATATAGCATTTCTGCCTTAATATCAGCTTTAGAACATAAGGGATTATTAGAAGATATAGAGGTTATTATAGAAGATTCCGACTTCTTTAAGGAATTTAAAAGCCATAGAGATAAAGTTATATTTTGTTTCTCTTTTTGCTCTCCTCAAAAATGTAATGTTTTTGATTCTTTGAGAAAACTCAAAGAAAATTATCCAGAGGCAATTTTTATTGCAGGAGGACCACATCCTTCTGGTGATCCGGAAGATACATTAAAAGCAGGCTTTGACTATGTTTTGGTAGGTGAAGGAGAAAATACTTTGCCGAAGCTATTAAAGACTCTCCATACTTCAGAAGTAAAGAGTAAAATTATAAATGGAGATAGAGTAGATATTAATAATTTTCCTCCCTGGAGTGAAAAATTTCATAGATTGTCTCCAATTGAAATAACAAGAGGATGTCCCTATGCCTGTAAATTTTGTCAGACAAGCTTTTTATTCGGCACAAAACCTCGTCACAGAAGCATTGAAAATATAATTGAATACGTAGAAAAATTTTATAAAAATGGCAAAAGAGATTTAAGATTCATTACACCAAACGCCCTATCATACGGTTCTCCAGATGGTAAGACTATTAATTTACAATTAATAGAGAGATTACTCAAGAGTATAAGAGAGATTTCAGAATCCATTAGAATCTTTTTTGGAACTTTTCCTTCTGAAGTAAGGCCAGAATTCATCAATAAAGAAGTCTTACAACTGATAAAGCCTTACATCTTTAATAAAACCCTTACCATAGGCGCACAAACAGGAAGTGATAGTTTGTTACTAAAAATAAATAGAGGGCATACCATAGATGAGGTATATTATGCTGTAGATAATGCAACAGAGTGTGGTTTTTCTGTTAATGTTGATTTTATTTTTGGTTTTCCTGAGGAAACAGAAAAGGATCAGATTGAGACTATAAATTTTATTGATAGATTAATTTCTTTAGGAGATAAAAGAAATGTCTCAGTTAAAATTCATGCTCATCATTTCATGCCTCTTCCTGGTACTCCTTTCCATAATAAAAAACCAGCGAAGCTTTCAGAAAAACTTACTCGTTACTTAGGAAGACTTTACAATAGAAAGAAAATCTTTGGTGATCTTTATAAACAAATTCTTTTCTGTAAGAGATTAATCAAATAAATTGTAATTAGAAGGGGCATCCCTAAATCTCTCTGTATTTAGAGATGCATAAGTTTTGAGAATTAATTTTTATAATTAAGTTAGAGAGTTTTTAGATATTCAATAATATCCTTAATCTCTTCATCTTTTAAATCTGTAAAAGCAGGCATAAATCTATAAGGTTTTCTAATTTGATTTGTTATATTTTCTGGAGTTGCTGGTTTTTTACTAACTGGTAGATTTTTTTCACTTAATATTCCCTTTAATCCTGGTGCTGCTCTTATGAAATCTTTTCTGTCAGTATAATGACAAGATGAGCAAATCTGAGAAAATAATTTTTTCCCTCTCTCCACATTTCCTTCTTTATTCATAGCATACATTTCAGCTTTTAATTTTGAATTATTGTTAATTTCAACTTTATCAGTTACTAATTTATCTCCTACAACTATGGAATACCCTGTGGAGAAGGCTATAAGGTTAAATGTTAAGAGCACTATTAATACTCCTAAGAGCTTTGCATAAGAGTAAAACTGCCTATAAAACTTAATGAATAATATTTTTAAAGATAGCAATAAAAACACAGCCACTGCAGAAAAAGCATGTAATGTTGCACGAGGAGTTAATTCTGCTTTTGATTTGGAGAGTAAATAGATGCAGAGTATGGAACCAACTATGAATACAATAAAGAAAAGTCTACCATTAATTCTATGAAGAGTTTTAAGTAGAGTCATGTTAATCCTCCTTTCATTTTGTCCAAATATTTCAAACATTGTAAATGTGGCAATTAATGATAAGAACAAAAGAATTGCAGATATAGATAGCTTAAAAAACATGTCAAATTTTAGCATATTATGCTATAATTTGCAATATTAAAATGTAAATTTTAAAATATGATTGTAAAGCCCCTTACTGCCATGAATTCTCTTTATGCATCATCTATTACGAATCACTATTTGATCCTTAAGTTTCTTTATAGCCTTCTCTTTTTGTTTAGCCTCAATCATTAGGTGAACTTTTTTTATTCCTGTGTCTCTTAGCATTTTAATTAATTCTATGAAATCCTCGAAATTTACATATTCACCATGTATACCCTTTTTACCCTCTCCCATAGAAGATAGATGAAACTTTGGTATTCCTTTACCATTCCATGTTTTTATTATTTCCTCCATTGGAAAACTGGATGGATTCAACTTATGATGCAATAAGTCAAATACAAAAGGTAATTCTAAAGTTTTAGCTATAGCTAAAACTTCTTGAGCTGTAAACATTTTTTCATCATTTTCTATTGCCAGTCTTCTTTTAAGCCATTTATTTTCATTCACATTATTAATGAATCTCTCAATTGCTCTTTTCTTATCTCCATAGACTCCTCCAATATGAATAATTACTATGCCATCTTCTCCAATTCCTAAGGTATCCAAAACCCAAAAGTGATATTTGAGCTCTCTTAAGGAGTTTTCAAGAACCTCTTTTTTGGGAGAATTTAATATTATAAATTGTCCAGGGTGCATAGTTATTCTAATATTGTAATTTTGCTTTATCTTATCTCCTGCTTCAATTAAGGACGGTTCAATTTTTGATAGCCATTCTTGCTTAAATAAACTATGAGATGCATAAGGAATAAAATTAGAACCTAATCTAAAGATTTCTATACCTTCTTTTTTACATAAATCAAGGAGTCTAAAGAGATCTCTCAGATTCGCATTGAAACTCTCCATTACTTTTTCAAATATAAGATTTTTAATCCTGAATGTATGATTTGTTGAGATTCTGCCATCTGCACTTGTGCAAAATGTTCCAAATCCAATATCAATCATTTTTTTATCCTTTAGGTTTGAGTTAAGGCTTAGAAATCCCAGATTTTATGGAGATTTACATGACAGTATCCTCCTGGGTTTTTCTCTAAGTAGTCCTGATGATATTCCTCAGCTTTATAGAAATTTTTAGCCTTTGTGACCTCTGTTAAAACTTTTATTCCTTGTTTTTTTAATTCTTCAACAATTTTATTAATTATTTCTAAATCTTCATCATCTAAATAATAAATTGCTGAACGATATTGAGTTCCTATATCATTTCCCTGTCTATTTTTCTGGGTGGGATCGTGGACTTTAAAGAAATGTCGCAAAATTTTCTCTAAGTTTATAACTTTTTCGTCAAAAGTAACAAGAACAACTTCTGCATGGCCTGTTTCACCTGAACAAACTTCTTCATAAGTGGGATTTTTTCCCCAACCTCCTGAGTAGCCTACAACAGTATGTATTACTCCCTTTACCTTCTTGAAGTAAGCCTGTATCCCCCAAAAACAACCTCCTCCAAGAATAATCTGTTTAAATTCTTTTTTGATATTCTTAAACATAGGAAGGTAATCAATATAACCCTCTTCAACGAGTTTTTCAAGAGGTACAAATCTTAGGGAGGCTGAATTTATGCAATATCTTAATCCTGTAGGAGGTGGTCCATCATTAAAAACATGTCCTAAGTGTCCGTCGGTATTTTTTGTTCTTACTTCTATTCTTGTCATTCCATGAGATGTATCAATTCTCTCAGAGATTAATTCTTTATGAACAGGTTTGGTAAAACTGGGCCATCCTGTACCTGAATCAAACTTATCAAGAGAGGAAAATAAAACATCACCATTAATTATGTCTACATAGAGCCCTGGATGTTTGTTATTCCAGTAGGCATTTTTAAAGGGTTTTTCAGTTCCTCCCTTCACAAAGACATAGTACTGTTCATCTGTTAATTTTTTCTCTTCCATAGTTAATCTCCTAATTTTTCAATTTTACAGTAAAAGCTTCTTCCAGAGGGTGTACAGGTTATAGGATCTCTTAATTCATCATCGGTGAGGAAATTTAAGTTCCAACTATCAGACTCCTCGCCCCATCCCCAAGCTATTTTTATAACACCTTTCTGAATAGAATGGGAGATTCTTGCTTTCATCTCAATTTTTCCCTTTGGAGTGGATACTCTAAGCATCTGTCCTTCTTTTATCTTTAAAGTTTCCGCATCGAGGGGATTAATATCTATGTAGGGTTCTGGTTCAATATTTCTTAATTCAGTAACATGTCTAAACTGACTGTGGGTATAGCAATTTACTCTCTCTCCGCTTATTCCTATGAAATTATATTCCCTATTATTAGAGAAACTTATAGGATTCTGATTAAAGCCATTTATGAAAGGTATTGGATCAAAACCTCCATAAAGCAATCTTTCTGAGAATATCTCAACCTTTTTTGAAGGCGTTTTAAATCCTTCTGACTCATATTTTCTGAATCTTGGTTTTTCATACCAGATTCCCTTTGGATTTTTTAAAAGGATATCAATAGTTAATCCTGTTGGCTGAAGTTGATAGTCAAGGGCCTCTTCCACGCTATTCCAAGGGAAATAATCCTTAAGTCCTAAAATTTTTGCCAACTCAAAGATAATTTCAATGTCTCCTTTACTCTCCCCAACAGGTTCTATGACCTTCTTTTGTAACATGATAAAGGAATTTCTTGTGTACGCTCTATTTATCTGAGTTTTTTCAAAACAGCTGCTGGCAGGCAGAATTACATGGGCATACTGGGCAGTCTTATTTTTAAACATATCAATCATTACCAAACAATCAAGCTTTTCAAGAGCTTTTCTTACTTTATGAGAATCCATCATAGTAACCGCTGGATTTCCTGATTGAACAAAAAGCATTTTAATTGGGTAAGGCTTTTCCTCAAGAATTGCATCAATAAGGCATGATTGACCATGAAGTCCCCAAGTGGGGTGAAATTTTTCAAATAAAGGATAATCAACCATTACAGAGGGAATAGAACTAACCAAGTCTCTTAATTGTATATTTTTAAGAGGAATTGGTTGGGGAATAAAGTCACCGCCTTCTATGTCAATATTTCCAGTGAGTGCCCTAAGAATGGAAATTGCTCGAGTAGTCTGAAAAACCTTAGTTTGCATGTCTATTCCGTTTCCGTCAATGATGCAAGCTGGTTTTGTTTTTCCATAAAGCCTTGCCATTTCTTTGAGTTCATCAACACTTATCCCTGAAAGCCTTGCCATTTCTTGAATATCTATTTTTGATAAAAATTCACAGAGACTATCAAAGCCAATACAATAGTTATTGATGAAATCAATCTCGTAAAGAGCTTCATCTACAATGACTTTCATTAAACCTAAGGCCAGTGCACCGTCATGAGCAGGTTTTATTTTGATCCAAAGATCTGCCATTTCAGCAAAGAAAGTCTTTACAGGATCCACCACAATTATCTTTGCTCCCTTTTCCTTTGCATAGATAATGGCTTCAGCCATGGTCGGAGCTGTATTTCTGTCATTTTTACCCCATATGACTATACATTTTGAATCTTTTACTTGTGGAATTGTTATAGAGCCATAGGTATAGGTATGCGCCATCTCTCGGGCCACAAAGCATACTGAACCATTGCCAATAGCATTGGGTGAACCTAAGGCGCTCATAAATCTCACTGAATAATCCCAAGAGCTTCCCCAATCAGCAGCCATTCCCCTAAGAAGAGCTATGGATTGCTGGGCATAATCTTTTTTAATTTTTTCTATCTTTTCTGCTATGAAACTAAGAGCCTCATTCCAAGTGACTTCTTTAAAATCTTCCGATATAGAATTTCTCAATAGAGGCCTGAGAATCCTTTTTTTAGAATAGACTATATCTTTTGCTTGAAGTAGCTTCGGACATGTTATAGTTTTTTCAAAATTTGTTATTCTCTGAGCTCCTTGAATTTTACCCTCCAGGATTTCTACCTTCACTGGGCAACAAGCTGAACAGAGTCTACAAATTGTTATCTCTCTCATTTTATCCCCCTACCTAATTGCTTTAATATAGAGACTTTTTATAAGCTCTGAATGATTTCTATGATTTCTTATTTTCCAAATTACCTCTCCTTTATGGGTAATATTCCATGGTGGATTTATGAAGTTATCGTAACCTTTAAGAATTAGTTCTAAATTGTCTATTCCAAAGCCAGAAAATTTACCATTTGTTTTTCCACCAATCCAATTATCTATATCTGTAACTTCCTCAGACCAGGAAAAAGGATCAGAGATGAGAATTTGAGAATTATTTCTGGAGGCTATTCTGTTCATCTCTAAAATGTGTTGAAGAGGGTAGGGGACCTTGTCAATAAGATTTAGTGAAGAGACGTTATTAAAAATTTCATGAGGGAAAGGTAATTTTAAAGCATCACCGATAATAAAATCTATATTTTCAGTATTAATTCTATGGGGAAGTTCTATTTTAACAGGAGTTGTAATATTTCCCTCTTGAATAATCTCAAATTCCATGGATCTATTTTTCATTATTTCTCTTGATGCTTTAATAAAAGCCATAGATAAGTCTACTCCAATGGCATAATCACTTTTTGAAGCCATTTCAAAGACAAATCTTCCTACAGCACAACCTAAATCCAAAGAAAAGCCTTTGTTATAACTCATCAACGCCGACCAATCCATGTAGGCAGGAAGCCATTCTTTATCACCTATTATATCTCCATAATGAGACCATAAATAGGAAGAGACAACTTTTTGGTTTTCGTATTTGTTTCTTTTATCTGGTAACCAATGAGGATCAGGTGTTAGTATGGCTATTCCATTCTCGATTCTGTATATTCTTCCACATTTTTTACATGTTAGAGAACCTAAAATTATGTCTTCCTCCTCTATCTTATCTATACTTAATCTCAGAGAATTTTCTTCAGGTAAACAGGCTGGACATATGAGTATTTCTGACAAAAACTTTTTCATAATTCCTCCCTTATTTATTAAGAGATTGTATAAAATACTAATCGAATATTTCTATATTAGCATTAGACATTAATAAGCTCAAAAGAAATTAAAAAAATGTACATGTAAACAGCACTTCTGCTCTTTGAAATTACTGTGATAAAAGAGAATATCTTTGTTTATATAGACTTTTGAAGATTTTTTTAATGATAGAGAAATAAAAGAGTTTTGTATGTTTTGAGTAAATTTTTTCTTGACTTAAACATATTTCATATTGTTTAATATATTGATGGTGCCGAAAACTGATAAAATCTGGATGGACGGTGAATTTGTAGATTGGGATAATGCAAAAATTCACATTTTAACACACTCTCTTCATTATGGATTGGCTGTTTTTGAAGGTATTAGGTGTTACAAAACCGATGAGGGTCCAGCAGTATTTCGTCTCAAAGATCATATAGAAAGACTATTTAAGTCTGCTCACATATTTACTTTAAATATACCCTTTACTGAAGAGGAAATTGTTGAAGCAGTAAAAGAAACTATTAGAGTTAATAAGATAGAGTCCTGCTATATAAGACCAATAGTTTATTTAGGTTATGGTAACATGGGACTTTATCCAAAAAATAATCCTGTACATGTAGCTATAGCCCTTTGGAATTGGGGAGCCTATCTTGGAGAAGAGGGTCTTCAAAAGGGGATAAGGGTTAAAACATCTTCCTTTATAAGGAATCATGTAAATTCAAATATGTCGAGAGGTAAGGTGGCAGGTTACTATGTAAATAGTCAACTGGCAAAAATAGAGGCTATTTCTTGTGGTTTTGATGAGGCTCTTTTACTTGATACTGAGGGCTATGTTTCTGAAGGAAGTGGAGAGAATGTATTTATAGTTAGGAAGGGATATTTAAAAACTACTCCTCTTACTTCAATACTTGAAGGAATAACCAGAGATTCTGTAATAAAGATTGCTAAAGATTTAAATATAGAAGTAAAAGAAGAAAGATTCACAAGAGATGAAGTATATATTGCAGATGAGGCATTCTTTACAGGCACTGCTGCGGAGATAACACCAATTAGAGAATTAGATGGAAGAGTCATTGGATATGGCAATCGAGGACCAGTCACAGAGAAGATTCAAAGCATGTTTTTTGATATTGTAAAAGGAAAAAATCCTAAATACAAAAATTGGCTTGATTTTGTCTAAGTGTTTAGTTTAATTGAAGATAATCTGCAGCTTTCTTAATATCATCATCCGTTAAATTTCTATGTATTTTAGACATTTTACCATTTCTAAGTTTATTTGTTAATTCATCTTTTGATTTTATCGCTCTTTCTTGCACTATTTTTGAGATGTCTTTATCATCTTTATGACATTTATCACATTTAAGAGCATAGGTATTAGATGTAAAGATAAACAAAGAAATGATTAAAAAGATTATAATTTTCATCTTTTCTTACTCCTTTAAGATTTTTATAACTAATTCATTTACAATTTTGGGATTAGCTTTACCTTTAGTTAGTTTCATTACCTGACCTACAAAAAATCCAATAAGCTTTTCTTCTCCGTTTTTGAATCTTTCTACTTCTTTCGGATTTTTGTCCATGACTTCTTTAATTACCTCAACAATGATAGAATCGTCGGAAATTTGTGTTAGTCCTTTCTGTTTTACAATAGATTCTGCGGATTTTCCGGTTTTATACATCTCTTCGAATACTTCTTTTGCTGTATTTCTGTTGATTATATTTTTTTCTACTAAGTGAGTGAGTTCTACCAATTGAGAGGGTTTGAGATTACATGAAGTTATGTCCTTTCCATCTTCATTAAGGAGTCTTAGGAGTTCTACCATAATCCAATTTGAGATTTCCTTAGGTTTCCCACCTAATTTCACAGCCTCTTCAAACCACTCAGCTAATGATTTTTCCTCTGTTAAAATCTCTGCATCATAGATAGGTAGGCCATAATCTTTTGTAAATCTCTCCATTTTGACATCAGGCAATTCAGGCATGTCCTTAATAATTTTTTCCTTCCACTCTTCTGAAATTAAAACCGGTACAAGATCAGGCTCTGGAAAGTATCTATAGTCATGAGCTTCTTCCTTTGAACGCATAGATTGAGTAGTTCCAGTAAAAGAGTCCCAAAGTCTCGTTTCTTGAATAATTTTTTCCCCATTATTTAGAAGTTTTATTTGTCTTTTAATTTCATACTCAATGGCTTTTTCAACAAATCGGAATGAATTAATATTTTTTATCTCTGTTTTCACACCGAATTCTTGAGAACCTAAGGGTCTAACAGATACATTTGCATCACATCGAAGGGAACCCTGTTCAAGATTGCCATCGCATACTCCTAAGTATCTTAGTATTGTTCTTAATTTTTTCATATAAAGAGCTGCTTCCTTAGGAGATCTTATATCTGGTTCTGAAACTATTTCCATGAGTGGCACGCCAGTTCTATTAAAATCCACTAAACTATATCCTGAGGGATCATGAATATTCTTACCAGCATCTTCCTCTAAATGAATCCTCTTTATTCTTATTTTTTTCTTTTCTCCATCTATAGTGATTTCAAGATAACCATTCTCGCATAGGGGTAATTCATATTGACTTATTTGATAACCCTTGGGAAGATCAGGATAAAAATAATTTTTTCTTGCAAATCTACTATAAGGTGAAATCGTGCAATTTAATGCCAAACCAGTTTTTATGGTATACTCAACGGCTTTTTTATTTAATACTGGAAGCACTCCAGGCATTCCAAGACATATAGGACAGACCTGTGTATTAGGTTCTGCGCCAAATTGAGTGGAACAGCTGCAGAATATTTTACTTTCTGTTAAAAGCTGTGCATGTACTTCCAATCCAATAATTGCCTCGTATTGCATAATCTCTCCTTTATAGATTTGGTTTCATTTTATGCCAAGGTGTTGCTTGTTCATAAGCATAGGATAATTGAAGGATACGGGCCTCGTCGAAGTTTTTACCTATTATTTGTAAACCAATGGGAAGTCCATTTTGAGTGAATCCACAGGGAATTGAAATTGCAGGTACCCCAGCAAGATTGACTGATATTGTAAAAATATCAGATAAGTACATTTGAAGAGGATCATCTATTTTTTCACCAATTTTAAATGCTGCAGTAGGTGCAGTAGGAGTGATTATAAAATCAACTTTTTTAAATGCTTCTTCAAAATCTTTCTTAATTAGTGTTCTTACTTGTAATGCTTTTTTATAGTAGGCCTCATAATATCCTGCAGAAAGACAGTAGGTTCCAAGCATGATTCTTCTCTTAACTTCTTGTCCAAAGCCTTCAGATCTGGTTTTCATGTACATATCTAAAAGATCCTCTCCTCTTGATCTTAAACCATATTTGACACCGTCATATCTTGCAAGATTTGAAGACGCTTCAGAAGTAGCCACAATATAGTAAGTGGCTACCGCATATTCTGTATGCGGTAATGAAATTTCTATTGGAATGCATCCAAGGGATTCTAAAAGATGGATTGCTTGTTTTACTGCTTCCTCTACTTCTTCCTCCATTCCAGCAATAAAATACTCCTTTGGTATTCCTATCTTAAATCCTTTTATATCTTGACCAAGAAATTCTGTAAAATCAGCAGAATCTAAGGGCGCAGATGTTGAATCCAGCGGATCAAACCCCGCCATGACATTCATCATCAATGCTGAATCAGAGACACATTTTGTGATAGGTCCTATCTGGTCTAAAGAGGAGGCAAAAGCAACGAGGCCGAATCTTGATACTCTTCCATATGTTGGTTTTAATCCTACTACTCCGCAGAAAGAAGCTGGCTGTCTTATTGAGCCTCCAGTGTCAGATCCTAACGCAGCAATGCATTCATCAGCTGCTACAGCTGCAGCACTACCACCAGAACTTCCACCTGGTACTCTTTCTAAATCCCAAGGATTTCTTGTTATGTGATATCCCGAATTTTCTGTGGAAGAACCCATGGCAAATTCATCCATGTTGGTTTTTCCAGTTAAAATGTATTTTTGTTTTAAAAGTTTTGAAGTAACTGTGCTTTCGTATGGTGGATAGAAATTATAGAGTATTTTTGAAGCACAGGTGGTCAAAATCCCCTTTGTACAAATATTATCCTTCACAGCAATAGGAATACCTGTGAGGATATCTTTTTTCCCTCTAAAAATTGCATCCTCTGCATCTCGAGCCATATCATAGGCTTTGTCAGGAATTAGAGTAAGGTAAGCTCTTACTTTTGCTTCTATTTCTTGAATTCTTTTAAATACATCAATTAAAACTTCATGAGGTCTAATTTCTCCCTTATGTATCATTTTTGCTACTTCTGTTAGAGTTAATTTATGAAGTTCCAAGATTAACCTCCCTCATTTTTTATGAGATAAAATAATGTAATTCATTTCTTTTTTTCAAGTTGAGTACATCTAACATAGTCTAATTTCATAAATCTCATGCATCCATTGCAGTATATGCAATCACACAAATCTTTTCCTTTAAACCATTTTTTTGGGAGATCTGGCTCTCGAATAAGTGGCCGGGAAAGTGATATGAGGTCAGCATCATTTTTCTGTAAAATATCTTCAGCAAGAGTTCTTGAACGGATTCCTCCTACGAGCATAATAGGTATGTTGAGATTTTTTTTAAATTCTTTTGAAAAAACTCTAAAATATGCCTCTTTATCTTTAGAGTCTATTTTAGGTCTAACAGGTCTTTCTTCTGGTTTAGACTCTACTATTCCTCCGCTTACTTCAATAGCATCTATTCCAAGATTTTCAAGCCTTTTTGCAATTCTTAAACTTTCATCAAGGGTAAGTCCGCCTTTAATAAAATCACAGGCATTAAGTTTTATCATTACAGGATAATCATATCCCACATTATCGCGAATAGAGTTATAAACCTCCTCAAGAAAATGAAATCGTCTTTCTTCATCACCACCCCAATAGTCATCTCTTCTGTTAGTATAGGGTGATAGAAACTGATTTACAAGATACCCATGGGCTCCATGTATTTGTATACCATCAAAACCTGCTTCTTTTGCTCTTTTTGCAGCCTTTCCAAAGGAGTCTATTATATCCCATATTTCTTCATTAGTTAGCTGTCTGGGCATAACTTTATAAGTAGGCTCATACACAGCAGAAGGTGCAACAGGATTTGAGCCATGGAGAAAAAGAGAGGAACATTGTCTTCCGCCATGATTTAATTGAATCACTATCTTACCCTCTGCTTCATGAACAGCTTTTGTTAGTTTTGATAAACCTTCCACATAAAAATCATTATGGATACAAAGCATCTTCGGTGCGCTTCTTCCTGATAGATGGACTAATGCATTACCTGTAATTATTAATCCCACAGATCCCCTTGCTAAAGTTACATAAAGATTTATGAGTTTTTCTGTGACAAAACCGTCATCATCAGCCATTTTTTCGTAAGTAGCAGACCTGACTATTCTATTTTTAATTGTAATTGACTTTATCTTGAATTCTGTAAAAAGTTTCATTTTTTCACCATCCTTAGAGATAATTTTATGGCCTCAATGAGGCTTCGAGGAGAGGCTTTACCTTGCCAAGCAATATCATAGGCTGTTCCATGGTCAGGAGATGTTCTAATAAAAGGAAGCCCTAAAGTAAAATTTACACCTGTTTCAAAGGAAATCATTTTAAAAGGAGCTAAAGCTTGATCATGATACATAGCAACAACAATATCAAATTCGCCTTTATAAGCTCTGTAAAATAATGAATCAGCAGGGTAAGGACCTGAGACATTTATTCCTAAATTTTTTGCCTCTTCCACAGCCGGAAATATTTCCTCTATCTCTTCTCTACCCATAATGCCATCCTCTCCTGCATGGGGATTTAATCCACATACTCCTATTCGAGGATTTTCTATTTGAAGCATATCACAGGCTTTTTTTGCAAAAAATATAGAATTAAGGACGCTATCTTTTTTAATAAGATATGGAACCTCTTTAAGAGGTACATGAATTGTAACAAGAACTAACTTTAATGTTTCACTATAAAATGCCATGGCATAATTCTCTGTGTTTGTTAATTCAGCAAGCATTTCTGTGTGTCCATTCCAGGGTAATCCTGCCATTTTTAAAGCACTCTTAGAAATAGGACAAGTTACTACCGCCTCAGTAATTCCAAGTTTACAGAGCTCTACTGCTTTCTTAATGTATGAAAAGGCTGCTTGCCCACTCTGTTTAGAGGGCCTTCCTTTTGGAAGTTTTGAAGGGTTTTCTATTTCATTTAAATTCAATATTTCTATGTTGTCAGGGTCAAAATCTATGTCTAAGGATTTTATTACTTCCTTAATAATTGCTCTATCACCTATGACAAGGGGATTGCATATCTTATATAAATCTTCTTGTAAAAATGCTTTTACAATAATTTCAGGGCCTATTCCTGCTGGATCTCCCATTGTAATTGCGATTCTCTTTTTAGCCATATCTTCCTCCTCTTTTAAGTAAAGAAGTTTCAATATGTTAGAACAGTATCATCATTTCGTGGAATAAATTTAAACAGAGAATCTTTTAGATTTGTATTTATCTTAAATGAATTGAAATCAATTTGTATTATATTTCCATAAAAATCTTTCACCTTCATTGTCTTAATAGGAAACTCCTCATCATTTATTGATATTTCAATTTTTTCTATATTGCCCATTTTTTCTTTAGGTTTAAGTATGAGATTGTTATCAGAAATTTTATTCACTTCAAAATCTCTTTCAATGACAGCCATTCTTGATAGTAAGGCCAGAGGAAGTTGGCCATATTTTTCAATGTTAAATTTACTCTTTATTGCCTGCTTTGCTTTTATGTCATATACTATGAGATTTTCTTTATTTATGTATATCACTTGGGGATTTTCTCCTGCATATTGCCATCTAATTTTGTCACCTTTTATATAGAACTTTCCACTGAATTTTTGAGTTTTATCTAAATCTTTTATATAACTAATTTGGACAAAATTTCCGCTTACATCAATAATTTTTTTATAGGCATTCTCAAGCTTTGATATAACATCATCCTTAGCTAAGGATTGGCTTATGAAAGAAAAATTAATTATTGCAAAACTTATAAAAATTTTGTAAATTAATTTGTCTATTTTAAACATATTTTTAATTATACCACTCCATTCTGTTTTTTGGCACATACCAATGAATATAATTATGCCAGATACCAATTACAGCTGGTTCTATGCCTTTTATTCTCTTGTTCACAGCAATAATTGCATCAGGAACATAAAGAAAACAGTAAGGCTGATCTTCTGTAATTAAAGAATGAATTTTCCAATAAAGTTTTTTTCTTTCTTCCCTATTCAAAATTTCTCTTGCTTTTTCAATGAGTCTGTCTACTTCAGGATTTCTATAACTTACAAAGTTAAATTCTCCAGGAAGAGTTTTTGATGAGTGAAAAATGTCGTATAGATCCGGATCCCTTGACAAAGACCACCCTAATAAAACTGCTTGGAAGTGTCTTTTGTTGACAAGTTCTAAAAAACTTTGCCATTCAAGAACTCTTATATTAACCTCAATTCCCACTCTTTTTAATTGTTCTTTTAAAATTTGTGCAGTTTTAAGTCTTGATTCATTACCTTGATTCAGCAGTAATGTAAAGGAGAATTTTCTTCCTTCTTTTATTAATATACCATCGCTTCCTCTTATCCATCCTGCCTCTAATAGAATTTTCTCTGCCTTCTCTGGATCAAATTCAAAATCTTTTACCTCAGGATTAAAAGCCCAAGAGGAAGGAGGGAAAGGACCATTACTTGGTGAGCCGTATCCCAGAAGAACCCCCTCGATTATCTCTTTCTTGTTTACTGCATGGGCTATTGCCTGACGAACTTTTTTTTCGGAAAAGAGAGGATCTCTCAAGTTGTACCCCAAGTAAGTATAGCCAAAGGAGGGATATCTGTATACATTAAAATATCTTTTAAAATCTGATTTTTGGCCATAATACTTATACTGAGCAGGAGAAAGTCCCATGAAATCTATCCCTCCAAATTTAAGTTCGAGAAACATTGTGGAGGGATCTGGTATAATCCTTGTTATAAACTTTTCGAAAAAAGGTGCTCCTTCGAAATAGGATTTATTCTTTTCAAGAATTAATCTCTGTCCTGTAATCCATTCTTTAAACTTGAAAGGACCTGTGCCAATAGGGTTTCTATTAAGTGATGAATTAAAGATTTCTTTGCCCTCAAGTAAATGTTTTGGTAATATTCCCATTCCCCAGGATTCCAAGGCAGGTGCAAAGGGTTTTTCATAGACTACTTTAACTGTGTATTTATCGAGAGCTTTTACTTCCCTAACAGGACCATAGTTACTGCTATAGGGGGTAGGATTCCTTTTGTCAGTAACAGCTTTGTAAGTGAATATTACATCCTCAGCAGTGAATTCTTCTCCATCATGCCATTTTACACCTTTTTTAAGAAAGAAAATTATTTCTTTTCCGTCTTTTAAAATCTTCCAATTTTCAGCTAAATCTCCCACAATGTTTAAATTTTTGTCATATTTCGTTAAGCCATTAAAAATTTTTCCACTTATATCAGCACTGGCGCTATCGGAAGCAAAAAGAGGTAAAAGTCTCTTTGCATCAGCAGAAGAAGCTCCCGTAATAGAAAAAGGTTCTTTTATATCCGGAACTTTTTGGCAAGAAAGGATAAAAAGAAAGATAAAGAAAAATAATTTGACATAATTTCTTGACATTTATTTCTGTTGAGGTAGTTCTCCTTTTTGAGGCTGAAGAGGTTGAGTTTGAACAGGAACATTGAAATCTGATACTACTGATTTACTCCTTGTAGTTATGTAAGTAAGGAAGAAAGATGATAGCATGAATAAAACCGCTACTATTGTAGCTACTTTATTCAAAAAAGTTGCAGCACCTCTTGGTCCAAAAAGCGTTTGAGAAGAGCCACCACCAAAAGCAGGACCAAGTTCTGCTCCTTTCCCTCTATGAAGTAAAACTACCGCGATCATTACAAAACAAAGAATTATGTGGAATATTAAAAGTATAGTTTTCATAGATTCCTCCTCTATTTTTATTTAATCTTCATATTTTATAATTTTGGCAAAATTAACAGGGTTTAAGCTTGCTCCACCAACTAAAACTCCATCAACATTTTCAATGTTCATTATTTTCTTAATGTTATCGGCAGTTACACTACCTCCATAAAGTATTCTAATTGAATTTTTTGGAGCAAATTCTTTTAATTGCTCTTTTATAAAGAGATGAGCTTCTTTTATCTGTAATTCATTTGCCACGATACCAGTGCCAATAGCCCAAACAGGTTCATAAGCTATTGTTATATTGTTAAAATTACTTATACCTTCCAATCCTCTAATTATTTGTTTTTTCAAAATTTCAAAAGTTCTATTTTTTTGTCTTTCTTCAAGGGTTTCACCAATACAGATAATTACTTTTAAACCATTTTCATTACAAGCCTTTATTTTTTTATTTATTATCTCATCGTTTTCCTGAAAATATTTTCTTCTTTCTGAGTGACCCACAATCACATAATCAACACCTACATCTTTCAACATAAGGGGAGATATTTCTCCTGTGTAGGCCCCCTGTTTTTCATAAAAGACGTTTTGCGCACAAAGTTTTATATTTGTTCCCTTTAGAGCTTCATGAACTTTTTCCAAACATAGAAAGGTTGGTGCAAGAGCGATTTCTTTATTCGATACATCCTTTACCAGAGGAATAAATTCGTCAATAAACTCAAGAGCCTCTCCAATAGTTTTATGCATTTTCCAGTTTGCTAAAAAAAATTTCATTAGCATAATTTTATAGTTTAGTTTAAATACAGGCTTTTAGTCAAACACTCTAAGAACAAAGCATTTTAAATAAGCAGTCTCTGGCATATGAAGGAGGATTGGATGGTCTTTACTTTGAGTTCCTTTATGGATCAATATTCCCTTTTTTCTGTTTTTTATAAAAGCTTCATTTATTATATCTTGAAATTCTTCTTGTGATATGTGCTGGGAGCAGGAAGAAGTAGCTAAAATACCACCTTTCTTCAAAAGCTTAAGTACTAAGGAATTCAAGGTAAAATAGCCCTTAATCCCATCATTTTTTTCAGTCCTTGACTTTACAAAAGCAGGAGGATCAACTATTATAAAATCATATTTTCTGCCTTTTTTTATTTCCCATTTAATAAAATCGAATACGTCAGCTTTTATAAATTTGCAATTCTCTGAAACATTATTAATCCTGGCATTTTCCATTGCTATTTCAATGGCCCTGTCAGAATTGTCAACTCCAATCAATTTATTTCCTTTTTTAGCTAAATGAATACTCCATGATCCTACATAGGAAAAGAGATCTAATCCGAAGCCATTTGTTATTAATTCCTTAAGAAATAGCCTGTTTTCCCTTTGATCAAGAAAAAATCCAGTTTTCTGCCCCTGAAGAGGATTTATCATAAATTTTGCATCAGCTTCTTTAATTAGAAGAGGTAATGATTTTTCCTCACCTTTTATAATTTTTTTTTCAATTGGAAGTCCCTCTTTCAGTCTTGAAGGAGTATCGTTTTTTAAGATTATCATTTCAGGCTTAAATATTTCCTCAAGAGTTTTAATAATTAAATCTCGAAATTGCTCCATACCAGAGGTTAAGATTTGAATTACAAAACATTTTTCATAGCGATCAATTATTAATCCTGGCAAAAAATCAGATTCACTGAAGACTAATCTATAAGTATCCTTAAATTTTAAAAATTCTTCTCGATATTTGAGACTTTTTAGGATGCTATTCTTGAAAAATTTTTCATCAATTTTTTCATCTTTGAAGCTTAAAAGCCTAATAGATATAACTGATTTTGGATTTATATAACCTGTTCCAATGAGTCGGTTTGTTTTTCTCTCATAAACTGTCACTATGCTACCACTATTAAAGTTTTCCAGTGGGGAATCAATTTCATTTCTATAAATCCATAAACTATAGGGTCTTTTTAATGGTTTAATAAAGATTTTTTCCATGAAGGTTAGTTTGAAAATTTACTTGTTAAAAAGTCAAGTATTAATGTGCCGACCAAGCTCAACGTAAGTCTTATCATAGAGGCTTGAATTTGAAGTCTATTATTAATCATAAATTCTTGAAAAATTTTATAAGATAATTGTAATATGAATAGCTATCAAAACATTAAGGTAGGAGGAGCCTTAAAATGGCATCGAAGAGTAAAGGAATCAAAAAGCCTCTCAAATCTTCAAGGGTAATTCAAAAAAATGAGAAGAAAAAGAAATATGTTTACTATTTTGGTGATGGAAAAGCCGAAGGAACTGGAGAAATGAAGGATTTGCTTGGAGGAAAGGGTGCTGGGCTAGCTGAAATGACTAATTTAGGTATTCCGGTTCCCTCTGGTTTTACAATAACCACTGAAGCCTGTAGAGAATATTTCAGTAATGGGAAAAAATTTCCTACAGGCCTTTGGGATGAGGTTTTGGAAAATCTTAAGAAAATCGAAAGATCAATGAAATGTAAATTTGGAGATGCTAAAAATCCTTTACTTGTATCAGTAAGATCAGGAGCAAAATTTTCAATGCCTGGCATGATGGATACAGTTTTAAATTTAGGACTTAATGAGGATACTTTAAAAGGCCTTATAAATAAAACAAAAAATGAAAGATTCGCCTATGATACCTACAGAAGATTTATAACAATGTTTGGAAGCATTGTTATGGATATTGATAGAAAAAAATTTGAAGATTTACTTGATATGGTGAAAGAGAAAAAAGGAGCTAAATTAGATACAGAATTAAATACAGAGGATTTTAAGGAACTTGTTGAAGCCTATAAAAATTTATATAGAAAAGAAACAGGAACAGAATTTCCCTTTGATCCTTATGAACAGTTAAAAATGGCAATAAAAGCAGTTTTCGATTCTTGGTATGGAGATAGAGCTATCACATATAGAAAACTTCATGGAATTCCTGATGATCTCGGAACTGCTTGTAACATTGTGGCTATGGTATTTGGGAACATGGGAGAAAATTCTGGAACAGGGGTTGGATTTACAAGGGATCCATCAACAGGGAAGAAAAAATTCTTTGCTGAATTTTTACCAAATGCTCAAGGTGAAGATGTGGTTGCCGGTATAAGAACTCCTCTTAAAATTGAAGAATTAAAGAAAAGAATGCCTCATATCTATTCTGAACTTGAGAAAATATGTAATAAACTTGAAAAACATTATAAGGATATGTTGGATATAGAGTTTACAATTCAAGAAGGAAAACTATATATGCTTCAGACCAGAGTAGGAAAAAGAACCGCTGCAGCAGCAATAAAAATTGCAGTTGATATGGTAAAAGAAAAGCTTATTGATAAAAAAACAGCTTTACTACGAATTGAACCACAACAATTAAATCAGCTTATTCATCCTACCATTGACTCAGCAGCAAAGATTAAAGTCATCGCTAAAGGCTTACCGGCAAGTCCTGGAGCCGCAGTAGGAAAAGTAGTATTTTCTGCTCAGGATGCTGAGGAATGGGTAGAAAAGGGAGAAAAAGTTATTTTAGTTAGAAATGAAACTTCCCCAGAAGATATAGGAGGAATGGCAGTAGCTGAAGGAATTTTAACTGCCAGAGGAGGGATGACTTCTCATGCAGCTGTTGTAGGAAGAGGAATGGGAAAATGTTGTGTAGTAGGATGTGGTGCTTTAATGATAAATGAAGAGGAAAAGTATTTTACAGTTGGTGATCTTACAATAAAAGAGGGCGAATTTATAACTCTTAATGGCACAACAGGAGAGGTTATTCTTGGACAGGCACCACTTGTCATGCCCAGATTGCCTAAGGAATTTTATACAATAATGAAATGGGCAGAAGAAATAAGTAAATTGCAAGTTAGAGCAAATGCTGATACACCTAAGGATGCTCGTGTAGCAAGAGATTTTGGAGCATTGGGAATAGGACTCTGTAGAACAGAACATATGTTTTTTGAAGCAGAAAGAATTAAGGCTTTCAGAGAGATGATTCTCTCTGATACTTTAGAACAGAGAAGAAAAGCTTTAGATAAAATAAAGCCTTATCAGAAAGAAGACTTCATTGGTATCTTTAAGGAAATGAGGGGCTTACCGGTCACTATTAGGCTTTTGGATCCTCCACTTCATGAATTTTTACCTAAAACAGAGGAAGAAATAGAGGCAATATCTAAGGAAATGGATATTCCAGTAAAAAAGATTAAAGCGAAAATAAAAACTCTTGAAGAATTCAATCCCATGCTTGGACATAGAGGATGTCGTTTAGGAATAACCTATCCAGAAATTTATGAAATGCAAGTAAGAGCTATAATGGAGGCAACTTGTGAATTAGCAAAACAAAAAATAAAAGTAATCCCAGAGATAATGATTCCTCTTGTTGCCCATGTAAATGAATTTAAGATAATGAAGGATTTAACTGTAAAAACAGCAGAAGAGGTTATGAAATCTTATGGTGTAAAAGTTCATTATTCAATTGGTACTATGATTGAGCTTGCTCGTGCTGCAATTACTGCAGATCAAATTGCAAAGGAAGCTGAATTTTTCTCTTTCGGAACTAATGATTTAACTCAATCAGTATACGGTCTTTCAAGAGATGATGCCGGTAAATTTTTACCTTTTTATCTTGACCATAAAATTATACCTGAAGATCCTTTTATATCAATAGATACAGAAGGAGTTGGGCAAATAATGGAAATTGCTGTTAAGAAAGGTAAAAGAGTTAATAAAAATATTAAATTGGGCATTTGCGGTGAGCATGGAGGAGATCCTGCCTCAATAGAATTTTGTCATAAATTAGGACTTAACTATGTTAGCTGTTCACCTTTCAGAGTTCCTATAGCAAAATTAGCTGCTGCTCACGCAAAATTAAAAGAGAAAGGAAAAGAAGTAGTTCGTTCTACCGTTTAAAAAAAAAAAGAGGGTTGACTCCTCAAAAGAGGAAATCAACCCTCTTTATAATTCTCTATCTAAATTACCACCGTTGTATAGTTGCTTCTCTACTCGAGGATTTAATCTTATGAATATGTAAACTTTATCCAAATCTTTTTTATATGTTGTTTCTAAAGGCTCTGATATACCAAAAATCCATGGATAATAGACAGGTTTTATTTCAAAGCCCAAAGATGAATCTGCATTCTTTATTTCTCTATATTTTATGAAGCTTATAGAAGGATTATGAAATATGTCTTTAATTATTTGCATGACTTCTTTTTCATTGATATTTTCATATATTCTGTATTTGTATGAAGAAGAGTAGGGTAGAATTAATGTTTTTTCCTCTATCCTATCAAGGATAATAAATGTTTCAGGATCATTTATAAAGGCATTACCATAAATAATCAAATTAAAATTACCTTTAATTGCAGTCTTCTCAATGTCATTAAGCAATATTTGAGAATAACCACTAAGAGGTATGAAAAATATTAAAAATATTAAAAAGTATATTAGGCTTTTAATGAGCTTCATAAAACTATTATACTAAAAATCATGTATGCTGTAGTAGGTAAATCTCTTACAAAATACTATAAAAATTT
>CALDSV010000057.1 GCA_937924475.1 uncultured bacterium
AAGTTTTCTGTCAAGATGAACTTCCATGTTACCAGTGCCTTTAAACTCTTCAAAAATTACATCATCCATTCTACTGCCTGTCTCAACAAGGGCAGTTGCAATTACTGTAATTGAACCACCTTCTTCAATGTTTCTTGCTGTACCAAAAAATCTTTTTGGTTTCTGTAATGCCGTGGCTTCAAGTCCACCTGAAAGGACTTTACCTGATGAAGGTGTTATTGCATTATAGGCTCTTGCAAGTCTTGTTAAACTATCCAAAAGTATAACTACATCAATACCCTCTTCCACAAGTCTTTTAGCTCTCTCAATAACCATCTCAGATACTTGGCAATGTCTCTGGGCAGGTTCATCAAAAGTGGAGCTTATAATCTCTGCACCCGTAACCTGTCTTTTCCAATCTGTTACTTCCTCAGGTCTTTCATCAATCAATAAAATCATTAGATATATCTCTGGATGATTTTTCTTAATTGCCTTTGCAATAGATTGAAGAAGCATGGTTTTTCCTGTTCTTGGAGCAGCCACTATAAGTCCACGCTGACCTTTACCAACAGGAGTTAATAGATCCATTACCCTTGTAGAGTAATCTGTAGGATTGTATTCCAGCTTAATTTTCTCAGTAGGATAATAAGGTGTAAGATTATCAAAGAGTGGTCTTGTAATAATGTCCTCAACCTTTTTCCCGTTAATTGTCTCTACTTTAAGTAAAGCAAAATATCTCTCGTTTTCCTTTGGAGGTCTTATCTGGCCTGTAATGAGATCTCCTGTTCTGAGTCCAAATTTTCTTATCTGGGATGGAGAAACATAAATATCATCAGGACTTGGAAGATAACTGTAGTCAGGACTTCTAAGAAAGCCGAATCCTTCGGAGAGAATCTCTAAAACTCCAGAACCATAAACAGTTCCTATTTTTTCAATCTGGCTTTGGAGTATGGCAAAAATTAAGTCTTGCTTTTTTAAAGAGGTTGGATTTTCAATGTTAAGCTCATTTGCCATTTCAAGAAGATCAGAAAGTTTCTTCTGTTTTAGCTCTGAAATTGAAATCGGAATATTATTATTTTCCATATAAAATTACCTCAATTATGGATTTTTAGAAGGAAGATCACCACTTTTTATAGAGATATTTCAAAATTCCCCAAAATATATTTTATAACCCCTCAGGAGGGTAAAAGTTGATACAATTTAAGATTACAAAATCTGTAAAATTTTGTCAACCTTTTTTATTAATTTGTAATGTTACATTTGATAACTTCTTAAAAAATTACATTCCTTAGTAGGAAGATTTGCAGAGTCTATCCCAAAAAAGGCGGATTAGGACCGAAATCAATCTGGAGTTTCATGGATGTCTGTCGTTTCTTTGTCATTGAAAGCAGTACTTTTCTATTCTGTCATTGCAAGCCCCCCTTTTTCCCTTTGTCATTGCGAGCGTCCATTAGGGCGCGAAGCAATCTCCTTGAACCTTTTTTCAGTAGAAGGTTGAAAAAATAAATTCCTCACCTCCTCCCAAAGCTCGGGTTCACAACAAGGGATTGCTTCGCTACGCTTTCCCTTCGCTCGAAATGACCATGGAAGAAGGTAATTTCCATGCATGCCTAAAAGTAGCCCCCAAGGAAGGAGGAGAGATTGCGAATTTAAAAGCAAAGATATTTTGTAATACAAGAGTTTTACATGCAATGTATGAGAGACCTTTTAAAAAAAGCAATAAAAAAAGTGAAACATCTCTTGCTAATTATGGGGAAAACAAAATTTTTCCCAAAATTAAACATCTTTTAATGAGAATCTTCAAAAAGCAAACACCGCACATAATGGTTCTTAGAAACCATTATGTAATTTGGTATTTTCTTCTGGCAAAGAGGTTTTTTAAATTCACATCTTGGATGGAAAATACAGCCCTCAGGTAGTACCTTGAGGTTTGGAATACTACCTGGAATTCCCTCAATTTTCCCACCTTCAGAAGGGATACATTTAAAAAGAGCTTTTGTATAGGGATGCAGAGGATTTTTATAGACTTCCTCCATATCACCTGCTTCGAGAATTCTTCCAGCATACATTACCATAATTCTATCTGCATATTCTGAAACTATATTTATATCATGAGAAATTAAAAGTAAAGATTTCTTGTCATTTTTTGTTAAATAAAACAACAAATCAAGAATTTCCTCTTGAACAGTAACATCTAATGCTGTTGTAGGCTCGTCAGCAATTATTAATTCAGGACTACAAGCTATAGCCATTCCTATCATTATTCTTTGTTTCATTCCACCTGAAAGCTGATGTGGATAGGAATTTGCAGTATGAGATATTTTTAAGCGCTCAAGAATTTCCATGGTTTTCTTTAATGCTTCTTTTTTAGACAAATTAAAATGATAATGAAGCATTTCTGCAATCTGATTGCATACTTTCATTACAGGATTCAGGGAGGTGGTGGGATCTTGAAAAACCATAGAAATCCTTCTACCTCTAATCTGTCTTAGCTTTATCTCTGGTAAATCTAAAATGTTAATATTATCAAAAAAAATTTTACCCTTTACTCTAAAATACTGAGGCAATAAATTTATTAACGAAAGACCAGTTAAAGTCTTACCACTTCCACTCTCCCCTACTATGGAAAATATTTCTCCTCTCTTTATAGAAAAATTGATGTCTTCAAGATAGGGAAATTTTTGATAATAAACACTAAGATTTTCTACCTGAAGTAGCACTTCACTTATTTAAAGCATCCTTTAATGCCTTGCTCATTTTAAAATGAATAGATTTTTGGGGAGGAACTTCTACTTTTTCTCCAGTTTTAGGATTTCTTGCAATCCGAGCATTTCTTGCTTTAACCTTAAAATTACCGAATCCTCTAAGCTCAATTTTTTCTCCCTTTTGTAGGGTCTCGCTCATTCTTTCGAAAACCATATCTACTATAGTTTCTACTTGTTTTTTTGTAAGATATTCTATCTTTTCTGTTAATTTTTCAATTAGTTCTGATCTTTTCATTTCCTTTCCTCCTTTAATCTTTTATTTGGGGTGAATAAAGGTAATAAATCTGCAGATGAGGTATGATTCTTCTTATAATAGACTCTGTATCTCCTTTAAATAGTTCCTTTATTATGCTTGTCTTTTTATATACTATTTCAGGTTCTCCCCTTATTTTTCCTAATTTTGCTGCTACTTTTACTGCATATTCAAAATCTCCTATCTCATCAATTAAACCCAGCTCTTTTGCTTTATTTCCTGTGAATACTCTACCATCTGCAATTTTCCTTACATTTTCTAAAGGAATTTTTCTTTCTTCCGAAACAGCCTTAACAAATTGTTCATGAACATCATCAATTAATCTTTGCAATACCTCCTTTTCATCGGGTTGGATATTTTTGAAAGGAGAAGTGATGTCTTTATACTTTCCACTCTTTATAACTTCAGCTTTTACTCCTATTTTATCCAGAAGCCCCTTTATATTCGGTAGCTCTAATAATACCCCTATTGAGCCTGTTAAAGTGCCTGGATTGGCAATAATTTTTGTTGCAGGACAAGATATATAGTATCCTCCAGAGGCTGCCACTGATCCCATGGAAACAACAACAGGCTTAACCTTTGTAGTTCTCTTTATTTCCTCATAAATCTCTTGAGAAGGTACAACTGCTCCTCCTGGACTATCAACTCTCAAAATAATTGCCTTGATGGCTGAATTCTTTCTATATTGCTTTATTTCATCAATTATAGATGACGATTCAATAAGAACTCCCTTTACATTGACTACAGCTATTTTACCAGAGGAAAGCCCACTTTCCATAAGCATGGCAAGAAAACTTATAAAAAAGATAGAACCAAAGATGATGAAAAGAATTTTTAAACTTTTATTTTTCATTCTTCCTCAGCTCTTTTCATACTTAAACCTATCTTTCTCTTTTCAGGATCTACTTTAATAACCAATACTTTTATTTCATCTCCCTCTTTCACAGGTTTTTCTTTATTGATTTCAGAATTATAAACAAGTCCCTCCACAATTCCCTCTAAATCTACGAAAAGGCCATGTTCTGTTTTCTTAATAACTTTTGCTGTATATATTTCTCCTATCTTAAATTTTTCAGGAATTTCTTTAAGCCAAGGATCTTCAGATAAGTGCTTGATACTTAGAGAAAGCTTTTCATTTTCAGGCTCAAGATTAGTTATTACTGCTTCTATTCTCTGACCCTTCTTGAAAAGCTCAGAAGGATGGTCTATATGTTTTGTCCAAGAAATATCTGAAATATGAATTAATCCATCTACTCCCTCAGGTAATCTTACAAATATACCAAAGTCTGTTATAGTTTTAACCTTTCCTATCACTCTATCTCCTACTTTATACCTTTTCGCTACCACTTCCCAAGGTTTTGGTTTTAGCTGTTTCAGGCTCAAGGAAATTTTTCTACTCTCCTTATCTATGTCTATTATTTTTAAATTTAACCAGTCATCAATTTCAGCATAATAGGAGGGATTTTTTGGAGTAACCCAGTCAAGCTCGCTCAAATGAACAAGTCCTTCAACTCCCTCTTCCAGCTCTACAAAAATTCCAAAATCTTCGATCCGAGTTACTTTACCTCTTACTTTCATACCTGGTTGATATTTCTTGTCAATATTCTCCCAGGGATCGGGTTTTTTCTGTTTATAACCAAGTGTTATCCTCTCATTTTCCAAATCTGCTTTAAGAACTACAAATTCATATTCCTTACCAAGTTCAAAGTAATCAGAAGGATTTTTTACTTTACCCCAGGAAATATTCGATATATGTAGAAAACCATCAATTCCACCAAGATCTACAAAAACTCCGTATTTTGTTAAGTTTTTGACCACTCCTTTTATTCTTGAACCCTCTATAACTTTTTCAGCAAGTTCTCTTTTAATTCTTGCCTTTTCTTCCTCAAGGTAATCTTTTCTGGAAAATACTAAGGTTGTTTTAAGATTTTTCCAAGAACCATATAAATTTTTAGGTGGCTCTATCTTTTCAACTTTTACTTTGAAAGTTTTACCAATATAATCATCAAGATTTTTAGGTCTCTTAATCTCTAACAAGGAGGCAGGAATAAAACCTTTTATTCCTTTGTAGGAAGCTAAAAGTCCTCCTTTTGTTTTTCCTGTAACTGTTACTTCAAGGGCTGTCTTTTTATCAGCAGCATCCATGAGAATTTCCCAAGCTCTAATTTTTACCGCACGATCTCTTGAAAGATATATTGCACCTTGGGCATCATCTATTTTTTCAATGAAAACTTCAATTTCGTCTCCCTCTTTAATAGATTCAAGCTCTTCCTGAGAAAAATCACTAAGAGGAATAATTCCTTCAAACTTATAACCTACATCTACAATTATTCCATCGTTTCTTATACCAATTATTTTGCCCTTTACAATCTCTCCTCTTTCTACATGAGATAGAGAGCTTTCATAGAGGCTTTCCAGTTCTTGTTTTTCACTGAGCTGATTCTGCATGTTACTGTTCCTCCTTAACTTATAAACATTTTATTTTATCAACAATCTTACTAATTATCCAATTAGGGGTAGAAGCCCCTGCAGTAATACCTATTTTCTTTACCCCTCTAAACCAATCACTGTTTATTTCCTCTGCATCCTCTATATGAAAGGTTTTAACCCCAATTTTTCTACACAAATTTGCCAATTGATTTGTGTTTGCACTATTTTTACCACCTATTACAATCATCATATCTACTTCTTTCGCCACTTTTTCAGTAGCTTCTAATCTTTTTGAAGTAAAGTTACACAAAGTATTAAAAATTCTCATCTCTTCAAATTCGCTTAAGGAATTAATTATACCATTAAGAATTTCCTTTACCTTTGAAAGAGGTTGAGTTGTTTGCTGAATTATTCCTATTTTTTTGTTTATGTAAGGAATCTCTTCACTATTTTTAATAACCACTGCTTTTTCTCCAGCATAGCTTAGTATTCCCTTTACTTCGGGATGATTTTTGTCTCCTATTATTATAACTTGATAGTCCTCTAAAGCCAATTTCTCAGCAATTTTTTGAGCCCTTTTTACAAAAGGGCAGGTAGCATCAATTATTTCAAAACCATAATTTTTTAATTCTTCCAGTTTACCTTTTGGAATACCATGGGCTCTTATAATAAGTGTCTTTATATCTAATCTATCTGAAATATCCTCTAAGGGATTAACACCTAATTCCCTTAACTTTTCTACTACCTGAGGATTATGAATAATAGGACCTAAGGTAAAAAGACCTTCCTTATGTTTCTCAGCTACATCAAATGCAATATCAATAGCTCTTTTAACACCAAAGCAAAAACCCGCACCTTCCACAAGAAAAATTTCTTTTTCCATACTGTTTTAGATAATACAAGATATTAACTTTCCTCTGCAACTTTTTTTAAAACAATCTTTATAACATCATCAAAAGAGAGATTCGAAGTATCAATATAAAAAGCATCCTTTGATTTAATTAAAGGTGATTCCTCTCTTTTAGAATCTCTCTCATCTCTCTCACATATATCCCTTAAAGCCTCATCAAAAGTGATTTCCTTACCTAAGCTTAATAGTTGTTCATATCTTCTCTTTGCTCTAACCTCAAGGGAAGCATCTAAATAGAATTTTTTCCAAGCATCAGGGAAAACAACAGTTGTCATGTCTCTTCCCTCAGCAACAGTGTTGTGCCTCTCTGCAAATTCTCTTTGTAATGGTAATAGAAACTCTCTTATAACTTTCTTGGCTGAAAGTTGAGATGTAGCAGTTCCTACAAGCGGATCTCTAATTAAATTAGTAATATTTTCAGAAAAAAGATAGACCTCTCCTTTGTCATATATGATTTTTATATTGCTTAGCTCTTTTTTTATCTCCTCTTCAGGTATCGCTGTAAAATCTTTGTTGCTACCAAAAATTTTCAAAAAATGGTAAGCCACTGCCCTATAAAGGGCACCTGTGTCAAGATAGTAAAAGCCTAACTCCTTTGCAACTGCTTTAGATACTGAGCTTTTACCAGCACCAGAAGGACCGTCTATAGCGATTACTTTCTTCAAATTTGTAACCTCTCCAAAATTTCATAGAATTCTGGGAAAGAAATATCAACACACTGGGCTTCCAATATTTTTGTTTCTCCCTCAGCAAGAAGTCCTCCAATGGTTAAAGCCATAGCAATTCTATGATCTCTGTAGGAGTAAACCTCAGTAGCCCTCAATTTACAAGGACCTTTTATGCATACACCATCTTCAAACTCCTCAATATTAACTCCCATTTTCTTTAATTCTGTTGCCATTGCTCTAATCCTGTCTGATTCTTTAGTCCTTAAGTCTTTTGCATCACTAATAATAGTCTCTCCTTCTGCTTGAGAAGCCACTACGCATAAAATGGGAAATTCATCTATCAGTCTCGGTACAAGGCTACCTCTAACATTAACACCCCTCAGGGATTTATTACTCTTTACTTTGAGATCTCCCACAGGTTCTCCACCCTGAACTCTTAGGTCTAAAACATCCACCTTAGCTCCCATTTCTCTTATAACATCCAAAAACCCTGTTCGAGTCTCATTAAGGCAAACATTTTTTATGAGTATCTCGGAGCCCTCTATAAGCAATGCACCTGCTATAAAAAAAGCAGCAGAGGAAAAGTCAGCAGGAACTGTTATTTCAAAGGAGTTAAGGTTATTTTTCAGGGAAGATATCTCCACACAGTTGCCTTTAATTTCAATTTTAGCGCCCATGCTCTTTAACATTTTTTCTGTATGATCTCGGCTTTTGTGAGGTTCTGTAATAATTGTTTTTCCCTCAGCATAGAGTCCTGCCAGTAAAAGACAACTTTTAACTTGTGCACTGGCTATTGGAATTTCATAGGTTATTCCCTTTAGTTTTCCACCTTTTATAACAAGAGGAGGAAGGGAATTTTCTTGCCTTCCTAAGATTTCTGCTCCCATAATAGAGAGAGGTTTTATTATCCTTTTCATTGGTCTGTTTCGCAATGATTCATCTCCAGTAAGAATACTTAGAAAAGTTTGCCCTGCCAAGATTCCGCTTAAGAGTCTAATTGTTGTTCCTGAATTACCACAATCAATTACATCTACTGGTTCTTTAAGAGAGTATAAACCCTTTCCAAATACCTTAATTTCCTTAGCTTCATTTATTTCTATCTCTACACCTAAGGATTTCATTGCTTTCAAAGTGCTCATAGGATCTTGTGCCCAAAGAAAATTTCTAATTAGTGAAACACCTTTTGCTAAGGAGGCAAAAATTACTGCTCTGTGAGATATAGATTTATCAGGAGGAGGAGTTATTTCTCCTCTTAAAGATTTTGCTTTTGTAACTAATCTGTCCATGGGCAGTAAAAAATATTATACATTAAAAATAGATTACTTTTCTCCATTTCGAGATAGGCAATAGCGTAGCAAAGCATTCTCAATACTATTTTCATCATCACAATCCTGCCTCTCTTTCTTCTGCCATGCGAGCTGTCCGAAAGGTGTGTGGCAATCCTATTCCACTCTTTTACGGTAAAAGCGAACAAGAAGAGATTGCTTCACCCTCGCATATCTCGGGTTCGCAATGACGGAGAGAGGCGATTGCCACGCCTGCCTAAGGGGAGGCTCCCAACGCCGGATTGCTTCGTCGCCAACGCTCCTCGCAATGACAAAATGAGGTAATTGGCTTAAATTGCAAAAGGACACGGAAGTAAACTTTAAATTGGTATTTTCTATACAAAAAACAAAATCTATAGATAAAAAATATTTTACTCAGCCTCAAACTTTATGTAACATATTTCAAAAATTCAAAAAATCATGGGAGGGTAAAGGGGATGGATGCCGTTAAAAACTTTTTTGCAACAAGAAAGGGAATTATTATCGTAGGATTAATCATTGGTATCTTAGCACCAATCCTTCAAAAATTAGGCAATCCTCCCAATATGGGCATATGCGTAGCCTGTATGGAAAGAGACATTGCCGGTGCCTTAGGTTTTCACAGAGCTTCAGTTGTTCAATATCTTAGACCTGAAATCATTGGTTTTGTTCTTGGTGCTTTTCTGTCTGCTATTGCCCTTAAAGAATTCAGGCCAAGAGGTGGCTCTGCACCCTTCATTAGATTTATTCTTGGTGTCTTTGCTATGATTGGTGCTTTAGTTTTCTTAGGATGTCCATGGAGAACACTTCTCAGGCTTGCTGGTGGAGACGGTAATGCAATTTTTGGACTTCTTGGACTTGTTTTTGGTATTTGGTTAGGCACAAGATTTTTAAAGGCAGGATATTCCTTAGGAAGAACTCAGCTCAGTCAATCAAAGGCTATAGGATTAGGTTTCCCTTTGCTTATGTTTGGATTATTAATACTTCTCCTTATTGATCCCCAACCAGAAGGAGAAGCAAGGGGAATGTTACTTTTCTATAGTTTAAAAGGACCTGGTTCTCAGCATGCTCCTCTGTTTATATCTCTCGCGGTAGGTTTAATCATTGGAATTCTCGCTCAGAGAAGCCGATTCTGTACGATGGGTGCCTTTAGAGATCTCATCTTATTTAAACAAGGACATCTATTTTCAGGAATAGCTGCCCTTTTTGTTGCCGCCATTATAACAAATATTGTCCTGGGCCAATTTAACCCGGGTTTTGAAAAACAACCCATTGCTCATTCAATGCAACTTTGGAATTTTCTTGGCATGACCCTTGCAGGACTTGCATTTGCATTAGCAGGTGGCTGTCCTGGAAGACAGCTCTTCATGGCAGGAGAAGGAGATAGTGATGCAGCAATTTTTGCTACTGGTATGATAGTTGGAGCAGCAGTAGCCCATAATTTTGGACTTGCCAGTTCTCCAGCAGGAATAGGTCCTAATGGAGCAGTAGCCACAATAATTGGTTTAATTATTTGTGTAATCATAGGATTAACAATGAGAAGGAGGTAAAAATGGCTGAGATTGTTGATGCAAGAGGACTTTCATGTCCTGAACCTGTGCTTTTAACTCTTGAGGCAATTAAAAGGCTTGACAAGGGTGAAATAGAAATTTTAGTTGATACCGACACTTCTAAGGAAAATGTATCAAGGGCAGCCTCATCTATGGGATGGTCAATAGAAGATATAAGCACAGAGGGTACTGGTTACAGAATAAAGATAAAAAAAGAGTAAAATGAAAATTTTTGAAAATTTATTCAAAAAAGGAAAACAAAAAAAAGAATTAGGATCCTCAAAGGAGAATGACAGAGCTCTTCTTATTTTTGACAATACCTCCGAAGTAATAAGAGCTGAAAATATCCTCAAGGAAAAAGGCTACGAAATAAGGGTTGTAGGCCCTCCAGCTCATATTAGAAAAGGATGTGACCTTGCCATAGAAATCCCCATAGTTCATGCTATGGGGATTTTAAATATTTTAGAGTCTAAGGGACTTCCTCCCCTTGAATGGTTACCCTGTGATGAAGGGCAATTAAAACCTGTGGACCTTTTTCATGTGAAAGATTTCGGAAATTTCCTGATGGTGAGAGCTGCCAACATGAAAATTACAGTTCATAAACCCTCACAAATAATTGTAAACATATCAGGAGGAGGATGCCCTGATGTTCCCTACTTAGCAGCCATGCTTGTAGGCAAGAGAATTTACGAGGCAAAAGAACCAAGAAAAATTGGACACACCTTGTGTGGATATGCCCTACAGTTAGCCTATGATAAAATTAAAGAATTATGCTCGCAATCATAGGTACTGTGCCAGATGAGAATTTTCCTCTCTTATCCGGAAAAGTTTACAGAAAAAGGGATAATTTATACTTAGAAGAATGGGAGATTTCAATTCAAAGAGGCACAACTGCTCTAATTGCCTCATCAATAGAAGTTCTTGAATTTCTTAACAAACCCCTTCCCTATGCGTATCTTGTGGGAGATACAGGAGAAGGCTACGGAAGTAGAAGGCTTTATAAATTCTTAGTAGAGGATTTAAGAAAAAAAACTTTTAACACCATAACATTTCACTATCTCATGCCTGATGCTGATTGGTGCAATAAAATTCTTTTATCCCTTGAGGAATTATCTCTTCGACCCCTATTAATTGCTGATGCAGGATTTATGTATGCTGCAAAAATGAGTGGCAATGCTCCTTTTTTTGATCTTTTTACACCTGATCCAGGAGAACTTGCCTTTTTAGCTGATGAAAAAGCTCCTCATCCCTTTTACACAAGGGGATTCCTTCTTCAAGATGAAAGTAATGTGGAAGAACTTATCAAAAGAGCTTATGAACATGAGAATGCTTCTAAGTATCTATTAGTAAAGGGCAAGGAAGACTATGTAGCAAAGGAAAATAAGATTTTGGAGATAATATCTGAACCTACAGTAGAAGCATTGGAACCAATAGGTGGAACAGGAGATGCCATTACTGGTATAGCTTCTGCTTTAATTGACTGTGGCTACCAAATAGAAAAATCATGTATAATTGCTTCAAAAGTACTAAGAATTGCTGGTAAATTGTCAAATCCTGATCCTTCCACTCAAATAGGAGAAATCATAAAATTTATACCCCAAGCCTTGAAGGAGATGCTTTCCAAAAATTTTTTGTTATAATTTAAACAGAAATGACCAAAAAATTTTACATTACTATATCTTTACTGCTCCTAATAGGTGGCTTTCTCTGGTATTTTTATCCACCACCTAAGCCTCCTCTTAAAATTGGTCTTATGGTTTCACTCACAGGACCATCACCTGAATTAGGTAGAAGTATTAGAGACGGTGTATTTTTGGCAGTGGAAGAGATAAACCAAGAGGGAGGAATCAATGGAAGGAGAATAAATCTAATAATCAAGAACAATCGAGGGAATCAAGAAATAGCAAAGTTAAATTACCTTGAATTTCTAAGTGAAGATGTCCTTGCTGTCATAGGTCCTGCTACCAGTTCAGTGGCAAGAGCATTGTTACCCATAATAAATGAAAAGAGACTTCTTACCATTTCACCTACTGTGTCATCCACTGAATTTTCAGAAAAAGATGACCACTTCATTACTTTGGAACCAAACAATAGAAGATTTGCTGATAGCTTAGGAGCATATATTAATGATAAGATAAAACCTAAAAAAGTTACAATAATGGCAGATGAGAGAAATCCAGTGTATGTATCGGATTTTGGAAATAATTTTTTAACGAAAATTTCAAAACATTCAAAGACAGAAACTTTAAAAATTCCTAAGCAAGTTTCAGATTATGATTCCTTAGTAGCTGAAACCCTTAAGAGAAATCCAGATTTCATATTGATTATAACGGATGTTTTTAATGCTTCAATTATTATTCAAAAAATAAGGAAACTTAATCCTTTCGTTAAATTAGCGGTAAGTCCCTGGGCAAGATTCTACGGATTAATATTATATGGAGGGTTCTTTACTGAAGGAGTTTTTAGTGTAGGATATTATGATGAATCAGAAAAAAATGAAAATTTCAAAAAATTTAGAGAAAATTTCATGGCTAAATTTGGCTATCCACCTGATTCAGCCGTTATAAATGGTTACTACTCTGTAATGATCATAAAAGAAGCTTTATTGAAAAAAAGTGATGCAACAACACTAAGAGATAAAATTTTAAACTCATACTTCAAATTTTCCTTAGGCGAGATTAAAATTAACAGATATGGCGATGCTGAAAGGGAGTGTTTCCCATTAATTATAAAAAATGGCACCTTTGAGAGATTAGAAAAGTGAAATTGTCTTTTAACTATAAAAATCTTATTTTTTTAATTTTTTTAATAATGGGATTAATTACGATTATTTCTGTAAACTCTGCAATATTCCATCTCTCTCAAACCTACTTCTTGGAAGAAAAAAAGGGCAATTACGATATTTTAATCAGTAACCTCCAAAATAGCTTAAATAAATTAATAGAGGTGAAAAAACAAATTATCTCCGAAATCACAAAGATAATTGCTGATGAAAAAAATTCCGAAGAGAAGAAAAACAAGATAAATCTTTTTTTAAAGCTTAATCCCTCAATAAAGTACATACTAATCTTTGATAAAGAAGGGTATTTGGAGGAAATTTATCCTTTTAGGAAAGATGCTCTAAAGCTATACTTTGGCTCTACAAAAATGTTTAATGACATTAGAAAGCATTCTTTTTCAGGTCCTCATACCTTCTTAATTGATAGAAATACTTATTACGCCCAGAGTAATGCCTTTAATAGTAAACATATTGTAATACTCTTTGATCCTATTGATTTTAACAGCCCATTAAAGGAATTGTATAAAAAGGGATATTGTGCTTCTATTGTTGATGAAAATGGAAGAATCATAGGACATGGTAATGAAATTTTAGCAGAGGAAGGAACAAATATTAAGACTCGAATAAATCTCCTTAATAATATCGAAGAAATGTCTAAGCCAAATATGTTTTTTGTAAATGGCCAGAAAAAATTAGTTTACTCTAAATATCTCGAAAGTATTAATAAGTATATCTTTTTATGCGAAGATTGGAAGCAAGCTTTCTTCCAGTTTAATCTTATTAAAAGACAGCTTTTTATTCTTTTTCTAATATATATTGTTTTAGCCATTCCTATTAGTTTTATGATTGCTGAATTTTTGAAACAATCTCTAAGTAAAGTTTCCCAAGCATTAAAAGCCATCAAAAATCATAACTATAATGTAACCTTAGAAAGGACTATTTTTAAAGAATTTAATGAGTTTTCTGAAAACTTAATTGAAATAGCCAAGGATTTAGCAAAAAAAGAAGAAAAAATATCAAAGCTTTTCTTATTTGCTAATGATGCTATTATAATTTCAAGCTTGGATGGAGAAGTGCAGGAGATAAATCCTTTTGGATGTAAAATTTTTGGTTACAAGAATCCATCAGAGATTGATAATATTTCTAAATTATTCCTTAATCCTGAAGATTTCTATAGAATAAAAAATGAAATCCTAAACAAGGGATATTTGGAAAATTCAGATTTTAAATTTATCTCTAAGGATGGTAATACCATCTATGGCTTAATATCCTGTTCTTTAGCCAAGGATGAAAAAGGAAATCCTGTCTTTCTTATTTTATTCATAAAAGACATTACTGATAGAATTAAAATGCAAGAACAACTCTTTCAGGCACAAAAAATGGAGAGCATTGGAAGGCTTGCAGGTAGCATAGCCCATGATTTAAACAACATGTTAACAGTAATATCAAGCAACAATCAGTTAATTCAGCTATACACAAAGGATAACGAGAAAATTAAAAAGTACACAGAGGGAATTTCGGCAGCTGTAGATAAAACAAAGGATTTTATAAGGAAACTTCTTACGTTTTCTAAAAGACAAATTTATGAGACTAAAATTTACGATATTAATGAAGTTCTCAGAGAAGAAATCAAACTTCTTAAGCCTACAATTAGAGAAGATATAATCTTGTCCTTTGAAATGGCATCTGAACCTCTATATGTAAATATGGACAGAAATCAGTTTACTCAAGTTTTACTGAATCTTTTAGTTAACGCTATGGAGGCCATGCCTGAGGGAGGAAATATAAAGATAAGCATATCAAAAAGCTTTATTGATAAGTATACAACCCAAATAAATCCTGATCTGAAAGAAGGTGCCTTTGTTTGTATTAGTTTTTCTGATACTGGCTTTGGTATACCAGAGGAAATTAGAGATAAAATTTTTGAGCCTTTTTTTACAACAAAGCCGCAAGGTACAGGTTTAGGCCTTTCTACAGTCTATAACATTATAAAGCAACATGGAGGCTTTATAAATGTCTATAGCGAAGTAGGCATAGGAACAACCTTTAAAATCTATCTACCCCTTTCAGATAAAGCTGCCGTAGTGGAAGAATCAATCTCAGAAGACATAAAGTTTGACAAAATGAGAATTTTACTTATTGAAGATAATCAGGACGTACGAACAGCTCTTGAAGATTTATTGAAAAAATTCGGATTCCAGATTTATTCTTTCTCCAATCCTTTAGATTTGTTAGATAATTTTAATGAATACAGAGATAAATTTGACCTCTGCCTTTCTGATGTGGTAATGCCAAAGATGAACGGTCTTCAATTATACAGGAAGTTAAAAGAGCTCAAACCAGACATAAAATTCATATTTATGACAGGATATGCAAATAACATTAAAGAAATAAATGAAGCCTTGAAAGAAGGAATGAAAATAATCCAAAAACCTTTCGATATAAAGGAATTTCTGAGAAAGATAAAAGAATTATAAGCTTAATTCATTGATTCTAAATAACTTTTTTTGGTTCCTCCCAAGATTCAAAACTCCCATATCTTTAAATTTAATTAAAATGATAAGAATTAGAGAGAAAAAAAGAAAAGACAAGAGAAATTACCAGATATTTGCAATTTTTATCTATAAAATGACCATATTTAGCAAAATTAGCTCTTGATTTGAAATGGAAAATACAGTTATATTAGCACTCGATAGGATTAGTTGCTAATAACAAACAACAAATAAAAGGAGGGAGACTATGAAGATTAAACCACTTAAAGACAGGGTAGTTGTTAAGTATTCTTCAGAGGAACTTGAAAAAACACCAGGCGGTATTTATGTTCCTGATGTAGCTAAGGAAAAACCTCAGAAAGGTACTGTCATTGAGATTGGTTCAGAAGTCAAAGAGGTTAAGGTAGGTGATACTGTTTTGTTTGATAAATATGCTGGTTCAAAAATTAAAGTTGATGATGTGGAATACCTAATAATCAAAGAAGAAGAAATTTTAGGTATTGTAGAAAAATAAAACTTTTTAAAAGGAGGGAGATTTATGGCAGCAAAGCAGTTAATATTTGGTGATGCAGCAAGACAAGCTGTATTAAGAGGTGTAACAATTTTAACAGATGCAGTAAAAGCTACATTGGGACCAAGAGGAAGAAATGTTGTTATTGATAGAAAATTTGGTTCTCCCAATGTTACAAAAGATGGTGTAACAGTGGCAAAGGAGATTGAACTTAAAGATCCTTTTGAAAACATGGGAGCTCAGCTTGTTCGTGAAGTAGCCTCAAAAACTTCTGATGTAGCCGGTGACGGAACTACAACAGCTACTGTCTTAGCTTATGCAATCTACAAAGAAGGCCTTAAGTATGTATCTGCTGGTGCAAACTCCATGGACCTAAAAAGAGGAATTGACAAAGCTGTTGAGGCTGTTGTAGAGGAGCTCAAGAAAATATCTAAACCTGTAGTAGACAAGAAAGAGATTGCTCAGGTAGGCACTATTTCTGCCAATAATGATTCATCAATAGGTGAGTTAATTGCCGAGGCTATGGATAAAGTAGGAAAAGACGGTGTTATCACCGTTGAAGAAGCTAAAGGAATGGCTACAACTCTTGACATAGTAGAGGGAATGCAGTTTGATCGTGGCTACATATCTCCTTACTTTATTACTGATCCAGAGAGACTTGAATGCATCCTTGAAGATGCCTTTGTCCTCATACATGATAAAAAAATATCCAGCATGAAGGATCTCTTATCAATACTTGAACAAATTGCAAGAATGGGAAGACCTCTTCTCATAATTGCTGAAGATGTAGAAGGCGAAGCCCTTGCTACTTTAGTAGTGAATAAACTTCGCGGAGTCTTACAAGTATGCGCAGTTAAAGCTCCAGGATTTGGTGAGAGAAGAAAGGCCATGCTTGAGGACATTGCTATTCTTACTGGTGGAACAGTAATTTCCGAGGACATTGGTCTAAAACTTGAGAATGTCAAAATAGAAGATCTTGGAAAAGCAAAGAAAATAATAGTTGACAAAGACAACACTACAATTGTTGAAGGTGCTGGTGATCCTCAAAAGATTCAGGCAAGAATCAAGCAGATTAAAGTTCAAATTGATGAGACAACCTCTGACTATGATAGAGAAAAACTTCAAGAGCGTCTTGCAAAGCTGGCCGGTGGTGTGGCAAGAATAAACGTAGGTGCTGCCACTGAAGCTGAGATGAAAGAGAAAAAAGCAAGAGTGGAAGATGCTTTAAATGCTACAAGAGCAGCCGTGGAAGAAGGAATTGTTCCTGGTGGTGGAGTAGCTCTTCTAAGATGTCAAAAAGCTCTTAAAGACTTAAAAGTTGATAACCATGATCAGAAACTTGGTGTGGAGATAGTTAAAAAAGCTCTGGAGGAACCTATTAAACAGATAATTGCCAATGCTGGGGTTGAAGCAACTCTGATTGTAGAGAAAGTTAAGGAAAATAAGAATATCAACTATGGCTATGATGCATATGCTGAGAAATATGTAGATATGATGGAAGCTGGTATCATTGACCCTACAAAAGTTACAAGAACAGCTCTACAGAATGCTGCCTCTGTTGCTGGACTTATGTTAACAACAGAGGTGCTTGTTGCAGAAATACCTGAAGAAGAGAAAAAACCACCCATGCCATCCCCTGACATGTACTAAGACTTAGCATAACAGACTATTAAAGGGCAGGGTTCTGACTCTGCCCTTTTTTTATGTTATCATATATAAAAGTGAAAAATTATGTTAAGGAGGAGAGATGAAAGTTATTCTCAAAGAAGATATTCCAAATTTAGGGAAAGCTGGACAAATTATTAAAGTCAAAAATGGTTATGCAAGAAATTTCTTATTACCAAAAGGACTTGCTCTATTGGCTGATGAAAAAAATATGAAACTTTTAGAGTATCAAAAGAAAAAAATTGAAGAAGAAGCTAAAAAGAAACGCCAAGACTCTGAATCAATTGCACAGAGACTTTCAGAAATCCAATTAACCATTAAAGCTAAGGCAGGAGAGGATCAAAGATTATTTGGTTCTGTTACATCTAAGGATATAGCTGAGGCATTAGAAAAAGAAGGTATTTTGATTGATAAAAAACAAATAAATATCCTTGAACCCATAAAAAGGGTTGGTGAGTATGAAGTAGAAGTGAAATTACCAGCCAATGTGGTGGCAAAAGTTAAGGTAAATATAATACCTGAATAATGGCCCAAATAAAAAATATAGAAACCTCTGTTGATAGACTCCCTCCTCAAAGTCTTGAGGCAGAACAAGCTGTCTTAGGAGCAATAATTCTTGAGGGAGAGTCCTTAACAAAGGCTATAGAATTGCTCTCTCCCGATGACTTTTACAGAGAAGCCCACAGAAAAATATACAATGCTATGCTTAATCTCTTTAATCAAAATGAACCTATTGATCTTATTACTTTAACAGAGCATCTAAAAGATAAAGGAGAGCTTGAAGAAATTGGAGGTTTATCTTACCTAAGCAATCTTGCTACAGTTGTCCCCACTTCAGCCAACATAAGATATCATGCTAAATTGGTAAGGGAAAAGGCACTCTTAAGATCTCTTATTAGAGCATGTACAGAAATAGTAACAAAAATCTATGAAGAACCAGAAGATGCAGAGGAAATGATAGACTATGCAGAAAAATTAATTTTTGAAATTTCTGAAAAAAGAACAAATACAAGTTTTTACCAGATGAAAGATGTGGTTAAACAGACTTTTAAAATAATTGAATCAATGTATGAAAGAAAAGCTGTTATAACAGGAATTCCCTCAGGATTTAAAGATTTAGATGAACTGACAAGCGGATTTCAACCAGGAGACTTAATAATAATTGGCGGTAGACCAGGAATGGGCAAAACAGCCTTCTCCCTTAACATTGCTCAACATGTAGGTGTAGAAATGGGTGAACCCGTTGCCTTCTTCAGTCTTGAAATGTCAAAAGAACAAATAGCTATGAGGCTGCTGAGCTCTCTTGCCTTCGTTAATGCTTCAGCATTAAGAAAAGGTTTTATTGGAAAAAGAGATTGGGAAAGATTAACTGAAGCTGCTGTAAGGCTCAGTGAAGCTCCCATATACATAGATGATTCATCGCAGATGAGTGTCCTTGAAATAAGAGCTAAAGCAAGAAGGCTGAAAATGGAAAAAGGTAAGCTTAGTCTCATCATAATAGATTACTTACAACTTATGAAAAGTCGTACTACCTATGATAGAAGAGAACAGGAAATATCTGAAATTTCGCGATCTTTAAAGGCCATGGCAAAAGAACTTAAAGTGCCTGTTATTGCTCTGAGTCAATTAAATCGTTCTGTAGAAAAAACTACTGATAGGCGTCCTACTTTAGCTAATCTAAGAGAATCAGGAGCCATAGAACAAGATGCAGATGTAATTATTTTCCTTTACAGAGATGAGGTTTATAACAAGAAAAATCCAGCTAATAAGGGTAAAGCCGAAGTAATCGTAGCAAAACAGAGAAATGGTCCTACAGACACAGTTAATCTTACTTTTCTTGAAGAATATACCCGTTTTCTTGATTTTACAGATAAATATACTGGCACTGAAACATTAGAAGAGGAGATTTAATATGATATCACGCAAGCCCGCAGTAGCTGGCTATTTTTATCCTTCAAATCAAAGAGAACTGCTAAGGGAATTAGAAGAATACATGCCTTCAAAAGGAAATCTCAATGTAATTGGTGCCATTTGTCCCCATGCTGGTTATATATATTCAGGAAGTGTAGCAGGGTTGGTATACTCTAAGATAAAACCTAAAAACATTTATGTTTTATTGGGGCCAAATCACACAGGATATGGACCTCATATTTCCATCATGAATGAAGGCCAATGGGAATTACCAATCGGAAAGTTAGAAATTCATGAAGAGTTGGCAAATAGCATAATTAATAATTTTTCTAAAGCAGAAAAAGACTTTCAGGCTCATATTTATGAACATTCCTTAGAAGTTCAGTTACCTTTTATCTATAAATTAAATAAGGAAGCCAAATTTGTTCCTATTACTTTAAAAATGATTGATTTTAAAGATGCTTTAGAGCTGGCTACAGTTATAGCATCATCTTTAAAAGAACTTCAACTTGCAGAGGATACAATTATTATTGCAAGTACTGACATGAGTCATTATCTTCCTGATAGCCTTGCAAGGAGAGTTGATTCATTAGTAATAGAGCAGATTAAAAATTTTGATCCGGAAGGTCTTTATAACACTGTTTTATCCCATCAAATCTCTATGTGTGGTTTTCTTCCTACTGTTACCATGCTTATAGCCTCAAAGATGCTCGGAGCAAAAGAAGTCCAGATTATTAAATATACTACCTCTGCAGAGGTAAGCAGAGACTATGAAAGAGTTGTGGGTTATTTAGGTGCAATTATTCTCTAAGTTTCAACTTACAGCAGCCATATTAGCAGGAGGTAAATCCTCCAGAATAAAGAAACCCAAGTGTTTAATATCTCTTGAAAAGGAAAAATTGATTGAAATTATAATAAAAAAATTAGACAAACTATTTGATGAAATTTTTATAGTAACCAATTTCCCTGAACTGTATTTCTCCCAGGGTATAAATCTATTAGGTGACCTTTTCCCCTTTCGAGGACCTATGGCTGGCATCCAGGTTGCTTTGAAAAATTCAAAATTCCATGTTTTCGCCTTTGCCTGTGATATGCCCTTCGTGGAGGAGAGAGTAATTTTTGAAATTGCAGAGAGACATTTTCAAAATAAATCTACTATAACAGTTTGCTCTTATGAAGGGAAACTTTATCCTTTACCAGGAATTTATGGTAAAAATGTTTTACCCTATATTGAAAAATTATTGCCAGAAGACAAATTAAGTATGACAAAATTAATATATTCTGTTAAGTCTCAGATAATTGATGTAGCAAATTTAGACATTAAAGGAGTATCCTTTGTTAATATAAATACACAGGAAGACTTGGAAAAAATAAAACAAGGAGGGATACAATGTTCGGTTTAGGAACACAAGAATTACTTATTATTTTAGTTATAGTGATTGTCCTTTTCGGAGCAACAAGATTACCTCAGATTGGTAAAGGTATAGGCGAAGCAATAAAAAACTTTAAGAAGGCCACATCAGAAAAAGATGAGATAGATGTAACGCCTAAAAAGGAAAATCAAGAAGACAAGAAATAGATGTGAGTAGATTTCTTCAAGCAGAGATAGATTTAAGAGCATTAATAAACAATTTTAATCTGATAAAGTCCCTCATAAAAAGGACAAAGAGCCAAATTAAGATAATTGCTATTGTGAAAGCCGATGCCTATGGACATGGAGCAGTAGAAGTATCAAAAACATTGGAAAAGTATCAGGTAGACTACTTAGGAGTCGCCTTTTATGAGGAGGCTGTTTTATTAAGAGAAGCCAATATAAAATGCCCCATCCTCCTTCTGTTTGATAGAGAGATTGAAGGTGTTTTCAAATACAATCTTATTCCTGTTATATTTGATTTAGAACAGGCAAAAGAACTATCAAAATATGCCCAGAAGAAAGGTAAAAACATTAATGTCCATCTTAAAATTGAAACAGGTATGGGAAGACTGGGATTACATGGAGATATTTTTAAACAGATTGACACTATTATTAAAATGCCTAATATCCGAGTAGAAGGTATAATGAGCCATCTGTCTAATGCTGAAGACCCTCTTTGGAGTTCAGAGCAAATAGAGAAATTAAAGGAAATAAAAAACTACTTAAGTATTTTGGGAATTAGTCCTTTCTTTCATATAGCAAATTCTACAGGATTGTTCTTAAAAAATGCCTTATTTGATGCTGTAAGACCTGGAATCATGCTCTATGGCTATTCAAATAATACAGAAGGCTTAAAAACCTGCATGAGTTTAAGGACAAAATTGCTTGATATAAGAAAACTTCCTAAAAATATGCCAATAAGCTATGGTAAAACTTACTTTACAAAGAGAGATAGTCTCATCGGTATAGTACCTATAGGATATGCTGATGGATATTTTAGAAGAATTAGCAATAGAGGTTTTATGCTCATAAAAGGTAAAAAGGTTCCTGTTGTAGGTACAGTTTGCATGGATTTAACAATGATTGACCTTACTGATTTAGAGGGAGTGAAAGTAGGCGATGAAGTAATAATACTGGGAAACAGTGAGGCTGAAAAAATAACTGCTTGGGATATTGCCCAATGGGCAGATACAATACCCTATGAGGTCTTAACATCCCTTGGCAGTAAAGCAAGGAAAAAATATATTTATGGAGGAGATGAATTATGATTTCACAGAGAGCAAAAAACATTAAACCATCACCAACTCTTGCTGTAGATTCAAAGGCAAAGGAAATGAAAGCAAAAGGTTTAGATGTTGTTAATTTTGGAGTAGGAGAGCCTGATTTTGATACACCACCACATATTAAAGAAGCTGCAATAAAAGCAATAAAAGATGGCTTTACTAAATATACTCCAGTGGGAGGGATTGATGAATTAAAAGAAGCAATAATAGAAAAGTTTGAAAGAGACAATAAAGTAAAATACAGTAAAGAGAATATAATTGTCTCCTGTGGTGCTAAGCATTCTCTCTATAATATTGCTCAAGCTCTTTTTAATCCCGGTGATGAGGTAATAATTCCCTCACCTTACTGGGTTTCCTACCCAGATCAAGTTATTCTAAATGATGCTGTGCCTGTTTTTGTAGAAACTTATGAAGAAGATAATTTTACCTTAAGACCTGAAATTTTGAAGCAAAAAATTACTCCAAAAACAAAAGCCATTATATTGAATTCTCCCTCAAATCCTACAGGTTTTATTTACGATAAAAAAACCCTTCAGGAAATTGCTGAAATAGCAATAAAAAATGACATATACATAATCTCCGATGAAATTTATGAAAAACTAATATATGAAGATAATCAACATATAAGCATTGCTTCCTTAGATGAAGAGATAAAGAACAAAACAATAGTTGTAAATGGCGTCAGTAAATCTTACGCAATGACAGGATGGAGAATAGGTTATGCCGCAGGACCTGTAGAAATAATTAAAGCAATGACAAAAATACAGAGTCAGTCTACATCAAATCCCACCTCTATAGCCCAAAAAGCAGCAGTTGCAGCCTTACGAGGTCCACAGGACTGTGTAGAGCAAATGAGAGCAGAATTTGAAAAAAGAAGAAATTACTTAGTAGAACAATTAAATAAAATAAAGGGATTTTCCTGCAAAATGCCTCAAGGAGCCTTTTATGCTTTCCCAAATATAAAGGCAATTGTTGGGAAAAAAGTAGGAGCACACCTGCTTAATACCTCAATGGAGGTAAGTATTTATCTGCTTGAAAAGGCTCAAGTGGCCCTTGTGCCGGGTTCAGCTTTTGGTGCTGAAGAATACTTGAGAATATCTTATGCCACAAGTCTTGATAACCTAAAAAAAGGTATAGAAAGAATAAGGAAAGCTTTGGAAGAAATAGCATGAATGATCTTAAATTTGGCTATGTTGCTATAATAGGAAAACCAAATGTAGGAAAATCAACACTTTTGAATACTATTTTGGGACAAAAAATATCAATTGTTACAGAAAAACCTCAAACAACTCGTAATAAAATTTTGGGAATTAAAAATACCCCGCAGGCTCAAATAGTTTTTATCGATACTCCTGGAATTCATAAGCCAAAACACAAGCTGGGAGAATTCATGGTTAAACAATCCTATGAAGCAATAGATTTGGTAGACTTAATATTACTGATGGTAGAACCAAAAATTCCAAAAGAATTAGAGATATCAATTATTGAAAGGCTAAAAACAATAAAAAAACCAGTAATCCTTTTAATCAATAAAATCGACACTATTAACAAAAGAGACTTGCTACCAATAATAGATTTTTACAAGAATATTTTTAACTTCATCGAAATCATTCCTATTTCTGCCCTCAAAAATGACGGGATTGATAGACTTATTGAAAGAATAATTTTTTATTTACCAACAGGACAAAAACTTTATCCAGTGGATATGGTAACTGATTTAGCTGAACGATTTATAGCTGCTGAATTTCTGAGGGAGAAAATAATGAAATATACAGAGGATGAAATTCCCTATTCAGTAGCCGTTGATATTGAAAAATGGGAAGAGAGTAAAAATTTAATTAGAATTAGCGCTAATATTTATGTTGAAAGAGAAGGTCAAAAAATTATTATAATAGGTAAAAAGGGAGAAAAGATTAAAAGGATTTCTTCCGAAGCAAGGATAGACTTGGAGAGATTGTTTGGGATAAAAATTTTTCTTGAGGTTTGGATAAAGGTTAGAAAAAAATGGCGTCAAAAAGATATTTTATTAAAATCTTTGGGGTATTAAAATGTTAATAGAAATGAAAGTAGAGGGATTGCTTTTTGATCCAAGAAGTGGCATGTACATTCTTTTACTTCAACAGATAGATGGAGACGAGACTCTTCCTATTTGGATAGGAAAACCAGAAGCAGACTCCATAGCCTTAGCCTTAGGAAAGGTGATAACTCCCAGACCCTTAACCCACGATTTAATAAAAAATATTTTAGAGGAATTGAAGATAAAGATCACAAAAATTGTAATAACAGATTTAATCGATAACACCTACTACGCCCTAATCTATGCTTTTGATGGCGTAGAGGAAAAAACAATTGATTCCAGACCCTCTGATGCAGTAGCTATTGCATTGAGAGTTCAAGCACCTATTTATGTGGAAGAAGGAATTTTTGAATTGAGAAAAGCTGATGAATTAGAGGAATGGCTAAAAAATCTAAAACCTGAAGACTTCGGAAATATTATGTAACTTAATGATATATTCCTCTGAAGCTATCGTTCTTGAAAACAGAGATTATGGTGAAGCAGATCTAATAGTAACTTACCTAACAAAAGAATTCGGTCTAATAAATCTATTTGCTAAGAGTCCAAGAAAGATTAGGAGTAAATTTGGAAGCTCTCTTGAGCCTCTTACCTATTCAAAAATATCCTTTATTGGCAGAGAGGAAAGACTTCAGAAAATAATACAATCAGATATTCTTTACTCTTTTCAAAAAATAAGAGATAACTATAAACTCTATCTAAAGTTTTCAGATACCTTAAATCTTATCATTAAATTTTTACCCAAAAAAGAAAAAAATTCTGAACTCTTTCATCTTCTACTTCATGTTCTAAGAGAAGTTGAAAAATCTGAAAGATGGGAGACTTATAACCTTTTTCTGAAAATAAACATATTGAAAATATTAGGATATTTTCCCGATATGATGCATTGCGGTATTTGTGGTAAAAGCCTCCTGAAAGAATCTTTTTATTCAAAAGGCTTTTTTTTCTGTAAAAGCTGTTTTTTGAAAAATAAAAGTTCCTCCAAAGACATGGGAGATTACAGAATATCATATCATATTTTAAAATTTCTAAACTCCTTCTCTAAGTGGCCCATTGGTCATTTAGGAAGAGTTAAAATAAATGAACAATTAATTAAAGAAGTGGATTACTTTATTAAGGAGCATATGGCTGTGACTATTAAAGTATGATATGATATAAAAATATGAAGATAGCGGAGGAATTTATGAAAGAACAAAAGCCTATGTGTGTAATATGTGCATGGAGAGCAACATGCCAAAAACAATTTTCCCTTAAAGCTGGACAAAAATGCCCAGATTTTGTAAAAGATATTACCGTAAAGACAGAAGAAAAGGAAGAGGAAGAAAAAGAATAAAAAAATAATTAGAAGAAAAGATATTTCCATAGATGGACTTATTAAATGCTTTTTTATTAACCTTTATCCCCCTTTTTGTGGCTATTGATGCTCCTGGTATTATTCCTATTTATATTTCCTTAGTGGAAGGAATCTCGGAAGAGGAAAAGAAAAAAATTGCTAAACAATCTGTTATTACTGCCTTCTTTGTTGCTGTATCTTTTCTCTTTTTAGGTAACATATTTTTCTCCATTCTTGGCATAGGCTTAGAGGACTTTATGATAGCTGGGGGGATTCTTTTACTAATTTTGTCAATATCTGAGATTTTAAGAGTAAAGGAAAAAGAGTTTACTCTAAGTGAAACCTTAGGTGTAGTTCCTATTGGAACTCCTCTCTTAGCAGGACCTGCCACTCTCACTACCCTAATTATTCTTGCAGGTACCCATGGTTATATGGTAGTTATTCTATCTTTGTTGATTAATCTTTTAATAGCTTGGATAATGATTGAAAAAGCTCAAAGCCTTGTTAGGATATTTGGAATTCATGGGATAAAAGCCTTTGCCAAAGTAATGGCTTTATTACTAAGTGCAATAGCTGTTAGCCTAATAAAAAGAGGTTTAGTTAAAATATTAAGTTAAGGATAAAATTCATAGGAGATTACTAACTGATATGAAACCAACTAACATAATATATCTATTAAGACATGGTGAAACTGAAGGACCTAAAAGAGTCTATAAAGGTCATATTGATGTTCCACTTAGTAAAAATGGAATTATGCAAGTTGAAAAAGTAGCCCAAAAATTTAAAGAATTCATAAAAAAATATGATTTCAATAACTCAATAATACTATCTTCCCCTCTGGACAGAGCTGTAAAAACAGCTGAAATTTTAAGCAAAAATTTAAAAATTAATATGGAAATTATGGAACTCCTAAAAGAGAGAAGTTTTGGTAAGTGGGAGGGACTTTCTATTGACCAGATTATTTCATCTTATCCTGATGAGTTTGATCGATGGAGACAAAATCCAGTGCTTTTCTATCCACCAGATGGTGAAAGTACCTTAGAGGTTAGCAAAAGAGCAAAAAGGGCAATAGAAGAAATTTTAAAAAGATACAAAGAATACCAAATAATAATAACAGCCCATGGTGGAATAAACAGGGTCATATTATGTAATCTTTTAAATATTCCTTTGGAAAATATTTTCAGAATTGAACAAGACTTTACTTGTGTTAATATTATTGAATTTTATGAGAACTATCCTGTTGTAAAATTAATAAATGGTATTTTTTGGTAATGATCTCTATTGAAAGCCTCTATCTTCTTTTGTATCACTGGAAGAAAAAAAGAGATTTATCTAAAAGAAAAAAACTTCCTTTTCCTGTAATTAGCATTGGGAATCTTACAGTTGGTGGTACTGGTAAAACACCTTTTACTATAGAACTTGCTAAGGAGGCATTAAAAAGAGGATTTACTCCCGTTATTCTTACAAGAGGATACAGAGGAAAATTAAAAGGCCCCTTATTAGTCTCCACCACTTACAAACCCGAAGAAGTAGGAGATGAACCTCTCTTAATGGTAAAAAGAGGATTAAAGGTCATAAAGGGAGCAGATCGTTACAGTGCAGGAAATTATGCTATAAAGACTCTTAATTTAAAATCAGAAATGAAGCCTCTTTTTATACTTGATGATGGATTTCAACATTGGAAACTTCATAGAAATTTAGATATTTTACTAATAGATGGCATCAAAGGCTTTGGTAATAATCATCTTATTCCTTTAGGTCCCCTTCGTTCACCTAAGGAAGAAGCAACCTCAGCTGATATAGTCTTCATAACGAAGCATGAAAATAAATCCCTCGAGAACGAGATTAAGAAAATGGGAGTTAAGTCTTTATATTTTACTCCTCTTAAAATTGAGGGAGTTAAAGACGGAAATGATAGATTAGCAGAGATACAGAAAAAAACAGCCTTTGTTTTTGCTGGAATCGGTAATTTTGAGAGTTTTATTGAAACCTTAGAAAAATTGGGAATTATAATAAAGGCATATAAAAAATTCATAGATCATAAATCATACAGTGAGAGAAACATCAGGGAAATACTGAATAAAGCAAAAGAAACAGACTTGATCTTGACTACAGAAAAAGATTTCATAAAATTACAATACTATAAACATTTCTTTGGAGAAAAAATTTTTTATCTTCAAATATCTCTGTCCATACCGCAAGAAGCTTTAGTGAAAATATTTGACACAGTAGACAACATTCCTAATCTATAGAGGCTTACTTATTAGCTTCCTTTACAATTTTATCTGCCATCATGGAAAAAATAATCCTGTGGAAAGGGAAAAACAAATACCAATAAATTCTGCCCCATAATCCTTTAGGATAAAAATAAGCAATTTGGAAAAAAGTATCCTCATTTATTGAAAATTCTAACCAAGCTTTTCCGGGAACTTTCATTTGGGCCTCAAGTAAAAGTCTCTGCCCCTCATTAATAGAAATGACTTTCCAAAAATCAATTACATCACCTACTCTTAAATTTTCGGAGCTTCTTCTTCCTCTGTTTAAACCATAACCTCCAATTAACTTATCAATAAATCCTCTTAATGCCCATAAAAAATTGAGAGCATACCAACCTTTTTCCCCTCCTAAATTTTTACATACTTCAAATAAATCCTTCGCCTTTGATGGATTAAATTTTCTTTTATAAATATCTACATAAACAGCCCTTGAAATATCTGGTATCATAGGAACATCACAAATAGTTCCTTTAGAACTATCACACCATCTACTTATTACTTGAGCTTTTTCAATTTCTTGTAAAGATTTTCTTATTGCTATTTTGAAGGCCGTAGTCCTTATGTGAGGGAAATATTTCTCTGCATTGTTATTTGTCTTTACTGTTTTTGATTTTAAGCCCAAAACCAGTTCCTTAGCTAAAGCAAAGTTTACTGGTGTAAAGAGAATCAACCAGTAGGAAGAAAGTCTTGGAGTAAGGACTGGAACACCAATTATAATTCTTTTTAGTCCCAATACCTCTGCTGTCTGAAGCATCATATCTTTAAAAGTCATAGGTGAAAGTCCGATGTCAATTTTATCATGAATAAGAGAATCAGATAAGATGGCTGATTTTAAATAGTTTATTATGTCATCTATAAATATAGGACAGGTAGGAGTATTTACCCAACGAGGCGTAATCATGATAGGAAGCTTCTCTACAAGATTCCTCAAAATTTCAAAGCTCGCACTTCCAGAACCTATGATAACACCAGCTCTAAACCAAGCAACTTTAACCTTTTGAGGATTAGAGCTCAAAATTTGACCTGTTAAATATCGGCTTCTTAGATGGGGGCTTGCGTCTTTTAGTTCACCAAGACCTCCAAGATATACTACTTGCTTTACTCCTACATTTTCACAAGCTTTTCTAAAGTTTTCAGCACTCCTTTTTTCTTTATCTTCATAGTCTTTACTTTGTCCCATCATATGAATTAAATATACAGCTACATCAGCACCTTTCAATGCTTCTTCCAATAAAGGCAAATTAAAAGTGTCCCCTTCGAAAACTTCACATTTCTCAATTATAGAATATTCAAGTTTGCTTTTATTTCTTACTAAAAGTCTTATCCTTATGTTCTCCTTTAGTAAACCATAGAGAAGCCTCCTTCCTACAAAACCAGTTGCTCCTGTTAATAAAACTGTTTTCATGACTATTACTCCTAATTTTTACGAAAATGTCTTTTTAATGATGATCCTTTTGTGAATGGCCTCCAGCTATTACATAAATAGCTTCTGAATTGGATTGATTTTCAAAATACAGAAATTCTTCTTCAATAATATGAAAAGAGTCCCCCTCTGAAAGAATTCCTTCCCAATTTCCTGTAACCTTAACCTCTCCCTTCAGTATTAAGACAATTTCCTCATGACCTTTCCCTGGCTTAATGAGTCTATTTTTTTCACCCTTTTGTATCACACCATAAATCATATAACAAGCATGGGAATTCGTAAGTTCATTACCAATTATAAATTCACCCGATGCTAAGGATTTTAATTTGTTTTTTATGTCAAAAATTTTCATATAATAAATTTTATAGAATTTCCATCAAAAATTCAAATTCCCATCCATAAAAAAAAGAGGATAGATTTTTACTTTTAATTACTAAGAGAGAATAGAGTTAGATTTTAAATTATGATAAATTATGAATCGAAGCCATACTTTCCGATCAAAGGAACAAAAGCAACAGGAATAAGATAATGCTCTTGCAGCTCACCTTGTTTCTTAATTGCCTTAAGGAGATATTGAGAATACCTCTCACCTACAGGAGCCACAATTATACCTCCTTCTTTAAGTTGACTTATAAGGGGATCAGGAAGCTTAGGAGTAGCTGCTGTTATGATCACCCTATCAAAGGGTGCTTCTTCAGGTATCCCTTCTGTACCATCTTTCATATAAACTTTTATGTTACTGTAGCCTAATTTTTCAAATATCTTTTTTGCCTTCTGTGCCAAAGCCTCAACTCTCTCAATAGTGTAAACTTCTTTTACAAGTTCTGCAAGAATGGCTGCCTGATATCCAGAGCCTGTTCCTATCTCAAGAACCTTTTCATCACCTTTAAGTTCAAGAAGCTCTGTCATCAAAGCAACTATGTAAGGCTGAGATATTGTTTGGCCATAACCAATTGGCAAGGCTCTATCGTCATAGGCATCGTCAATGAGTTCTTCAGGTAAAAAAAGATGTCTTGGAACTTTTTTCATTGCCGCAATAACAGCCTTGTCCTTTATACCTCTCTCTATAATTTGAGTTTCAACCATCCATTCTCTTAATTTTTCATATCTATCCATTTCTCCTAAGTATCTCCCTTGCTATAAGAATACCAGATGCCGAGGCTTGAATCAAGCCCCTGGAAATACCAGCACCATCACCAGCAGCAAAAAGATTCTCAATTTCCGTTTCAAGAAAATTGTTTAACTTAAGCCGCATGCTATAGAGCTTTACTTCTACTCCATAAAGAAGAGTTTGGGGAGAATTTATTCCCGGTGCTATTTTGTCAAGAGCTTCAAGCATTTCAGTTATATTTACAATATATCGATAAGGCAGAACAAAGCTTAAATCTCCTGCAGTGGCGTCCTTAAGGGTAGGTCTTACTGAATTGCGAGATATTCGGTCTAAGGTTGATCTTCTACCTTTTTTTAAATCACCTAATCTTTGGATTAAAACTCCCTGGCCAAGAAAATTTGCCAGTTTCGCAATGTATTGTCCGTAAAGTATTGGTTCTTTAAAAGGTTCTGTAAAGTATGTACTTGAAAGGATTGCAAAATTAGTATTTTCAGTTTTCTTCCTTCCATAACTATGTCCATTTACAGTCCATACTCCATTTATATTCTCTCTTACAACTTCTCCATAAGGATTAACACAAAAGGTCCTTACCATATCATCAAATGTTTCAGAATAATAAATAAACTTAGGCTCATAAAGAACGCTTGTAAGATGTTCAAGTATGGAAGCAGAAACCTCTACTCTTACCCCTATATCAACCGGATTTAATTCTGTTTTCAGTTTAAGCCTCTGAACCTCTTCACTTAGCCAACTACTACCACCTCTACCGGGAGCTAATACGATATATTTTGCATTAACTTGTCTTCCATCTTTAAGCTCTATTCCTTTTAATTTTCCATTTTTTATGAGGATTTTCTTAGCGGATATATTAAAAATTAAGTCAACCTTTTTCTGCAAATCCTCTTTTAGTACCTTAAGAATCTGAAAGCATCTTTCAGTACCTATGTGTCTAACTCTTGAAGGAATAAAAAGAAGCCCTGCCCTTGAAGCCTCATTTTTGATCTTTTCAATAGTTTTTGCTGAAGGCTCATAAACTCGCTTAGGCGCTCCATATTGAATATATATTTGGTCAACATAATCAATGAGCTCTGCCAGTCTCTCTGGTGGAATATATCGAGCTAAAAGACCTCCTATGGAGGGAGATAAATTTAATTTACCATCGCTGTAAGCACCAGCTCCACCCCATCCACTTAAAATGTCACAGACAGAACAATTAATGCATTTACCACTATCCACTGCAGGACATTTTCTTGTCTCAATGCTTTTACCTTTTTCAATAATTAATACATCAAGTGATGCTTTCTTTGTTAGTTCCAAAGCTGTAAATATTCCTGCAGGGCCTGCACCAACTATTATGACATCATAGACTTTCTTCAATTGCATTTTTTATAAGATAATCTAAGGCTTGATAATTCGTTAAGTCTATATGTAAAGGAGTTACAGATACATACCCTTCCATAATAGCTTTAATATCAGTATCTTCCATTTCATGCCAAGATACGACTCCTCCACCAATCCAATACTGTTTTTCTCCCCAAGGAGAGTAGATTTCATGTATGGAGTTTTCATAAGACCTTTTACCTTGCCTTGTAACTTTTATTCCTTCTATATCTTCTAAACTTTTATTGGGAACATTTACATTCAAGAGTGTATCTTGTGGAAGTCCCTTTTTAAGAATAAAATTGGCAATTTTTATTGAAAAATAGCTTGCTGTCTCATATTTAAAAGGTCTATCACCTACAAGAGAAATTGCAAAGGAGGGTACTCCCAAAATAGTTCCTTCAATAGCCGCTGAAACAGTACCTGAATAAGTAACATCCTCGCCTAAGTTGGCACCTTTATTTATACCAGACACTAAAAGGTCAGGCTGACGAGGTAAGAGTTTCTTTACTCCCACTACTACGCAATCAGTAGGGGTACCGTTTACACTATAACATCTGTCTCGGATTAAGTCAACTCTGAGAGGTCTGTGCATGGTAAGAGCATGACTTACAGCAGAACGGTCTCTATCAGGAGCAACGATATAAACATCGCCCAGTTCCTTTAAAGCCTCAGCAAGGATTTGTATTCCTTTTGAGAAAAATCCATCATCATTGGTCACAAGTATTAAAGCCATATCACCTCTTCCTCTCCAGTATGTAGTCTGCTATTTGAAAAAGAATTTGCCTGTAAGGAGAAGAAGGAAAAAGCATTAACGCTTTTTTTGCATTTTCAATATAAGTTTTTGCTATCTGCAGAGAAGCATTTATACAATTGTATTTCTTAATATAGAAAAAAATTTTTGAAAGATTTTTCTCTGAAAAGTCCTCACTCTTTATTATTTCAATTATTTCAGCTTTTTCTTCTCCTCGTTTCAATAATTCTATTAAAGGAAGAGTTATTTTACCCTCCATAAGGTCTTTCCCTAATTTTTTACCTAAGGTTATCTCATCAGCTGTATAATCAAGTATGTCATCTGTCATTTGAAAAGCTATACCAATGTTATGGCCAAAATCTGTTAATGCTTGGATTTTCTCTTCTGGTAATTGGGCAAGAAGTCCAGCAATTCTACAGGCAGCAGTTATGAGTCCCGCGGTTTTACCAGTTATTATTTTTATATATTCCTCAAAAGTAATGGAAGGATCTCCCGCTTTCATTAGCTGAAGAATTTCTCCTTCTGCCATCTGAGAGGTTGCCCAAGATAAAGCCTCCATAATAGGTAAACTTTCCTGCAGTACACTTAAATGTAAAGCCTTTGCATATAGATAATCTCCAAGAAGTACTACAACCTGATTACCCCATATTTTGTTAGCAGATTTTTTACCTCTTCGAATCTCTGCTTCATCCACAACATCATCGTGAAGTAAACTTGCTGTATGAAGAGCCTCTATTACTGCTGCTAATATGACCCTTTTGTATTCAGTGTATCCCACAAGATCAGCACTAAGGAGTAAGAAAAGAGGCCTGATCCTTTTGCCTCCAGAGTTTACGATGTAGGAACCAATGGTAGGTATTAGAGTGGCTTCTGACTCAAAAATTTTTATTAATTCCTTTTCTACTTCCTTTAATTCATCTTGATATTGCTCAAATACTGAATTGAGAATCACAGATTAAGCCTCAAATTTTCGATCTTGTCTAAATTTTTTATATATTTTATATGTTTTGGTAAAAAAGCTCCTTTTTCAGTGATTATTGCTGTAACATATTTTGATGGTGTTACGTCAAAGGCCATATTTATAGCTTTTACTCCCTCAGGTGCAATTCTAATATTTCTTATGGTTGTTACTTCTTCTGCATCTCTTTCTTCAATGGGAATTTCATCCCCAGATTTAATTTTCAAGTCGATGCTTGAAGTAGGAGCTGCTACATAAAAAGGAATCTTATTTTCCTTGCAAAGTACTGCTAAAGTGTAAGTTCCTATTTTATTTGCCACATCACCATTTTTTACAGTTCTGTCTGTTCCAACAATTACAAAATCTACAATACCTTTTCTTAAAAGAGCTCCTGCAGTATTGTCTGGAAGAAGTGTAACATCTATACCAGCCTCCTTTAATTCAAAAGCTGTAAGACGTGCTCCTTGGAGCACTGGTCTTGTTTCACAGGCAAATACTCTAAATTTTATTCCTTTTTCCTTTGCAAGATACATTCCAGCGGTAGCTGTTCCATATCCTCCTGTTGCTAAGGCTCCTGCATTGCAATAGGTCATAACAGTACAATTATTCTTAAAGAGAGGTAGTGTGAATTCTCCTATTTTTCTATTTATTTCCATATCTTCTCTTTGGATTTTAAGAGCTTCCTCCTTTATAAGAGTCTTTAATTCATAAGGGCTCAGATGTAGATTTTTTTTTATAAGCCTTTTCATTCTTTCAATGGCCCATTTTATGTTAACTGCTGTGGGACGAGTGTCAATAAGTCTTCTGAAAACAGGAATAAGCTTTTCATATAATTGGCTACTTTTAGAAACATTCATGTTCATGGATGCTAAGGCTACTGCCATTGCAGAGGCTATTCCAATAGCAGGAGCTCCTCTAATGGAAAGATTTTCTATTGCTTTTGCTACCTCTTCATGATCATCGCACTCAATAAATCCAATTTCCTGTGGTAACTTTCTTTGGTCAAGGATGTAGACTCTGTCATTTTCCCATTTTATTGAAAGAAGCATAGGCATATTATAACAATTTTTTAGGAATTTAATCTTTATAGCACTTTTTTATGAGAAAAAGGTGACGGCAGTAAAACTTCTTTTGTGCTTTTAGTAAGAGGAAAGAAGTGGAGTTTATGTTCTTTTAAATCTCTTTCTTCTTCTTATCCATTTATCAATCTCTACAACTACTATAACAGATAGGGAAACTAAAAGAATATTTTTCCAATCTTCAGCTGAGATTGCTTCCGTTCTAAAAACCCATTGAAGAGCTGGCGAATATACAAAGGCAACTTGAGCCAAGGTTGCAAAAATCAGACCTAAAAAGAGAATTTTATTACTGAAGGGATTGAGTCTGAAAATTGATTCGTATTCAGAACGACTGTTCCAGGCTTGGAAAAATTGGAAAAATACCATTGTGGTTACTGCAATTGTTCTTGCTTTTTCAATGGATGCTCCAGATTCTAAGGAATTCATGAAAGTATAAATCACTCCAAGAGATATTAATGTTCCCACAATAATTGTTCTTTCAACCAAAACTCTTGACATGATTCCTTCCTTCGGATCTCTTGGAGGTCTTTCCAATACACCCTTCTCACCAGGTTCAAAAGCCAGAGCAATGTCTTGAATGGCATTGGTTACAAAATTTATCCACAGAATCTGAGCAGGCAAATAGGGTATAGGAAAACCAAAAACTATAGCAAAAATAATAGAGATAATTGAAGCAACACCAGTAGGGATCAAAAAAAAGGTAACCTTTCTTATGTTATCGAAGACAATTCTACCCTCTTTTACAGCATGGAAAATACTTACGAAATTATCATCAGCAAGAACCATATCCGAAGCCTCTTTTGCCACATCAGTACCGCTTTTCCCCATAGCAATACCTATATGAGCTGCTTTTAAGGCTGGAGCATCATTTACTCCATCACCTGTAACTGCTACTATCTCGCCGTGACGCTTTAACTGCTGTACAATTTTCAATTTATGCTCAGGGGAAACTCTGGCGTAAATTGATACTTCTTTTACTTTCTGAAAGAGTTCTTCATCACTCATTTTTGAGAGATCTTTTCCCGTAAGAACTTTTGATTTTGCCTCACCAATACCAAGCATTTCGCCTATGGCTTTGGCAGTAACAGCATGATCTCCTGTTATCATAATTACTCTGATTCCAGCTTTTTTACACCCTTTAATTGCCTCAATTGCCTCAGGCCTTGGAGGGTCAATCATTCCTTGAAGTCCTGCAAAGACTAAACCATGTATAGCATCGCATTTTTCTACTTCTTTACAGGTTAATTCTTCTATATCATCAGAAACCTCTCTGTATGCAAAAGCAAGAACTCTAAGTCCTCTCTTTGCAAATTCAGTAGCTTTGCTAAGTACTTTCTCTCTGTCTATATCATTTCCGTGGCCATCCCTTATACACATTTCTAATACTCTTTCTGGTGCTCCCTTAACATATATGTATTTTTTCCCTTTATGGATATGTAAAGTTGCCATGTATCCTCTCTCAGACTCAAAGGGAATTATAGCAACCTGTTTATATCTTTCTTTTTCTCCCTCTATTTCTAATCCACCTTTAATAGCTGATATAATGAGAGCAGCTTCGGTTGGATCTCCCTCAATTTTATAATCTCCATCTTCCAAATAAACAGAAGATTCATTACAGAGAAGCCCAATTCTTAGGATATCAATGAGATGATGTTTTTCCTTAACATTTATAGGGAATCCTTCATATAGTATTTTCCCCTCTGGTGCATAACCGCTTCCCTCCACTTCATAGGTGTCTTTTCCATCGTAGATGACTTTTACTGTCATTTCATTTTTTGTTAAAGTTCCTGTTTTATCAGAACCAATGACTGTGGTGCTACCTAAGGTCTCGACAGCATGAAGTTTTCTTATTATGGCATTGTGTTTTGCCATTCTTGCCACTCCAATAGCTAAGGCAATGGTAACCACAACTGGTAGGCCTTCAGGAATAGCAGCCACAGCTGCAGCCACTGCTGTCATAAAAGCGGTTTTTAAACTCTCTCCTATTATTACTTCAACGACAAAAAGTATTAAAGAAGCTAAAAGAACAAGGATTCCAATAGCATTTGCAAATTTAGTTATTTTATCCTGCAGTGGTGCTTTAACTGCCTCTGCCTCTTTTATGTGTTTAGCAATCTTGCCAAAGACAGTATTCATGCCTGTTTCAACAACAACGCCTTTAGCTCTGCCACTTACAACAATAGTGCCTGTAAAAGCCATGTTTTTCTGATCTCCGTAAGTAAGATTTTCCTCCCTTATTGTGTGATAATGCTTTTCTACAGGAACAGATTCTCCAGTAAGAATAGATTCATCAATTTTAAGTTCCACTGCATGAATTAGCCTAATGTCAGCAGGAACACGGATACCAGAATAGAGAATTACAATATCACCAGGTACAAGCTCCTCACTGCTGATTTCTCTTTCAATGCCATCTCTTAAAACTCTTGCCTTAGGAATTAGCATTTTCTTTAAGGCTCTTATGCTTTGTTCAGCTTTGTATTCCTGAAAATAACCAATGAGGGCATTTATAATTACAACAGATATGAGAACTCCTGCATCTATATATTCCTTAAGAGCAATAGTAATTATACATGCCACAATCAAAATATAAATAAGAGGACTTGCAAACTGGTGTAGAAGAATTTTAAGTTTGTTTATCTTTTCCTCTTCTGCCAGTTTGTTATAGCCATATTCTTTAAGTCTTTTCTCAACCTCTTGAGAACTAAGACCTTTCTCTGAAGTTTTTAATTGATGGTAAATATCTTTAGTACTTATTTGATACCAATTCAACTTAGTCCCTCTTAAATTTTGATAAATAATATCCAATGGACAGAGCAAGTATAATAGCTGCTATACCTAACATGGTAAGACTACTAACCTCTTTTATATCCAGAATTATTACTTTTCTTGCTATAGCAATCATGGCAACTGCCAACACAACTTTAACATGATCTACTCCTTCCCTAAGATAGGTTTTAGTTATTGATTCTAAAACGATATCCCTATTATCACCAACATGAAAACACCGAAAATCTCAAGAAGCTCTTCTAACTCTAACAGAAAAACTGTTGTACACT
>CALDSV010000058.1 GCA_937924475.1 uncultured bacterium
GGTGCAAAAACAGCCATGTTGTGGGCAATACTTACCATGGAATTCTTATTAATTAAATGTAAAAGGTCATAGATATTGCTATGAGAAATTAGAATGTTTTTTAATGCTTTCATCCCCAAATTTAAATCTCTATATCCTGGAGGTATACAACCTTCTAAGTAACCACCTAATATGAGAAGATAAGGCTCATTAAAAGTAATCCAATAGTCAACTCCCTTTATATTTTCAATAAGTTTTTCTACGTATTCTGTAAATTTCTCTATAGATTTTCTCTTATGCCAGGGATATTTGGTTATAAACCATATGGGATGAGTAAAATGATGGATAGTAACCATTGGTGTTATGTTGTTTTCTCTCAATAAATCAATAATTTTTTGATAATGTTGAACTACTTCCTTATTCCAGTAATTTTCAGCAGGTTGAATTCTGCTCCACTCAATAGAGAATCTGTAGGCATTGACACCAAGATTTTTTATAAGTTTTATATCTTCCTTGTAGAGCTCATAATGATTGGTTACCTTTGGATTAAGTTCAAAGATACTGTCCCAGGTAGACCAATCAGCATAGGGAGAACCTTCCAGCTGAAAAGCAGAAGTAGCTACTCCCCAAAGAAAATCTTTATTCTGTTTTGTATCTCTGAGGTAATGAGATATAAACTGTTGTTCCTTTTCCAAATTCACTCTCAATTTCAATAGACCCTTTTAGAATATTTATAAGCTCTCTGGTTATGTATAGACCTAAGCCAGAGCTTTCAAAAAATTTTTCATTAATTGATTTTAAGGAACAGTAGGGATTAAAAAGATTATTTATTTTATCTTTAGGAATTCCTATTCCTGTATCTTGAATTTTTATGAGAATTTCTCTCTTTAATATTTCTAAGCCTATGAATATATAGCCTTCTTTAGTGAATTTTACTGAATTTGATGTTATATTCATAAGAATTTGTCTTATTTTTAAAGGATCAGAAAGCATAAAAAAGCTTTCACAGGTCAAGTGAGTTTTTAATTGTATGGGTTTGCTACCTATGAAAATTTTAGTTATTTCAATGATTTCATGAAAAATTTCCATAAGGTCAAATTCCTCTAAAATTAACTCTTCTTTCCCTTCTTGAATTTTCCCAAGCTCTATAGCATTTGAGATATAGTTTCTCATAAAAAGTGCTTGACAAATAATTAGAGAGAGGTAATTTTTTATTTCCTCCTTTTTTGTTTCCTTAAGATTCATTTCAATTAATTTTACAAGACTGATTATAGAATTTACCGGCGATTTAAGTTCATGGCAGAGTATTGATAGATAAGGAATATGGTCACTATCCATTTCTTCTATCTTTGAATATGATGGACTTTTTATTAACTCTTGAAAGCCTTTTTGCTTCAGCTTTTACCTCTGAGGCCACTGATGCCAGTTGAGCAAAAGAGCTAATTTCCCTTTTCTCTAAGCTTACAATCGCGCAAGTAAGGGATAAAAGACTAAAAACTTCTTCTTGCTCTCTTCTGTTTTTTGAAACATAATATCCCTTAACAAAGTCATCGCCATGAAAACTTGGTAAGAGTTCTTCAAAGGATCTTACTATGGTTTCACATACCAATTCAGAAATTCCATAAGGACAAATAATTATAAAGTCGTCTCCGCCTATATGGCCAGCAAAGATTTCTGGAAAAATTTCCTCTGTTTCTTTGATTATTCCTCCAAGACTTGAGATTACCCTATCTCCCTTTTCAAAGCCGTAGTAGTCGTTATAAGGTTTAAAATGATTTATGTCAATGTAGCATACCTCAAAAGAACAATTCTCTTTGATTTTTTTCTCTATTTCTCTTTGAATTGCCCAATTACCAGGCAATCCTGTAAGGGGATTTGAATCCTTGGCTATAATTATTGCTCTTTGAGTAATTGTCTCAAGCAAAAGGTTTATGGGAACAACTCCATAGTACTCGCCTCTTTTGCTTACAATTATATCGTCATATATATTTTTAAATTCTCTTTTTTGAACTATCATAGAAGCCTCTTCAACACTTACTTCATGGTTAATTACAAGAGATGGTTTTTCCATAACTTCCCATATGGTTTTTCTTGAGTTAAGATGAATACCATAACCGTATCTACCCAATATCGTATGCTCTAAAAATCTGATTCTATGTATTTGTCCTATTACAACTTTTTCATCCACTACAGGAATAATACTCAATTTTTCATCTCTCATGAATCTTAAAAAAGCATCCATTATTTTAGAGTTTTTATTAATAGGTTCTACCTTAACAGCAATATCTCCTATTGATAAATCTAAAACAGACTTTTTAATCTGACATTCATGAATTTCTAATTTATCCATGGATATTCAATTTTTGATGCTTATTTATTCTTTCTTGAGGCTTCCCTAAGTAGAATCCCTGCAGGAGGTCTACTCCTAAACTTATTATTTCTCTTAATTGATTGGAATTTTCAATTCCCTCTGCAACTATCATGATATTTAAACTATGGCAAACTGAGGATATAAATTCTACAAAAGATCTTGAAAAAAAGTTTTCCTCTATATTTTTAATGAAAAATTTATCAATTTTTACAATATTTGGCTCTATCATACTTAGTAACTTAGGACCACCAAAACCTGCTCCAAAGTCATCTATAGCTATTTTGTATCCTCTTTTTCTATAATAGGAAACGGCTTTTAAAAAAAGCTCATAATTTTCAATAGCTGACTGTTCTGTAATCTCAAGCACTATCCTTTCCTTTGGAAAGCCAAATTCTTCAGCAAAAGTATCAGTTAATCCTATTTCATGCTCTGGATGACATAGGGTTTCAGGGCATATGTTTATAAAAAGATAACTATCAATACCTTGTTCACATGCTATTTTCATAGCATTTCTTCTACATATCATATCAAGAAGATATATAGAACCATCTTTTTTTGCTTTTACAAAAAGCTCCTTTATGTTAAAACTTCTATACCTATGTCTTGTCAAAGCTTCATAACCAAATATTTTTCCGTCTTGGGCTGAAAATATAGGTTGAAAATGAATTGTAAGTTCAGAATATAGATACTTTGGTTTTCTTATTGAAATAGCTTCATCTCTTTGTAACAAAGTTTAACCTCCCCTTCAAGTTTCTTATAAAATTATTACATGCCTTTGTTAAATAAAAGTTAAGAATATATTAAGAGAATGTTAAAATTCTCAAATATACCACAGTGTATTTTTTCGGACATTCCCCTTTCTTTATTTTCGTGATATAGGAATAATTTTATCTCATTATACTATTCACCTAAATTGCAATCCCTTCTTGGTTAATCAATTTTTATTTCAATCTCCTACAAGGTTGCGCGGAAATCCCCTTATATTAAGTACAAAAGAAGGCATTATCGAGTAAAAGGAGAGAAAATCTCATAGCGATATAAGTTATAAAATAGCTGATTGCTTCGATTACATGGCAATCTCTCAAAAAGTCTATTAAGTTACTTAATCGTAACTTATTTTTTTTGATAAAGTAACATAAAAGTAACATTCATTAAAAAATCTAATATTTTCAATATAATTTATTTGGTATAAAATTTGCACATTACATTTTTTGATGTTATTAATCTGCCAAATCCACCATGATTGGTGGAGATTATTCTACATTAAAAGGAGGTGATTAATTTTTAAAATTTTTTATTTTCAATATTAAAAATTTTAAGAAAGGAGGTTGAAGTATGGTAGAACAAAAAAAAGGGGTAAGTGAAGACTGGTTAGCCTTCTGGTTAGCTGTTGTTATCTTTATTATCTCTCTATTCTCTTACACAGGCATCGACCCCCTGGGTTGGGTGGTAAGCACAAAAGAGTGGACAGATTCAAGTAAAGCTATGGCTCCTACAGGAAAAATTTATCAATCTGTAAAAGGCGAAATTACGAAGATCGATGGTAACAAGATCACAATTAAAAAAGCTGATGGAAAAGAAGAGGCAATAACAGTTAAAGATGCTTCAATTTACAAGGTAGGCGATATCTATGAAAAGAAAGGACTCTCAGGTTTTGCTTCTCTGGTTCTAACATATCTTTTTATGGCTGTTGTATTCTCTATAGGTGCTGCTTTAATGCGAGCAAATATAGTTAAATTTAATATCGGTTTCTTCTTTGTATTCTGGCTCAGTTATCTCTGTTGGTTTATTGGCCATTATGCCTATTTTGCATCTACAGATCCAAAGAAATCTGGAGTTCCTTGGTCGCTAAAACTTACGGGTGAGGGTGGATTTATATTTGCACTTTTGCTTGGCTTAATAATTGGTAACTTCTTTAGAGGCTTCGCAAAATTCATTAGTGAAGCATTAAAACCAGAGTTCTACATAAAAACAGCTATAGGTTTAATGGGTGCTTTACTTGGTTTGAAATCAGCAGAAGCCTTTGGTCTTGCCTCTGCAGTTCTTTTCAGAGGTCTTTGCGCCATTATTGAAGCCTATTTAATTTATTGGGCACTTGTCTATTTCATTGCAAGAAAATGGTTTAAATTCAGCAAAGAATGGGCAGCTCCCCTTGCCTCTGGTATATCCATTTGTGGTGTATCCGCAGCCATTGCAACAGGTGGAGCCATAAAAGCAAGACCTGTTGTCCCCATCATGGTTAGTTCTCTTGTTGTTATCTTTGCTGTTATAGAGCTTATTATTCTTCCTTTCTTTGCTCAAGCTTTTCTTTGGAAAGAACCTATGGTAGCTGGTGCTTGGATGGGACTTGCTGTTAAAACAGATGGCGCTGCTTTTGCATCTGGTGCAGTAGTTGATGCCCTCATTAGAGCAAAAGCAGAAACGGCTGCTGGAATAAAGTATGAACCTGGGTGGATGCTAATGGCAGCTTCTACAACAAAATTGTTCATCGATATCTTCATCAGTATATGGGCTTTTATCCTTGCTTATATATGGTGTGCTAAGATTGAATCCAGGCCTGGTGAGAGAGTTTCAGCAAAGGAAATTTGGAGAAGATTTCCAAAGTTTGTCATGGCTTATGCTATAACATTTATAGTAATTCTTCTAATATCAGCTCCCCATGCTCCAAAGATTACTCCTGTTGATACTCAAATTAAAAACATAAACAAAGAAATTACAGCCTTAGAAAAACAGCTTACTGTAGCCACTGATGAAGCACAAAAAGCTCAGATTACAGCGAATATTGATTCAAAAAAAGCTCAAATTAAGGAACTTGAAGCAAGCATCAAAGACTCAAAGAAGATAATATCTCAAACAAAAACTGCCACAGCTGGAACAAATTCCCTAAGAGTTCTCTTCTTTTTAATAACCTTCTTTACAATAGGTGTTATGTCTGATTTTAGAAAGCTATGGGAGGAAGGAATTGGTAGATTAGCCGTAGTATATCTTATATGTCTATTCGGCTTCATTCTCTGGATCGGATTGTTAATATCTTACATTTTCTTCCACGGAGTAAAACCTCCGATAATAACTGGGTAAGGGAGGTGTTAAAATGGCAGAAGAACCTAAACTTTCAGAAGAACTTAAGAAAATGGAAGCAGAATATGAACCCTTGCTTCCTATTGAGAAAAAGCTCATTGTATGGAGTATTGGACTTGGAATAGCTTTACTGTTTATTCTCGTCTGGATTAGCTATACCTTTTTCCCAGCATCTCATGGCTAAAATAGATGGGGAGGCTAAGCCTCCCCATCTTCATTTTTATGATTCAAATATTGCATATTTGCAATAAAACTGATATAATGAAGACAAACTTATGGACTTATCAAATTTAATACCTTATCCAGAGCCAATACCTGCACCGCCAGAAATATTCATCATTCTTGAGCAAATATTCTTTCTTATCCACATTCTACTTATAAACTCTCTTTTAGGTCTAAGTATAATACTGACTTACAGATGGTCTAAAGAAAAAGAGTTTTTTGAAACAAATAGACCTTTATCTAAAAAGATTCCCTTGTTTTTTGCCTTAGGAATAAATATGGCAATTCCTGCATTACTCTTTATTCAGGTTGTATATGGTAATCTCTTCTATACAAGCTCCATACTTATTGGTACTTTTTGGATTTTAATTATCCCTCTACTCATATTAGCCTATTATAGCTCTTACTTTCACTATAGAAAATTTGGATTATCTCCCTATGCTAAGCATGCCTTAGTCTTCATAATTTTAATTGTTTTCTATATTGCCTTTATTCTTGTAAATAATCTTTCAATGATGGAGATGCCCCAAAGATGGAATGCCTATTTTTTTAATAGAGAGGGCACTATACTTTTGTGGAATATAAGTAGTATTTATCCACGATACCTCCATTTCATTGTTGCCTCAATAGCAATAGGTGGAATTGTATACAGTTTTAATTTTAGAGGAAAAAGAGACAGAGAAAATAAGATTAAAGAAGGTTTGAAAATTTTTGCTTATGCCACCATGATTCAAATTGCCGTAGGTCTCTGGTTCCTTCTTAGTCTTCCTAAAGAGGTAATGATTAAATACACGGGAGGAGACCTGCTTGCCACAATAGTTTTACTATTAGGGATAGCAACAGCCTTTCTCTCTATTGTCGTGTCATTAAAGGGTAATTTAAAGGGAAGCCTTATTTTTCTATCATTAACTTTAATTTCGATGATTATCAACAGATATCATCTAAGAGTATTTAATTTAGGAGAAAACTTTAGCCTTTCTCATCTTAAGGTATCTCCCCAATGGGATGTACTTGCGCTTTTTTTATTTATTTTGATTGCAGGAATAGTCATTATAGTATACATGCTTAAAATTGCCTTTCAAAGCAAAATGAGGTAAAAAAGATGAATTATCCTGTTTGGGAGCTTTATTATCTTAATTCTGGCACTCTTGTAGCAATAATATCGGTTTTACATGTTTTTATCTCTCACTTTGCTGTTGGAGGGGGTATATTTTTATGGCTTACTGATTTAAAAAGTGTAAGACAAAAAGATTTAGCTCTTAGGCAATATGTACGTAGACACCTATGGTTTTTCCTTCTGCTTACTATGGTCTTTGGTGGAGTTTCCGGTGTTGGAATCTGGTTTATTATAGGTCTTTCAAATCCATGGGCAACTTCCATTTTGATTCACACTTTTGTTTTTGCTTGGGCAATAGAATGGGTATTTTTCCTTGTGGAGATCATCTCTCTGTTAATTTATTACTATAAATTTGAAACTTTAACAGACAACAATAGGCTAATAATTGCTTTTATATATGCTGCCTCTGCTTGGTTAAGTCTTTTTATTATAAACGGCATAATTACCTTTATGCTTACTCCGGGAGATTGGCTTAATACTGGTAAATTTTGGGATGGATTTTTTAATCCCTCACATCTGCCAAGTCTTGTATTTAGAACTGCTGTCTGCATAATGTTTGCGGGTTTATTTGGCTTTGTCACTGCAGTGTATGAAAAAGATGAAAAATTAAAAGACACGCTCCTTAAATACTGTGCTAAGTGGCTTTACTCTGCTTTGCCATTTCTTTTAATATCGGGATTTTGGTATCTCTTTTCTATTCCTGATAATGCAAGGCTTACAAATTTCATTCTAAACAAACAAACATCACAGCCCTTAAACATTTTCATAATAACCTCAATACTTCTCTATATCTTGGCTATAATTTTTATTCTAAGAATCAACAAAAGTTTACAAAAGTTTATAGTTTTTCCTCTTCTATTGATTGGACTTCTCTGGATAGGTGGATTTGAGTACATGAGAGAATACGCAAGAAAACCATATATAATCTACGGTTACATGTACTCTACTTCTATATTAGTAAGGGATGAAGAGAGACTCAATAGAGAAGGAATTTTAAAGATGGCAAAATGGACCAAAGTAAAGGAAGTCACTGAAGACAATAAAATTCAAGCAGGAAGAGAACTTTTTAACCTTCAATGCCTTAGCTGTCATACAATTAGAGGTATTAAAAACGACATAGTTAAGAAAACAGAGGGACTTACCTATCTTGGTATATACTCACAAATTTATGGACAGGGTAAAATTCTTGATTACATGCCAAAATTTGTAGGAAATGAAAAGGAAATGGATGCCTTAGCAGCTTTTATTGCAAGTCTACATGGTAAAGGAGAAGAAATTCTGGCTGATTTTAAACCTAAGGAAGAACAGATTAAAATTCCTAATTTTAATCCTGAGAAAGATGAATATATCCTTCTTGCTTGGAGTATTCTTGGTGAAAAGTGTATAACCGATGCAGACAGATGGTTTTCCTTTCTTTATCCAGGTAGCACTTTCCAGGCTATTCTTATAAAAAGAGGCAAAAAACCAGAGATTATATCAGAAGGAATAGAGATTCATTATGAAGTTCAAAAAGGATATGAAAATCCTTCAAAGCATGTTGATTTCTGGAAATTTGTTGAATCCCTGAAGGGTAAGAAATTACCTAAGGATACTGGCATCAGTGGTAAGGGATTAAGAGGAATTTTTGATTATGATAAGGACAAAAATATATTTACTGCTGAGGGAATTCCTGTATTGCCTTACAGGGATGATGGAATATTTAATCCCTATCCACTCTTCGAGGTAAAGGCAATAGAGAAAAATACAGGAAAAGTATTACAAAATACAAAATTTGTAGCAGCTGTATCCACAGAGCTAAGATGCTTCCTTTGTCATGGTGGAAAACCAAGATGGAATGGTATTTCAGGCATATCAGATGAGACAGCTATCAATATTTTAAAAATTCATGATAGAAATCATGGAACAAAACTTCTGGAAAGCGCCTTAAAGGGAAAACCCCTTATGTGTCAAAAATGTCATGAAGACTTTATTGTAAAATCAGACGGCATAAAAGGTCATAATAGTTTTTCAGCCTCCATGCATGGATGGCATGCCAATTATATTCCATGGAAAGACGAAAAATCATGCAATCTTTGTCATCCAAATGACAGCATGGGTAATACTCGATGTAACAGAGATATTCATGCAAAGTTAGGAATCGGCTGTACCCAATGTCATGGAAAGCTTGATGACCATGCTGTAGCATTGCTTTTATCCCAAAAGGAAAGCCGGACCGCTAATTTACTCCTAAAAAACCTTAAACCGGAGATTCCTCTTACTCATATTAATCCCAGAAAACCTTGGATACAACAACCTGATTGCCTTAATTGTCATAAAGGATTTCAAAAACCTGAAAAAGATTCAAAAGCATTTAATAGTTGGACAGAGGATGTCTCAGGACTCTACAGAGTAAGAAAGGAAAACTCAGGGAAAATACCTTGTATAGCTTGCCATAGTTCACCTCATGCCCTATACCCTGCTTTTAATGATTTCGGAGAAAATAGAGATAATATCCAACCTCTCCAATATCAAGGTAAGCCTCTGCCCCTCTCATCAGACATGAAATGTGAAGTATGTCACAAGGTAAAAATGAAAGGTTCTTTCCATCATGCAAATATATACAGAAAATTCAGGAATAGCCAGTCCATAAGCAGATAAGGTTTATTTAATAATTCTGTAACATAAACTTACGTGTTTCAGTTATAATATTTTCACATGCAAAAACAAAGGGGTAAATTAAAAGACTTAATTTTCCTATCAATTACTGCTGTATCAGCTTTTGCAGTAATTGCCATTTCCATAGGGATATTCCTTGTTTTATTTAAGGAATCTTTGCCTTCTATGAATAAATTTGGTTTTGAGGGATTCATTTTCTCTACAGAATGGGATCCTGTTAAAGAAATATTTGGTGCTACTCCTGCGCTTATAGGGACTTTAATAACCTCTTTTTTCTCTTTAATTTTAGCAACACCAATTGCCATAGGAATTGCCATTTTCATAACAGAGATTGCACCAAACTTTCTTAAAAGCATTATAGGAACAGCAATAGAGTTACTTGCTGCAATTCCAAGTATAATTTACGGGATGTGGGGGCTTTTTACCTTAGCACCTATAATGGCTAATGATATAGAACCTTTTTTACAGTCAACCATAGGAAAGCTCCCCCTTATAGGAAAACTCTTTGAGGGTACTCCTCTTGGAGTTGATCTTTTCACTGCAAGCATTATTTTAAGCATCATGATAATTCCTTTTACTGCATCCATTGCAAGGGACTCTTTTAATCTTACTCCTTCGGTTCTTAAGGAATCTGCTTATGCAATAGGGGCTACAAAATGGGAGGTTGTAAAAGATATTGTTCTACCTTATTCAAAGCTCGGCGTTCTTGGTGGGATTGGACTCTCCTTAGGTAGAGCTTTAGGAGAGACCATGGCAGTTGCCTTTGTCCTCGGAAATCTGAATCAAATTCCTAAATCTTTACTGGATCCAGCTGCCACAGTAACTGTTAAACTGGCCAACGAGTTTACAGAAGCAGATAAGGATATCTATTTAAGCTCTCTTTACTATCTTGCCTTGCTTTTATTCCTGATGAGCTTTACTATACTTGCTCTTGCTAAAATATTCCTACTGAAAGCTGAAAGAAAATGATTCTGAATAAGAGAAAAATCATAAGTAGTATTGCCCTGTTTATATGTTTTCTTACTGCCTGTTGGGGAATATTTTGGCTTTCTTTTATTTTAGTTGATGTGATAAGACATGGCCTTTCAGGTATAAATCCTGATCTATTTTTAAAGGACCCAGCACCCCCCGGAGAAGAAGGTGGAGGTTTAAGAAATGCCTTTGTTGGTCATTTTTTAATTACTCTCTTTGCAACACTTATAGGAGTACCAATAGGAATTTTAGGTGGAACTTTTCTTGCAGAATATGGCAGAAAATACAACATTTCAAAAATTATAAGTACCCTTGCTGATATTATGGTAAGTGTACCTGCTATTATAATTGGTGCTTTTATATATGCCATAATCGTTAAACCCTTTGGACATTTTAGTGGCTGGGCAGGAGCTATTGCATTAGGAATAATTATGATACCTACAGTGGTAAGAACAACAGAAAACATGCTTTCTCTTATACCATGGACTTTAAGAGAAGCTGCTTTTGCTTTGGGAGCTCCTTATTATAAGGTAATTATTCAAGTTGTTTACAGAGGTGCAGCCACAGGAATACTCACTGGAATTATTCTTGCCATTGCCAGAGTTACGGGAGAAGCAGCTCCCCTTTTATTTACTGCTTTCAACAACAATTATTTTTCTCTCAATATGTCTCAACCCATAGCCTCTTTAACAGTAACTATTTTCCAATATGCTATGGGACCTTATGAAGAATGGCATGCTCAAGCATGGGGTGCTGCTTTAATAATCACTTTATTCATACTCTTTGCCACAATCACCGGAAGATTACTCATAAAAAGGAGGTATAAAGAGTGACACCTGAAATAGAAGTAAGAAATCTTAATTTTTACTATGCAGGTGGAGTTAAGACACTTAAAGACATAAATATGACTATTTATAAAAATCAAGTTACAGCCTTAATAGGTCCAAGTGGATGTGGAAAAACTACTTTGCTTCGATGTTTTAACAGAATGCATGACTTATATGCAGGCAATCGATATGAAGGTGAAATAATTTTTCAAGGACAAAATATTTTATCAAAAGATACAGATCTAATTGAATTAAGAAGCAAAATAGGTATGGTATTCCAAAAACCAACACCCTTTCCCATGAGTATTTTTGAAAACATTGCCTATGGATTAAAATTAAGGGGTATAAAAAAAAGAGGAGAACTAAAAGACAGAGTTGAGAAAGCTTTAAAAGATGCTGCTCTTTGGGAGGAGGTAAAAGATAAACTTAATACTAATGCCTTTGGATTAAGCGGTGGACAACAACAGCGACTATGCATTGCAAGAGCCTTAGCAGTAGAACCTGAAATAATACTTTTTGATGAACCTACAAGTGCTCTTGATCCCATATCAACTGGGAAAATAGAAGAATTAATAATTTCACTTAAGGGAAGGGTAACTATAATAATTGTTACTCACAACATGCAACAAGCAGCAAGAATTTCTGATTGGACAGGATTTATGATGTTAGGAGAATTAATTGAATATGACAAAACTGATAGAATATTCACAGTACCTTCCAATAAGCTCACAGAAGACTATATAACAGGAAGATTTGGTTAATCAGGATATTTAAAAGGATTACCCCTTAATATTCTATCAACCTTAGGAGGATTACCCCTTAGAAGAAAGCTTGCAAGTCCTCTTTCTTCTGATTCAGAATTGAGATATCTCCACTTACCATTCCAAGAAACATAAAGCCTTACAAATTCTCCTTCCATCTCTAATAAAACAGGTGTAAATTCAAGTTCAGCAGTGTCAAAAGGTCTAATAGAGGCTATTATATCTCTGTAACCTTGTTCTGTAGAATTTTTTCTTATTCCTAAATTATCTCTATTTTGATAGGCTATTCTTATTTCATCTACAACTTTGAAAGCATCTGTTGCATATAAATACTCTGGAGATGGTTTTTTAACATGTTTCTTCCCGCAACTATAGAAAAAAGTACTGAAGAAAACTACTAATAAAAAAATGATAAATTTTTTCATTTTCGCCTCCTTATTAACCTTTTTATATCCTGTATTTTACAATTTCCTTCTCTTCCATTGCACTATACTCTTTTACTATTTCTCTCCCTTCTTTTTTTATCACCATAGGGACCTTTTGCCTTTTTGAATAATAGACAGCTATTTTACAAGCTTTCTCTAAATTTTCTTCAGAATACTCACCAGAAATAATCAAGAAGGGTCCCTTAAAATCTAAGGGATATATAAGTGGTAAATCCTTTCTTCCAGAAAGAATTTTATTTTCTTCCTCATTTCTTCCCACAATTATCTTACATTTCTCTGATAGCCTAAAATGTTTACCAATTTTTAGAAGTTCTACCTGCTCAATAGTGAGTTGATCATAAAAGAGCAAATCTTTAACTTTTTTGCAGAATTGAGGATCAGTCAGCAGACAACCACCTGCAGCTTGGGGGATATCATCTATACCAAATTTTTTACATAAAGAGAGCTGTTTTTTTCTTCCTCTTCCCCAAAAATCGTACAAAAGTTCTCTATTAACTATTCCCTCTAATTCAGGTTTTGTAGGAGGAAGTAACTTAGCTGAAAGGGGTCTAAGAATCAAACCTTTAAGGTCAGCCTCTTTTTCTATGTAAAAAATTATGTCTTTTTTTTGAGTCATTGGTCTTTGCCAGAGGACTTCTCCAGTGACAATAAAGGAGGCTTTATATTCTTTCATGAGATTCTTTGACTCTTTAAGCATAAGAATTTTACAGTCTATGCAGGGATTTAGATTTTTTCCGTATCCTTTCTTAGGATTTTTTAAAATAGGAAGGAATTTCTCTCTTATATCTAACTGTTTTATATGAAATCCAAATTTCTCTGCATAATATTTATCTTTATCATCAATAGGCTTAGTAAAACCAGTGAAAAAATTTAATGCCACTATATCAATTCCTAAGGATTTTACAATGATAACTGATAGAAGACTGTCAAGCCCGCCAGAATAAAGAGCAATCGCTCTATGCATAGGGATGAGTTTTCCAGACTTCTGTTATCTCTTCAGGTGAGGCTGTAGCAGTACCCACTTTTCCAACAACAATACCAGCTGCTACATTAGAAATTTTAGCTGCCTCTACTAAGGAGGCACCTGAGATGTATGCCAAAGTTATTGTGGCAATAACTGTATCGCCTGCACCAGTAACATCAAAAACTTTCTTTGCTACAGTAGGAAGATGCGTAATAATTACTTCTGAATCTCTCCTTTCAAAAAGACTCATTCCCTCCTCTCCTCGCGTAATGAGAACAGCATCACAAGAAAGTTTCTTGAACAAATTATATCCAGCTTTTATCAATGTTTTTTCATCTTTAATGTCTACCTCTGCTCCATGAGAAGCTTCTGCAATATTAGGGGTAATTAATGAAACATTTTTATATAGTCTAAAATGTCCTACCTTAGGATCAACAGCTACAAAAATACCATTCTTATTCTTATGAGTTACAAGTATTCTACATAATTCTTCTGAAATTACACCCTTCCTGTAGTCTGATACAATAACAGCGTCGAAATTTTTTAGTGCCTCCTTTATCATTGATAGAAAAAGTTCTTTTGCTTTACCTTCAAGCCTTCTGCGATCCTCTATATCAAATCTTACAATCTGTTGAGTACCTCCTATTACTCTTGTTTTCACTGTCGTTCTTCTTGAATCCTCAAAAATATACTCTTGAGAAATTCCTTTCTCTAATAGTAAATCTCTCACAATGCGACCAGCTGAACCTTTTCCAATTATTCCTGAAAGGTAAGCTTTTCCTCCTAAGGCTATTATATTATTTGCCACATTAGCAGCACCGCCAAGCCTATAAGATTCCTCATAAACATCAACCACAGGAACTGGTGCTTCTGGAGATATCCTTATTACCTTACCAAAGATATAACGATCTAAGATAATATCCCCTATAACAAGAACTTTCTTATTTTTAAAATTTTCAAAAAGTTTTTCCAATTCATTTATTTTCATTACTCTCCCTCAGTAATTTCATTATTTCCTCCAAACTTCCTATTCCTTGAGCTCCATCCTCCATCCTTTTCCATCTATAGGAGGAGGTTTTAATCTCCTCTTCACCTACAATTATTACCCATTGAACTCCCAGCTTTTGAGCCTTCTTAAGTTGATTTTTAAGAGTAGTCTTTTCATAAGCTCTTTCAGCAATAAAACCCTCTTTTCTTATCTCATTAATGAGTAATTTTACTTCCCTGTCAAGATCTTCTCCTGCATAAGCCACATAAACTAAAGGACTTTTTGGTTTAAGACAAAGGCTATCCTTAGCTAATTCCACCAATCGTTCCAATCCTATAGCAAAACCTACCGCAGGAGTGGAAGGACCTCCGAAAATTTTTACTAATTCATCATATCTTCCACCAGCTACTACTGCATTTTGTGCACCTAACATTGAGGTTGTCACTTCAAAAACTGTTCCTGTATAATAATCGAGTCCTCTAACAATGCGGGGATTAATAATATAATCTATTTCATAAAATTCGAGTTCATCTTGAAGGTCAAAAAAATGTTTTTTGCATTTATCACATAGAAAATCTAAAACCACTGGAGCATCCCTTAAAATTTCTCTGCAACTTTCAACTTTACAATCTAAAACTCTTAATGGATTCTTCACAAATCTTCTCTGACAGTCCGAGCAAAGATCTGTAATTTTATCCCTTAAGAATTTAAACAAATGCTCTTTATATGAAATTCTGCATTTGCTACAACCTATAGAATTTATTTCAAAACTAAATTTTTTTAAATTGAGTGTGTCAAAAAATTGCTTAACTATCCAAAGTAATTCAGCCTCTATAGAGGGGGATGATATACCAAAACATTCCACACCAATTTGATGAAACTGTCTCTGTCTGCCTTTTTGAGGCCTTTCATATCTAAACATAGGACCAATATAGTAAAATTTTTGAGGTGAAGGATTATTAAAAAGAGAATTTTGAATATAAGCTCTTACAAGTGATGCTGTACCCTCTGGTCTCAGAGCAATTCTTCTGCCTTTTTTATCATTAAAAATATACATTTCCTTTTCTACTATGTCTGTGTCTTCACCAATGCTTCTTAGAAAAAGTTCAGCATGTTCTAAAAGAGGAGTTCTTATTTCATGAAAGTTATATAACTCTAATATTGTTCTTGCTTTCTGTTCAATATAATGCCACAGAGGTATTTGTTGAGGAAGTATATCTTGCATTCCTCTTAGGGCACTAAGCTTCACCTTCTTCTCCTTCTCTTTCCTTATCAAATTCAAGCATTCGCAAATGACTCTCTATAAGTCTCTTTATTTCTTCTTTGAAATGCCTTCTTATTCCCTTTAAATCCACTATGTCTTCATGGATTTTCACAACTTTTTCCTGAGCTTCTTTGATAATATTTTCTGCTTTTATTTCTGCTTCCTTTATTATAAGTTCCGCTTCTTTCTTAGCATTTGCCTGATAATCCTCTACAAGCTTTTGGGCAGTCATGAGAGTGTCTCTTATAGATTGTTCAATTTTCCTATACTCTTCTATTTGATTTTCAAGAATAGCCACTTTTTCCTTTAACATAGCATTTTCTTTTAAAATTTCCTCTAATTCCTCTCTTATTATCTCTAAAAAAGAATAGACTTCCTCCATGTCAAAGCCTCTAAACTTTACCTTAAACTGCTTCTGTTGAATATCCAGGGGTGTGATTCTCATATACTTCCTCCTTTAATTTTGTATCCCAGATCATTGAGAGTTTGAATTAAAAATATTTGAGTAAAATATATCAAAAGCAAAACCACAAGTGGAGATATATCAATTGGCAAACTAAAAGGCAATAATTTTCTCACAGGTTTTAAAACTGGCTCAGTTACTCTATAGAGAAATCTTACTATTGGATTATAAGGATCAGCATTTACCCAGCTTATTAAAGCTGCTGCTATAATTATGAAAGAATAAACTGTTAAAATAATGTCTAAAACATTAGCTAAGGCAATCAATAAATTCCCTAAGATGAACATCAATTGTTCTCCTTTTTTGAAAGTTCCTCAGCTCTTTTAGTAGCTGCCTGAACGGTTTTTAAAATGGTTTCTCTAAGACAATTTTCAGAAAGAATCTTTAAACCTGCCTCAGTAGTTCCTCCAGGAGAGGTTACCTTTTTTCTAATTCTATCCGGTGGTAAGCCGCTATCAAGAAGTTTAGCTGTTCCTATAAAGGTCTGGATTAAAAGCTCTGCAGCTATATCCTCTGAAAATCCCATTTCTGTGGCTACATCAATAAATTGTTCTAAAATATAGCAGAAAAAGCCTGGGCCGCTTCCAGATAGAGCAGTAACAAAATTCATATAATGTTCTGGTAGTGTAATTACTTTTCCTACAGACATAAATATATCCCTAACTGGTGCTACAATTTTCATCTCCAAGCACTCACATAATGCAAGCACTGTCATTGACTCACCAACTATGGCAGCAAGGTTTGGCATAGCTCTGATTAATTTGTCTGTTTTAAGGTAATTTTTTATTAGATTGAGAGGAATTCCTGCAGCTATTGAAACTACTGTATGTTTATCCGTTACACTATCCTTTATTTCTAAAAGAACTTCTATAATGTTTTGGGGTTTTACTGCTAAAACTATTATATCAACCATTTTAACTAACTCATTGTTAGAAGATGTGGTCTTTATACCGTAACATTTCTCTAAATATCTCCTTCTCTCTTCAATAGGCTCAGAAACAATAAGTTCTCTTTTACCTTCTTTTATTAACCCTCTTATGAGGGCTTCTGCCATATTTCCTCCACCGATAAAACCTATCATTTTAGGCTACCTCCTATGTTATTCTTTGCCCAAAAAGGGCTGTTCCTATTCTTACCATTGTCGCTCCTTCTTCAATAGCTATTTCAAAGTCATGAGACATTCCCATAGAAAGCTCACTAAGAAATGGATACTTTTCTGATAAGCTATCTCTTAATTGTCTAAGCCTTCTGAAATAGGGTCTCACATCTTCAGGATTTTCAAAATATGGCGGTATTGTCATAAGTCCTTCAATCTTTATATGTTTCAAATTTACAATTGCATCAATGAATTTTTCTAATTCTTCCTCCTTTACGCCAAACTTAGACTCTTCCTCTGAGAGTTTAACCTCTATAAGCACTCTTTGAATTTTATCTATTTTTTTCGCTTCATTGTCAATCTTTATGGCAAGCTTTTCAGAATCTAAAGAATGAATGAGAGTAAAAATTCTCACAGCCTCTTTTACTTTATTTGTCTGAAGATGCCCAATCATGTGCCACTGAAGATTGAATCCCTTAATTTGGGCTACCTTTTCCCTTGCTTCCTGAACCCTATTTTCACCAAATATTCTCAATCCTAAATCAGCTGCTTTTATAATTTTATCAATAGGTTGTCCTTTTGTTACAGCAATCAACTTAATGCTTTCTGGATTTCTCCCTACTCTTAAAGCAGCGTAGGTAATCTTTTTAAAAATAGATGATATTCTTTCTGAAAGCATAATATAATACATTATACATGATTGCAAAAATGTTTGACAGATTGTCTTTAAGATGGAAACTAATACTTTTACTTTTATTTCTAAATATTACTCTCATGTCTTCTCTGTATATCTTCTATACTCAAACCGAAAAAAGACTTCTTAAAGAAATTGAAAAGCAAACTTCAGATCTTACCAAAGCAATACAAGTAGGAGTAGAAGAAGTCACCAGAGGAGGCTCCAATAAGCTTTCAGAATATTTAGATAAACTAAATACAAAAGGAATAAAAGAAGTTTCAATAATAAGCAATACTCAAGAAATTATCGCAAGTACTAATCCGCAAAATATTGGAAAACCTATCACTCATAGAAAAAAGGAATTAATTATTAGAGCCGAACTGGGTGAACCTGTCTTTGAAGAAGAAAATGTCTACAATGTGATACTTCCTGTAATTGCAGGAAATGTTCAATATGGCTATATTCATTTAAGGATAAATAAAGAGGATTTTTCCCAAATTCTTAAAAATAATGCCATTAAAAGAATGCTTACAACGCTTTTAATATTTTCCATTGGAATAATACTTACCTACATAATCTCAAAAAGATATACAAAACCAATTGATGACCTTACAGAAGCAGCCTTGAAGGTTGCGCAGGGTGATTTTAGTTATCGATTGAATATAAAGAGAAAAGATGAAATAGGCAAAATAGCTGAAAGCTTTAATTTAATGATTCAAAAGCTTCAAGAACACATAATCATACAACAAAGACTAAGAGAAGCAGAACATCTTGCTGCTATAGGACAACTCAGTAGATCTATTGCCCATGAAATAAGAAATCCCCTTAACTTCATAAACTTAAGCATAGATCATCTTATAGAAAAATTAAAGACAGAAAATAAGAAGGCAGATGAATATGCTAAACTACTTCATACCATGAAAGGAGAAATCTACAGGATAAACAATCTTGTCACTGAATACCTTGAGTATACAAGGCCTCTTAGATTAAATAAAAAACCATCAAGCATAGTTGAAATTATCGATGAAGTAGTCTCTCTAATTGAAAAAACGGCTGAGGAAGATAAGGTAGCGATTTATAAAGACTATGAGGTTGATTTCATTTTGAATGTTGATATAGATTTAATGAAAAGTTGTCTACTAAATGTAATAAAAAATTCACTGCATGCCATGAAAGAATCAGAAATTAAGAATCTTTTTATTAAAACAGAACTTTTTGGAGACGAGCTTCTTTTAAGCATATCTGATACAGGTAAAGGAGTACCTGAGGAACTATTAGATAAAATTTTTGAGCCTTTTTTCTCCACTAAAAAAGGTGGTTTAGGTTTAGGACTTCCCTTAGCAAAAAAGGTCGTAGAAGAACATGGTGGCAGGATTGAATTTGTTAGTAGTCCTGGAAAGGGAAGTACGGTAAAAATTTATTTACCCCTGTAAAAGGCTATGACAACTGTTTTGATAATAGATGATGAGCCTCTTCAAAGAGAGATTCTAATGACGATCCTCTCAGAGGAAGGCTACAATGTTTATTCAGTCTCATCCCTTACAGAGGCAAAAAAAATAATTAATGAAGTATCACCAGAAATTATACTTACTGATTTAAAACTCGGAAATGAAAATGGCATTGAAATCTTAAACTATATTTCCGATAAAGCTTTTCCACCTGCTGTAATAGTTATTACAGCTTTTGGAACCATATCTTCTGCTGTGGAGGCAATAAAAAAGGGTGCTTTTGACTATCTAACAAAACCAATAGATAGAGAAGTTTTAATTCTAACACTCAAAAAAGCTGAAGAGAGAATAAATTTGGTAAAAGAAAATTTGCGTCTTAGAGAGGAATTATATGGCCAATTCAAGATTGAAGGCATAATTGGCAAATCAAAGAAAATGCTTCAAGTAATTGAAATAGTAAAAAAAGTAACTCCCACCTCAGCGACAGTTCTTATTTATGGAGAGTCTGGTACAGGCAAAGAGCTTATTGCAAAAGCTATACATTACAACTCTCCTCGTAAAGACAAACCTTTCATAGCAATAAATTGCGCAGCAATACCTGAAAATTTAATGGAAAGTGAACTCTTTGGTTATGAACCTGGAGCTTTTACAGGTGCAAACACAAGAAAGATAGGTCTTATTGAAGCTGCTCATGGTGGAACTTTATTTCTTGATGAAATTGCTGAGCTATCCTTGAATCTTCAATCAAAATTATTAAGAGTTCTTCAAGACAAAGAAGTAAGAAGAATAGGAGGTAAAGATACAATAAAAGTAGATTTAAGGATTATTGCTGCAACCAACAAAGATCTTTCAGAAGAAGTTGAGAAGGGAAAATTTCGTGAAGATCTCTATTATAGATTAAAGGTAATAACAGTTCAAATACCGCCCCTAAGAGAGAGGAAAGAAGATATTCCAGAATTAGTAAGATTTTTCATAGAAAAATACTCAAAAGAGTTTGGCAAAAGAGTTCTTGGTATTGATGAAAAAGCATTACAGGCTCTATTCAATTATCATTGGCCGGGCAACATAAGACAACTGGAGACGGTTATAGAGAGAGCAATAATTATCTGCGAGGGTGAAAACATCACTCTTAAGGATATTCAGGATGAATTAAAAATTACCTATCCTAAGAATGTATTAAACATTGACATACCTGATGAGGGATTAAATTACGAAGAATTAGAAAAAGAAATACTCAAAAAAGCTTTAATTAAATCGAATTTTGTCATCGCAAAGGCAGCAAGACTGCTTGGAATGAGCTATAAAACTTTCTGGTATAGGCTTGAAAAGTTTGGACTCTCAGAAAACTTCCCCAAAAAGTAAAATTTCCCCAATTGGGAAAATTTGCTACAACTTCCCTTGGCTAAATTACTAATCATATTTTTGGCATAAAATTTGTTGTTATAGATTTCTGCCTGAAACTGAAATCCAAGGATTCATAAAGAGAAAGGAGGTGAAAAGAAAAGATGAAAAAGATTGTAGCATTAGTAATGGCAATGGTATTTGCTCTTACTGTATCGGTTGCCTTTGCTCAACAGCCTGCTGCCAAACCTGCTGAGCCTGCTAAGCCTGCTGAACCAGCTAAACCTGCTGAACCAGCAAAGAAAGAGAAAGTTAAGCAAATTACTGGTGAAATTACAGCCATTGATACCGTTGGCAAAACTATCACTGTAAAGAGCAAAAAGCAGGAACTGACAATCGGAGTAACAGAAGATCAGATCAAAGATATCAAAGCAGGTGACAAGGTTGTAGTAAAATACACCGAGAAAGATGGCAAACTTTTAGCAAAGAAGGTAAAGAAAGCTGAAAAACCAGCTGAAAAGAAACAGTAAGCTTACTCTATTTAGAGGGTGGAGGAACTATTCTCCACCCTATTTATTATCTAAATTTCAATTCCTCTTTTTCTTAATTCTTCTAATTTTTTTTCTCTACAATTTTTACATCTAAACTCTGGTTCAGGATCATGAAGTCTATCATAATTCTTTGTTTTAACCACTCTGTATCCCTCGCATATGACTCCACAATCAGCACAGACAACATTTTCTTTAATTTGCCACAGAGGATAAAAAGCTGGAATTTTGAAATGAGATTTAAATATTGCTTTGTCTACAAACCAAAAAACATTAGCCAGCAAAAACTGATTAAGCAAAAAGGCAGGAATAGTATGAATTTTAAAATAATCGCTTAATAAGAATTGTAAAAGGGCTCCTGCTATTCCCGAAAGAACAATCCATCTGCCAAATACATAAACAAACCATGTTTTCATAACTAATCCTCCTTAGATTTAAGTTTATATACCTTTTTGGAGAATTCTTCAAAAAGTTTTGTGCATTTTTTAAGCTTTTCGATTGCTTCTTTTTTAAGGGGAGCATTAACAAAATCTCTTTTTTCTACTTTTTTGAACCATTTTTTTAATTTTTCAAGTTCTTCTTCATTTTCCTCAATCTCCGCAAAAATAAAGTTTTGTCTTTCTATCTCATTGGATATTTCCTCGAAAAAATCTTCACATTTGTTAATTATCTCTCTGTACTCTTTGTTTCTGGCATCTATAAATACATTTATAATCTTTTTCTCGTCATCACTGTTTAAAATTTTTCCTTCCAGTAAAAAAACCTCTCCACCATAATTTTCTATTATTTCACGCAGGCTTTGAGCTTTATCTAATATTTCCTTTGAATATGGCAAAACCCAGACAGTTTGGTAATTTATAGCACCAAGCTTTTTTAATTCTCTCCAAATAAAAACCCTTGCCCGAGAAGGATTTGAAGGCACTGTATATGAAATAAAAAGCCATTTCATTTAATTTTTAGTGTAACATTTTTCTTAATCTCATAAGAAACGGTATGGCTGCAAGCTGTAAAATCACTGAAAAAAATATCAAAGCCCCTATTGAAAAATCATACAAAGCACCTAATAGGATACTACCTAAGAACCAAAATAATCCGTATCCTGTATTGAAGACTCCGTAACCAACACCTCTCTTTTCTCTTGGCACTAAAAGTGAAACAGCTGCTCTCATGATGGATTCTTGAGCGCCCATTCCTATTCCCCAGAGGAGCATACCTAACAAAGCAGAATAAAATCCTCCGAGAAAACACAAAGGTGCAAATCCTGCTGAAACAATTATAGAGATAATCAGCACTGATAAACCTTTTCTATCAAATAAATATCCAAAAATTAGAGCTGCCAAGGCATCAACTCCCATAGCTATAGCATAAAAAACTGGTATCCATTGCTCACTTACAGTGGCTACTTTTTTAAAATGATATGCAATAAGAGGAAAATCAGCATATCCAGCACCATTTAAGGCAACAGCAAATAAATAAAGCCAGTAGATCTTGCTTAAACCCTTTGTTTCAATCTGAATCTTTGTTAGCTCTAAATCCTTTGGAGAAGGATAAAGAAACTTTGCAAAGAAAAGAATTGCCAGAGTAATTACTGCAGGTATAAGTAATACACCAAAGGCTTCTTTGTATCCTCCATGAAAATAAAAAACCCCAGCCACAATCAAAGGACCAATCATTGCACCAATCTGATCCATTGCTTCATGAAGACCAAATCCCCAACCACGACCAATCTGGACTGTAGCATGACTTAACA
>CALDSV010000059.1 GCA_937924475.1 uncultured bacterium
AAGAAAATACCATGAGAATAAAAAACAATGATGAGCTCAGTGAATTAATAAAAGTTCCTGCAGGAATTGAGATATTTAATATTTTTAGAGAGCTTCATAAAAAATTTGTTAATTCTGGCGACATTTGGCTTGATCTTTCAAACAGAATTTACTATTTCTTCTGGCTAACGGAAAATGAGATTCTATCTGATTTATATGATTTTTCCATACGAGAAATAGGTAAAAACATAAAAAATTATTCTCCTTCTTTAGCCTCTACTTCAGATAAAAAGATTTTGGATTTATTAGAAAAGATTTTCATAAAGCTAAATTCCTTCTTTAATATCAATACTGATGCTGTTTTATTTTGCCTTGAAGAAATTGGAGAAGCAGTTTTTAATTCTAATAACAAAGAAATCATAAATTTTTATATAGAATCCCTCATATCCTTAGGCTTTCAATATCCAAAAATTAGTGGATTTTCTGAGGAATATATTGGCACTGACAATAGAAATCATTTAAGAAATCTCAGACTGTTGATAAATCTAATTTCCAAAAAACCAATACTTTCAAAAGATCTTATATCCTCTCTCAGTATTTATCTTTTCTTTGGTGATGTTCACATTAAGGATACAGACTTTTTCCAAAGGGATATAACAAAGTTACTTAATTCAGAAATTAATCCTCTTTTCTATTTAGTTAAGCCCATATTAAGAAAATTTCCAATTTACTTTAATGAAATAAATGCAGAGGGACAATTAAGAACAGTCTCCACTGAGGTAGATGAAATTTTCAAAAGAAAAGATCCCTTAATTCATTTCATAAGAAAACAAGTTCATGTAGAGAGTAGTCCCTTAATTTTGGAATTAATTAAGGAGTCTATAAAATTCTACATAGAGGGAGAATTTTCTGGGCTGAAAAAATACCTGCCTGTGGAAATATTAAATTCTTTAAACTATGAAAAGGAACATTTTAAGGAAATGGGCAAAATATTTAAAGATCTTATAGAAGATTTCAGTTCTCTCGAAAAACTTTTGATTAGTCCTGTAGAGTCTATAAGAGTTAGATTACAAACACATGATGGCTTAGCAGATTACAAGACAAAGGCTTTACTTATAATTAGACTATATCAACTTCTATATAGCAAATACCATATTGATTACTGTGAATTGGAGAATTTTCTTAAAGAGACTATATATTTAGGGCTTCCAGATGGTTCATATTTAATAGAAGTTTTAAAGGATTCTCCGCTACACAAGAAAGTTGAGAATCTTTTGATTTATCTTGAAGAATTAAAAGAGATAATAGTTTCAGATCAAAAATATGAAGCCTTTGAAGACATAGCTCACAAAAGGCATATTGCAGCTGGTATTCCCTCTGTTTATGGTAGGTATAGTGAAAGAAAGTTTAACGCTTTGTCTGTGTATCTGAGACTTGAGAATTTGCTTAATAGTTTTCTTGATGAAATTGAGCAATCCCTCAATCTGGAGTTAATAACAAGAGCAACTCTTTTCAGAATAGAGAAATATCTCACACTTTTTTCAAGAATCTTAGAACTAAATGGAATTTCTTCTCAAAAATTTACAAATGCTCTTCATATGCTAACTGTAGCTTTAGAGATAAGGAGATTTACCTTTTCTCAATATATGGATATTTTTAGAAGTCTTGCAGAATCAGTAAGTGATGTTGTTAACACTTATTGCACCGCTCCTTATAAAAAATGGCTAAGAAAAGTAATTTCAAAAATTTATAACTTTTCAGAAAAAACAGAACTGGAAAATTTTGAATTTATTAACTCTTCTTCAGAAAAATTTTTGCGAGATATAGTAATGCAATATCCAGGATTAAATCAGCTTGATAGAATTATTGGAAGAATAATTAAAACATCTTACGATCAAGCAGAGAAACTTATGCATAAAGAGCTTGATCTACTTATGACTTATGATCCGAAGAAAATTCTATGCGATATTTATAGCCCAAGAAAGGAAATAAATGATAGAATTCATCTTGGCAACAAGGGACATAATCTTATAAAATTAGCCACAAAAGAAATACCTATACCTCCAGGTTTTATTATAACTACTGAGGTTTTCAGATGTAGAGAGGTGATAAATAACTTTAAACCTGCTTATTTAAATTTTGAAAAGGAGTTAAAAGATGCAATAAAGAGGCTTGAGGCAATAACAAAAAAAGAATTCGGCAATCCCTCCAATCCTTTGCTTGTCTCTGTAAGAAGCGGGAGTGCTATATCTATGCCAGGTATGATGAATTCTTTTTTGAATGTGGGTCTTAACGAGCAAATTGCCGAGGGTTTAAGTAATCAAACTGGTAAACCTTGGTTTGTATGGGATAGTTACAGAAGATTTTTACAATGTTGGGGAATGTCCTTTGGTTTAGATAGAGATGAATTTGATAATTTAATGAATTTCTATAAGAAGAAATACAGAGTGGAGTTTAAAATTCAATTCTCACCCTCTCAAATGAAAGATGTTGCTCTTGCCTATAAAGAATTCATTCTCTCAATGGGTATAAAAATAGAAGAAGACCCAATGACTCAACTTCTTATTGCAATTAATCAAGTTTTTAATTCCTGGAATTCTACTAAAGCAAAGGCCTACAGGGAGATTCTTGGTATCTCCGAAGATTGGGGAACAGCAGTGGTGGTTCAGAAGATGGTCTTTGGTAATCTGGATATAAATGCTGGCTCTGGTGTATTGTTCACAAGAAATCCTAAGGACACTTCTGATAGGCTTGTTTTATGGGGAGATTATACGCCCGGTGCTCAAGGTGAGGATATTGTATCTGGACTTGTTAACACTTTTCCTATTTCTATTGAACAAAAAATTTTCGAAGGTAGGAAAGGTGAAAAATCCTTAGAGGAAACTTTTCCTGAAATTTATAAAACTCTTTTTGAGATTGCTGATAAACTTATAACAAAGGAGAAGTGGGATCATCAGGAAATTGAGTTTACCTTCGAAGGCAGAGGAAGAAGTGATTTATATATTCTACAGACAAGAGAGATGAGTTATTCAAAAGGTGAGATGATTACGGTATTTTTGCCATCACCAGCATTAAATGAAAGCAAGGTAGGCACAGGAATTGGTGTAAGTGGAGGTGCTTTGTCAGGAAAATTAGTTTTCGATATTGATGATATTAATTTAATTAAATCTCAGGAACCAAATGTTCCTGTCATACTTGTTAGAGCAGATACTGTTCCTGATGACATTGTACATATAGCAAAGGCAGATGGTTTATTAACTGCAAGAGGTGGATCTACCTCTCATGCTTCCATAATTGCCACAAAACTTGGTAAAACTTGTGTTGTTGGTTTTTCAAAGATGATTGTGCAACAAAATGAAAAAAAGTGTAAAATAGGAAAAAGAGTACTAAAAAGAGGTGATCATATAAGCATTGATGGCAGAAGTGGATTAGTATATGTAGGTAAACATGAAACTCAGAAAATTTATCTTTCAATGGATTATCTGTAAATTTAATAGGAGGGTAGAATGGCAGAAGCAATTTTAGGTATTAATGGATTGGGCAGAATAGGTAAACTTACCCTTTGGCATCACATAGGAAGAAAATATTTTTCAAAAATAGTTATAAATACCGGTCGAAAAGTAGGAAATTCATTAAGAGATTTAGCCTTTTATATTGAACATGACTCCACTTATGGTAGACTGCATAATTATCTATACGGCTATAAACATAAAAGTGTCATTGAAAAAATAGATGAGTCAAACTCTACTTTAATAATTGACGGGATACATGTGAAAGTTTTAACAGAGAGCAGAAATCCTAAGGATATCGGATGGGAAAGGGAGGGAGTTAAACTTGTTGTTGATACAACTGGTAAATTTTTGGATCCTACTGTGCCATCTGATGCAAAGGAGGGTTCAGTAAGAGGGCATCTTGATTCAGGAGCCTATAAAGTATTAGTTAGCGCACCCTTTAAAATAAAAGATAAGACAAAAGAAATTCCTGAAGACTCTGTTACAGTAATAATGGGAATTAATGAGGAAAGCTATGACAGTAGAAAACATGTAATTATCTCTGGTGCTTCTTGCACAACTACCTGTCTGGCTCACATGATAAAACCTCTTTTACACTATTTCGGTGCTGAAAGGATTTTGAGTATATCTATGGCCACAGTACACGCAGTAACTGCCTCTCAGCAAGTTCTTGACAGAGTTCCAAAAACAGATGCTAAAGACTTAAGAAAGATCCGTTCAGCTATGAACAATATAATACTGACCAGTACTGGAGCAGCTAAGACTCTTGCTCTTGTTTTACCTGAAATGAAAAATATAGGTTTTATAGCTCAATCAGTAAGGGTTCCGATAGTAACAGGATCTTTGATAATTCTTGTTGTTGCCTTTAGAGATGAAGAGGGGAATATAATAACAGGAGATTTAATAAATAGAATTTATAGAGAAGCTTCTGAAAGGGAAAAAAGAGGCTATCTTCTTTTCACAGAAGATCAAAAGGTATCAACAGATATAGTTGGAGTTTTTGGCCCTGCAGCTATAATTGAAGGAAGTGAAACTCATACAAGAACTGCAATGGTGACTCTTGACATATCCAAAATGTGTTCTATAGGTGCTCCGGCAGTGGATAAATTACAGATTCCCATTACTCAAGCTGTTATTTATGGTTGGTATGATAATGAACTGGGAAGTTATACTAACATGCTGGGAGATTTAACAGTTAAAGTTTCAGAGGATTTGTATTAAATTTTGGAATTTATAAATGAAAATGAACCAACAAAATTTAAAAAAAATAAAATTGTTAAGGAAAAACAAACATTATCTTGCTATTTCAAAGTACACCAAAATTATAGAACAACAGCCTGATAACTATCAAGCATATAAAGAAAGAGGAAATGCCTATTACAGGAAAAAGCTATATCACTTAGCAATAGCTGATTATACAAAGGCTATAGAGTTAAAACCAGACTATTTTCTTGCCTACAACAATAGAGGAATTGTCTATTCTGTTTTAGGCTTATATGAACTTGCCATCGCAGACTATAACAAAGCCATTGAATTAAAACCCAATAATGGTATGCCTTATAATAACAGAGGTTTTACTTTTCTATTGATGGGAAAACTTGAAGAGGCTGAAAGAGACATAAAAAAATCAGTAGAATTAAATCCTAATAATATTTATGCCTTAAATAGCATGGCTGAACTTTATGCTGCAAAAGGAATGCCGGAAGAGGCTTGTAAGTGGCTCCTCAAGGCAATTGAAAAAGGCTATAACAACTGGAATTATTTAAAAACTTCAAAAACCTATGAACCTATAAGAAATCATCCTACCTTTAAGGCTATTATTGATAAAAAAATTTAAATGCAGTACAAATTAATCATATGTACGCTTATACTTTCTATATTAATTCATTTGGGCTTAGTTATGTTATTTGGCAAAATAGAAATTGATTTATCCTACTTTGATTTTATCGATGCTTACATCTTTAAAAATGAAAATACTAATAAAACTTATCAAAAACCAAAAGAGCCTTTAAAAAATACTAATCCAATAGAGCAAAAAGTTGAAGGAGAGGAAACATCGGCGAAAGACAAATCTCTTACCGATGGAGAGGAAGTAAGGGATTTGGGAGAAAACTCATCTGAACAATACGCAGGAAAAATTGAGGAAGAAAAGTTATATTCTTTTTATCATGACAGACTAACAAAATTTATAAATGAAAGAATGAAATTCGATGTTTATTGGATGGGTATTTATGCTGGTTCAGCTTATCTTTATGTGGAGGGTAATTCCGAAACGATTAAAATATCTTCTGAAGTAAAATCAGCCTCTTTTATCTCTAATTTTTATTATGTTCATGATAAAGCTGAAAGTAATATTGAAAGAGGAAAGCCAAAATACTTTAGGCTTATACAGATTGAAGGTAAACACAGAGGAGACAAAGAGATTAAATTTGATTATGATGCCGGTGAGATAATTTTTATAAACAACATTAAAAACAAAATGTCAATTCATAAGGGCATTGATAAAGTTTTTATGGATGTACTTTCAGGATTTTTTTATCTTAGATCTCTTTCTATTAGTGGAAAAGATAGCATATATATTGATATTTTTGATAGTGATAAATTTGCCACAGTGGAAATAAAGATCTTAAGGGAAGAAAAAATTGAGACCTTTGACGGAAAAGAAGTTTCAGCTCTGCTAATAAAACCAGAACTAACAACTGAGGGTTTGTTCAAAAGAAAAGGTGATATTTTTATTTGGATAAGTAATGATGATAAAAAAATTCCATTGAGGATTGAAACGAAAGTACCTGTTGGTAAAATTACTGCGGAATTAAAGGAATACAAAAAAAATTAAAATGCCTCAAGACTTTATTATACTTAAAGGCGTAAGGCAACATAATCTAAAAAACTTTGATTTAAAAATTCCAAGAAACCATATTGTTGTTGTAACAGGACCTTCAGGTTCTGGAAAGTCTTCCTTAGTTATAGATACAATATTTGCTGAAGCTCACAGGAGATTTTTACAAAGCTTACCTATAGAGTCAAGGATTATTTTTGAGGGATTTCAGAAACCTGATGTAGATTATATTGAAGGTCTATCTCCCTCTATCTCTATTGAACAAAAAACCATTTCAAAAAGTCCTCGTTCAACTGTAGGAACAATTACAGAGATCTATGATTATTTAAGGCTGCTTTATTCAAAAATTGGAAAAGCCTTTTGTCCAAAGTGTGGTAGAGCCTTAATTTCTCAGGATATAGATCAAATTTTGGATGCACTATTAAGTTTGCCAGCTGGTACTAAAATTCAAATACTCTGTCCAATAGTCATAGAGAAAAAAGGTGAACACAAAGCAGAACTTGAGAGAGCAAAAGCTGAAGGGTTTATAAGGGCAAGGATAGATGGTAAAGTGATTGATTTAACTGGAGAAATATTTCTTGATAAAAATAAAAGACATACAATAGAACTTGTTGTTGATAGAGTAGTAATTGGAGAGAAATATAAAAAACAGATTAGAAGAGCTCTTCAACAGGCTCTTCAGTATTCGCCCACTGTGATTGTTAATGTTGTCAACGACGGAAGGGATCTTCTTTTTAGCTCTCAGTTAGCTTGTCCCACTTGCGGTATAAACTTACCAACGGTAGATCCTAAGTTATTCTCTTTCAATAGTAAGTATGGAGCTTGTCCAAGATGTAAAGGATTAGGATATGAAAACTTAAGTGAAGAAGAGGAAGATTTGGACAATATCGATTTAAAAGTATGTGATCTTTGTGATGGAAGCAGACTAAGGAAAGAGGCGCTGGCAATAAAGATTGGAGATAAAAATATTGCAGAATTGTCAAATATGTCCGTAGAGGAACTCTATAATTTTCTAAAAAATATAGAGCTCTCCTCTTATGAAAGAAAAATTTCAGATAGAATCCTAAAAGAGATATTCATAAAATTAGGATTCCTTGAAAAAATTGGACTTTCCTATTTAACTTTGAATAGAGCCTCTTTTACTCTTTCAGGAGGTGAAGCACAGCGAATAAGGCTTTCTACTCAATTAGGCTCTCATTTAACGGGAGTCCTCTATATTCTCGATGAACCAAGCGTGGGGCTTCATCCAAAGGATTGTCATAGAATAATTGAGAGTTTTATAGAGCTAAAGGGGAGAAATAATTCTTTAATTATTGTTGAACATGATGAGCTTACTATAAAAAATGCTGATATAGTTATTGAACTGGGACCAGAGGGGGGTAAAAAAGGAGGCTTCTTAATGAATGTATCAACTCCTGAAGAATTGGTAAATAATCCTGAATCCCTTACAGGAAGGTATTTATCAAAGACCAGTTCAATTCCTATTCCAAAGAATAGAAGAAAAGTTAAGGGATACATAAAAATAAAAGGTGCAAGCGCTTTCAACCTTAAAAATATAGATGTAAAAATTCCTCTTGGTGTCTTTGTTTGCATAACAGGTGTAGCTGGTTCTGGTAAAAGTACTTTAGTTTTTGAAATATTATACAAAACTCTCATGCAATATCTATATGACTCTAATTTAAAGCCTGGTAAATTTCACTCTATAGAAGGAATTGAAAAAATTGATAAAGTAGTCTATATTGACCAAAATCCCATTGGTAGAACTTCTCGTTCTACTCCTGCTACATACACAGGAGTTATGAAAGAAATAAGGGATCTTTTTTCGCAACTTCCAGAGGCAAAAATAAGAGGATTTACTAAGTCAAGATTTAGCTTTAATTTGCCTGCAGGTAGTTGTCAGTCCTGTCAAGGTGATGGAGTAAAGAGGATAAAGATGCATCTTTTACCAGATGTCTATGTTTTATGTGATGTTTGTAAGGGTAAAAGATACAATGAGGAAACTTTAAAAGTTAAGTATAGAGATAAAGACATTTCACAGGTTCTTAATATGACTGTTAGTGAGGCTTTAGAATTTTTTTCTTCCATACCAAAATTGAGGAACAAATTAAAATTAATGGAAGAAATAGGTTTGGGTTATATAAGTTTGGGACAGTCAGCTACAACTTTATCAGGTGGGGAGGCTCAAAGAATAAAATTATCAAAGGAACTAAGTAAAAAACCAACAGGTAAAACCCTTTATATACTTGATGAGCCTACAACAGGCCTTCACATGATTGACATAGAAAGACTTCTTTCAATAATTCAAAAGCTTGTAGATTTGGGAAATACAGTTATATTAATAGAGCATGATTTGGACATTATAAAATGTGCTGATTACATAATAGATTTAGGGCCTGAAGGCGGAATTAAGGGAGGTTACTTAGTAGCAGAAGGAACTCCTGAAGAAGTGGCTATGAATGATAAATCTTATACAGGTATGTATTTAAGAGAAAAACTAAGTCTATGAGAGATGAATTAATTATTGGCATTGAAAATGAAGGGAAAAGACTTGATCAGTTTTTATCAGAGACACTAAAAATAAGCAGAGCAAAGGCTCAGGAATTAATTGAAAGAAACTATGTAAAGATTAATAATTCTTACAAGCAAAAAAGCTATAGGTTAAAGATAAATGATAAATTAGAATTGCTACCTTCTGTAAGCTATACAAGTGAGGTTATCACTGATTTCTTAACCCCTCAAAATATTCCAATTGAAATCTTATATGAAGATGAGTATCTTGTAGTTTTGTCAAAGCCTCCAGGAATGGTTGTTTATCCATGCTTAGGCCACAGGGATGGTACTCTCATGAATGCAGTGGCCTATCATTTTAAAAAACTTGCCTCTGTAGGTGGACCTTTAAGGCCGGGAGTAGTTCATCGTCTTGACAAAGATACATCAGGAGCAATAATTATTGCCTTAGATGATGAAGCTTATTATGGATTAGTTGAAATGTTTAAAAATAGATTGATAAGAAAAGAATATTTAACCTTGGTATATGGTGAGGTGAAGGATTATGGAAAAATTACTTCTCCTATTGGAAGATCCCCTAAGGATAGAAAAAGAATGTCAACTAAAGCAAAAACATTAAAAGAAGCAATAACTGAGTGGAGAGTTATTAAAAGATTCAATAATTGTTCATTACTTAAGGTCCGTATTATTACTGGAAGGACACACCAAATAAGAGTTCATTTCTCTTCCATCGGCCATCCCCTTTTGGGTGATTCTCTCTATGGCCGAAAGACTTATATAGAATTAAAAAGGGATAGAATAAAAATACCCAGACAAATGTTACATGCCCATAAAATAGAATTCATACATCCCATAAAAGAAGAGATAATATCAGTGGAAGCACCTCTACCAAAGGATATGAGAGATATATTGAGAATACTTGAGGTCCATTATGGCGTTAGACAGTAAATTATTAGAGGAAATATTAGATAATACAGAGGAATTTTTCCTATGCCTAAAATGTGGAGAGTGTTGCTACAGGTGGTCAGTTAGTTTTGATTCAGGATACATAAAGGGAGAAAATGAAAAATGTCCTTATTTAGATGATATAGGATTTAATGAAGATAAATTTACAGAAGCATCCTGTAGAATCTATCTGAATAGACCTCAGCAATGCAAGAATTTTAAAATAAGTTTTGCAACCCTTTGTCCCATTGGATTATGGAAATGGTCAAAAATAAAAAATACTCAAGGAGAATCTAAACTTCCCATGAGAATAAAAAAGATTTTTGATTTCCTACGAAGGGAAAAATAAAATGATAATCATAAAAAAAATTGTGTTTCTCCTTTCTGGGAGATAATAAAGATTTTTTATCTTTGTGGTGCTTTTAAGAATGTTAATATGAAAAGATAATTTTTTTTTGATAAAATAATATAAAAATCTATGGAGGAAGGTATATGAATATTTCAAGCAAAGATGTGGATATTGTAAGGGGCGATATTCTATATGACGACGGGATCCACAAATTTATCTGGCTGGGGTGGGAAGAGCAGGAGGAAGAAGGTCTTGTTCAAGTTAATCAATACCTAATTGAAAACAATGGCGTAGGTGTTATTCTTGACCCTGGCGGCGTTCATGTTTTCCCAAGAGTAGTAGCAAATGTCTCCCGGTACTTAGAGCTTGATAAAATTCAGCATTTATTTTTCTCTCATCAAGATCCAGATGTTTCATCTGGTGTTGCCTTATGGCTAAGTGTTACAAACGCTAAAGTCTATATATCTAAATGGTGGGTTAGATTTCTTCCCCATTATGGAATCTTCGATATGAATAAAATAGTGCCTATTGATGAGGGTGGTGGAAAAATCAGTTTGCCAGGTGGAGTTACCTTAGAGATAATTCCTGCACACTTTCTTCATTCTGTTGCTAATTTTCATGTTTATGATCCTCGTTCAAAAATACTCTTTACAGGAGATCTTGGAGCAGCAATATTTCCCAAGGGACAGAGATATACTTATGTAGAGGATTTTGATAGTCATTTAAAACTTATGGAAGGATTTCACAGAAGATATCTTGCATCTAACAGTGTTATAAGAAAATATCTTGATAGAATCTCAAGGCTTGATATTGAAATAGTAGCTCCTCAACATGGAGCAATAATACATAAGAAAGAGGATGTGAGGAAATTTTTTAACTGGTTAAGTGGTTTGAAATGTGGAGTAGACATTGCCGATGAACTTTACAGATAGGAGGAATAAATGTTTTTTAAGAAAAGAAAAAAAATAAAAGAGGATAAAAGAAATGTTGATATCAATCTATCTCTCATAAAAACTTTATCATCAGGTATAGTAAAATCTAATCTTGTTGGTTCAACAATATCAAATACTATGGGTCTTATTGATTCAAATTTTTCCAGAATAAGAGATGAAGTATCCTCAATTGCTGCTGCCATGGAAGAGATAGATACTACAATCAGAGATATGTCAAAGAGTGTAGCATCAATTAATGAAGAAGTAAAAGACATGGTTGCACAAAATGAAATGATGGACAAAGAACTGGAGGAAAGAGTAAAGGACATAGAATCCCATAATGAAAAAATTATTGAAGTAGTAGAAAACTTTAAAGAACTTGGAAATGCCACGGAGAATATTGGTAATGTAGTAACAGCCATTTCCGACGTAGCTGACCAAACCAATCTTCTTGCTCTTAATGCTTCCATTGAAGCTGCAAGAGTAGGTGAGGCTGGAAGAGGCTTTGCCGTTGTAGCTGATGAAATTAGAAAACTCTCTCAAAAAACTGAAGCTTTGACAAAAGACATTAGTAAAATTCTTGGTAATCTAAGAGATAGAGTTACATCTGCAGTAAGTGAAGTAGAAAAAATAAGAGAACTCTTTTCAAATATTGAAGGAGACATGAGAAACATAAGAAAATCCTTTGAAAAAACAAAAACCATGTCTGATACTGTTGGCGATGCTGTTAATACTCTTTCCACTGCCATTGAAGAACAAAGCCAAGTCTTAACTGATGTTTCTAAGAGGATCACAAATACTGCCTCTATGTTAAATGAGACATACAAAGTATTCTCAACGGTTATAAAGGTAAATGATGAGATTTCTAAGTTAACTAAATTCTAAAAATGAAAGAAGACAATTACATAATTTCTCTTTGTCCTCACTGTAATGAAAAGGAGGAGTTGAGTAAATGGGCAAAAATAGTAGAGAAATTATCTAAAATTCTGTCCACAAATATCTCCGTCAGTGTTAATGATAATTTTATTGATGAAAATGAGGAAGATGATACCATTCAAATTTACTATGCTAATCCTGAAAAATCAATAAAGCTTTTAGAAAAAGGTTATATTCCCGTAGGCAAACTTAAAAATGAAAAGGATTTCATATGCAGTGTTGTTTCAAAAACTTATTCACCCTCTAAGGAAGTTATAAGAGTAGCTCTAATAAATAAGAGATATTTCTTTTTACCTTTGCTCTTTTATAGAAAGGAATACAAGAAATTTAACCTTATTTTTTTCAAAATTATGAGGAGATAATTAAAGCAATAAAAGAAAACAAAGTTGATATAGGTTTTATCTATGGCAATTTATCACAGAAATTAAAGGATGATTCCTTACAAATTTCAAATGATTTCTGTTTTCCTTTTGAACACTACCTTTTTATCCATCCAGATCTGAACTATTTAAAGGAAAAAATTCTATCAATAGATGAATTTGAAAAAGTCTATCCAGAAGAAATAGAAAGATTAAGAATGCTCAATAGCCAGCTTGATAGTCTTTTAAAAGAGTGGGCTTATCATGACATAGCTGAGGCTATATTATCATCACCTAACTTTGGCATATTAATTTATCATGAAAAAATATCATTTTTTAATGAATATACAAAAATTTTACTCGGTTACTCTGATGAGGAATTGTTCAACATGAGCAGTATTGAAATTGTCTACCCAGAAGACAGACAAAAGGTTATAAGAAATAAAGAGAGAAGATTAAGAGGAGAAAAGTTTTCAGAGATATATGATATTCGCTTTCAGAGAAAAGATGGTTCAATAGTTTTTGTTGAATGCATCGCAAACACAATACTTTTTAAGGGTCTTTATTCAGGATTCTTAGTCTTCTATGACATAACTGATAGAAAAAATAATGAAAAGGCTAAAGAAATTTTAAAAGAGGTTAATGACATAATAATTCACAGTCTTACAGAGGAGGATATCTACAATAGAGTCTGTCAAAGTCTTATAGAAAAGTTTAATTTTGCTTTCGCCTGGGTTGCTGATTTAGATTACGAGAATCAAAAAATTATCCCGAAATATTTAGCAGGTGATGATAGGGGACTTTTAGATGTCTATGATTTTAGAATTACCGATACAGAAACTCTTACGAATAAATCCATCATAAATGGTGAAATTATCATAAATCCAGATTCAAGAGAGTATGCAAAAAAAGTAAGCTGCGCAAAGGAGCTTGTGAAGAGAAACTTTATGTCAAGTTGTACTATTCCCATATTTAAATCTGATAAAGTTACATCTCTTCTAAAAATTTATTCTCAGTATCCTAAATTTTTTAATGAAATTAACTTAGACATCTTTAAGGAGATTCAAAAAGATATTTCTTTTGCCATAGATAGAGTCGAAAGAATAAGGTACAATACAATAATATCAGAGGCTATAAAGAATTCTGATACTTGGATACTTATTACTGATGATGAGGGGAAAATTTTATATGTTAATGAGGCAGTGGAGAGAATAAGTGGCTATAAGAAAGAAGAACTTATTGGAAAAAATCCGAGAATTTTCAAATCAGGATTAAATCCCCCTGAATTTTATGAAAACATGTGGAAAACTATTCTATCAGGCAAAACTTTTGAGGCTATAACTCCAAACAGAAAAAAGAATGGTGAAATTTTCCATGTAGACCTCAAAATAATACCTTTGGAACTTCCAGGAAACCTTCTCCGATTTGTTGCTGTGGCAAGGGACATAACCCGAGAGTTAAATCTCTCTGAGAGTCTCCTTAAACTTCAGAACAATGATGCTCTAACTGAATTACTCAATTTTAATGGTCTCTTTGAAAATGTCTCTAAAAAGTTATCAGAATTAAAAGGCTTTGGAATGCTGATTTTAATCGATATTTATGATATGACACAAATAAATAAAATATATGGCATTAACAGGGGTGATAAATTTTTAAAGAGTTTTGCAGCTAATTTGAAAAAGTCTTTTCCAGACACAAACTGCGTAGCAAGAGTGGCAGCTGATACTTTTGGTGTCTTTGTTGAAGCAAAGATTTTAGAGGATTTATATAAAAATGTCGCCAACATATACGAACTAAACGAAATAATCTATGAAATTGAGAATCAAAAAATCTCGGCAAATATAAATGCTGGAATAGCTCTTTTTCCAAAAGATGGACAAAATTTTAAAAGCCTCTATGAGAGAGCAGATATTACTTTGCAGAAATGTAAAGAAAAGGGACCCGGCGTTATTCAGTTTTTTGATTCAGAAATAGAAAAAGAAGTAGAAAAAAGGTGGGAAGTGCACAATTTAATAAAAAAAGCAACAGAAAAAAATTTATTCCTTTTCTATTATCAACCTTATTTTCATATTAATTCATTAAAAATTGCTGGATGCGAAGCTCTTGTTCGAATAATTGATGAAAAGGGCAAATTCTATACACCAAATCTTTTCATAGATTATTTAGAAAATAGTATTTACTTGGAGAAATTTGAAAGATGGGCCATTAAGGAGATAATTACAAAAATTGAAAATTGGGGAATAAATGTTTCTCTTAATATCTCAGGTAAAACCTTTGTAAAACCAATTTTCCAAACTATTTTAACCATGATTCCAGATAAAATTAGAGAAAAGCTTACCATAGAGATTACAGAAAGAATTTTTATCGATAATACGGAAATTGCAAAAGAAACTCTTAAAAATATCAAAACAATAGAGGCACCACCCAAAATTGCCATAGATGATTTTGGAACAGGTTATTCGTCAATTAGTTATCTTAAAGATTTACCCATAGATATTGTGAAAATAGATAGAACTTTTATAAAAGATATGACAGAGGACAAAAAGAGTTTAGCCATTGTTCAGACAATCATTGAAATTGCAAGAAGGCTTGATAAAAAGACCCTTGCAGAGGGAGTGGAAACAGAAAAACAATTTGAACTTCTTAAAGAATTTGGTTGTGATTTAGTACAAGGATTTCTCTTTGCAAAGCCTGTACCAGAGGAAGAATTATTGAAAATGATTAAATCATCCTTTGAAGACCAATAAAGTACCTTTTTTCGCAATGACGGAATAAGAGGGCATTGAGAGTACATATTTATATGTGCTATACTAAATAAAATAATATGAAATTTTTGAAATTGAATATATTGCACATTTTATTTATATTAATTTTCTCTATTACCCTTCTATTAATCAACTCCGCAATAGCTGAGAATAAAAAGGATAATAAAAAATCTGTAATAATCTATCTATTTTGGAAGGAGGGTTGCCCTTATTGCGAAAAAGAAAAAGAATTTTTATCCTCTTTAAAGAAGAAATATCCTAAACTTGAAATAAGAGATTATGAAGTGCTATCAAATATCGCCTCAAGAGAACTTCTAATGACTATGTCAAAATCTTATGGTATTAATCTTTCAGGTGTACCTGTAACTTTTGTTGGTGACAAAGGTATTGTAGGTTTTGATTCAGATGTAGCCAACCAAATTGAGGATACTATAAAAACCTGCCTAAAAAAGGTCTGCCCAGATCCTCTCTTTTATAAAAAATAGTAATCAGATTATTAAAAAAGTTTAATGATTTGTAATCTATTTTTAATTGCTATTCTGACTGCTCTTTGTGTTATAATTTTGCAAACTTAAATTTTAAATCTATATTTAAGGAGTGAGGGATGAGGGCAATTATAATTGTTGGATTAGTAATTATGTGTTTCTTAATATCCTACCAAGTTCCTTTAAAAGAAGCTTTTTCCGATGATACTAAATCCTGTTTGCGGTGTCATGCTATTAGTACCCTCAAGAAGACCACAGAGAAAGGAGATTCTATTTCTCTTTTTGTGGATAGTAAAAAATTTGAAAAATCTGTACATGGCGCCATGGATTGTTCTTCCTGTCATCCAAACATTACTCTAAAAAACCATCCTGTACCAAAAAAGATTTACAGTAAAGCAGACTATACAAAAGAATTTTCATCCAATTGCCTGAATTGCCATTCCAAAGATACTTTAATGAAAAATAAAGCCCATGGAGAGCTTGTCAAAAGTGGCCAAATCTATTGTTCTGAATGTCATGGTTATCATTACATTGGTTCCCTAAAGGATTGGAAAAATAAAGTGAGCTTCAATGAATACTGCATGAGTTGTCATAAATTTGATTTCAGCAAGACTCTGCCAAGTAAGGAAAAAATAAGCCTCAGGGTAAATGAAGAGGAAATAAAAAAATCAGTACATGGTAAATTTCAGTGTCTTGTCTGCCATGATGATTTTTCGAAAGTAAAACACCCTATCTATAATTTTAAAGACAAAAGGCAATATAGGACGGAGATGACAAGAATTTGTACTAAGTGTCATACTGATGAAATGCTCAAGAAAAACCCTGCTCACTATGCTTTAACTAAAACAGCCTCTTGTATTGAATGTCACGGGGCTCATGGAGTTAAATCTGCCAAGGTTGTAAAGTCTCTTCCTGAAAATCAGTACTGCCTAAGTTGTCACAGTAGACCCCTCAGCATGAAAATGCAAACTGGAGAGACTTTATCAGTTCAGGTAAAAGAAAATGAAATATTAAATTCCGCCCACAAAAAATTAAAATGCACTGAATGTCACAAAGAGTTCTCCACCACACAGCATCCTGTGAGGAAATTTGCTTCTATCAATGATTATAGAGCTAAAGCAAAGGATATTTGTAACAATTGTCATCAGGATGCGGTAAAGAAATATGACACAAGCATTCATGCAGAGGCTTATAAGAAAGGAAATCCTCGATCACCAGAGTGCATTAAATGTCATGATTATCATAAAGTCACATACATAAGTAAAGACAAACAAGCAGGTTCTGAGTTATGTATCAGTTGTCATACTGAATCTGGAAAAGCTTTTAAATTAAGTGTACATCAAAAGGCAATATTGGACGGTAAACAAAACGCACCTAATTGCGTTTCCTGTCATAATTCTCATGATGTCTTACCCACAAACATTGCAAAATTGGAAGATTCTTGTATTAAGTGCCATAAAGATTCAAAAGTAACTCATTCAAAATGGCTTTGGAATCCTCCCATAAGACTTAGTTCCTTTGTAGATATTCATTTCAAGTCTGCATCTTGTGCTTCCTGCCATACAAACACTGATAAAGCTGTTTTCTTAACTCTGGTGGAGAAATCCAAAGGGAAACCAATAAAAGAAGAAGATATAGCAAAATCCTTAAATATTGACGTAAAAGAGGTAAGAAATAAGATTGATCAAAATAAAGATGGAAAAGTTCAGCAAGAAGAATTATGGCAATTTATGAATCTAATGAAGGATAAAGCAAAATCTAATCTTGCTGGAAGAATAGACGTTCTAAATGCTAACGATGCTCACAAAATAGAATCCAAGGATAAAGCAATTAAAGACTGTGCCTATTGTCACAATCCAAATTCATCCTTTAAGGTAAAAGTTGAGATTAATAAAGAAGGAGCAAAACCAGTCAAATTAGAAACAGACAGTAAAGTTTTAAATTCTGCTTATGCCATACCCAATATTAGCGATTTTTATGTTCTAAGTCTTACTAAAATAAAGGTTCTTGACATGCTTTTCATCTTAGCTCTTCTTGGTGGCATTGCTGTGCCAATAGGTCACATTACTTTGAGAATTTTAACAGCACCAATTAGAAGAAAGAAAAGGGAGGGGAAATAATGAAAAAAATCTATCTTCATCCATTACCAGTTAGAATATGGCATTGGATAAATGCCTTAGGTTTTATTATTCTCATCTTAACAGGTGCTCAAATAAGATTTGTTGATTCTATGGGTTTAATGAGTTTTGAAACAGCTGTCCAAATTCATAGTTGGCTTGGCTTCATCCTTTTAATTAATTATTTCATTTGGCTTCTTTACTATGTGCTATCAGGAAAATTATTTAAAATATATATCCCTCCTTTTTGGAGACCAATTGAATTCATTAAAAAATCAATTAAACAGGCAAAGTATTATGGTTATGGCATATTGATAGGTGATAAAAATCCTCATCATCCTTCACCAGAAAACAAATTTAATCCTATGCAACAAATATCCTATTTAATGATAATGGTAGTGCTTATACCCTTACAAATTATTACGGGCTTAATTCTTTGGGATCCTCAGCTTTTCTCCACATTAAGCTCTTTAATGGGTGGAATTCAAATAGTTTCGCTTATTCATACTTTTTTATGGATTTTCTTCAGTGCCTTTATAATAGTCCATTTCTATCTTGCAACTCTTGGACATACTCCAATGGCTCATATAAAGGCCATGTTCACAGGTTATGAAGAAGAGCATGAAAATCATTAATAAATGGCAGAATGAAAGGAGGTGAAAAAAATGAAATCAAAAAAAGGGTTGGTATTATTAATTATTGTCTGTTTTTTATTTGCTATATCTCTTGCTGGAGCACAAATTCAGGATGTTTACAAACTTCATTGGGAAGGTGCAAAGTTTCCACCTGTTGATTTTACACACAAAAAACATATTGAAGAGTACAAAGTAGACTGTAAAGTTTGCCATCACAAAGATCCCAATCCAGATCAGGGAGTTCAGAAATGTATTACCTGCCACGATATTGCTGAGGCTAAAGGAGATGCTCCTAAGGCTATTGATGCCTATCATAAAAACTGTATAGAGTGTCATAAAAAGGAAAACGAAGCTGGTAAAGCAGCACCAACAAAATGTAATGAATGCCACAAAAAAGCTTAAATCAAATCATTTAGGGGGCTAAAAGACGCCCCCTTATTATTGAGAAATTCAAATGGAAAAATTTAAATTTTTTATTGATAAAAAGATTAATACAGATAGATTTAAAGAACCCGAAAATCTAAAAAAATACTCTTTAATCTGTGAAAACTTGCCTGAACAGCTTGAAGAATTTGAAGAATTTGAATTTTTTATTGATGATATTGTAATGTGTCTTGCTGTACTTGAGGGTAAAATTAAGAGAATTATGTTTGTAAAAGTTGATAAAGAAGATTCTCAAATATGCTATCCTCTCACAAAGGAGGAGTTGAGTATTTTTTTAGATAAAAATGAAAATAATCTTTTGGAATATTTGAAAAGCATCACAGAATAGAAAAGGAACAAAATTTTTTTTTAGTTTTCATTACTGCTGCAAATTATGCTAAAATAATAAAATTGGAGAGATGCCGGAGTGGCCGAACGGGCGCGACTGGAAATCGCGTGTGGGGTCTAAAAGCCCCACCGAGGGTTCAAATCCCTCTCTCTCCGTTTATTTATTTTCTTTTATTCTCTTGGAAAAAATATAAAGCTTCAATTAACTGTTTTTTATTGCCTACATATATAATTACGTCACCTTCTTGAAGTACTACATCAGGCGAGGGATTTAAAATAGTGTCTTTGTCCCTTTGAATTGCTATTACTGTCACTTTTGCTTTTCTTCTCAAATCAAGTGATTTAAGAGTGTGACCTATAAGCCATGAATTTCCCTCTATTTGGAAGCTATCCATTTCTAAGCCTTCAAAAAGCACACATTCTACTATAGCTCTTCTTCTGGGTAAATCTGAAGTTCTCAATATTTTATATCCTTCCTCTCTTATTGTTTCAATCATTTGAAATATCTTATTTCGAGGTACATTAAAAATATGGAGAACTCTTGCGAAAATTTCAAGAGAAGTTTCAAATTCCTCCGGAATGACTTCATCAGCACCTAATTGTTTGAGTTCTTCTATTTCTGAAATAAAGCGGGTTCTAACAATTATATGTATTTTTGGGTTTTCTATTTTTGCTATTTGAACTATTTTTCTTGTGGCATTAGGATCTG
>CALDSV010000060.1 GCA_937924475.1 uncultured bacterium
TCGTTATATGGTATAATGTTGTATACATTAAAGGCAACCTAAAAGGGAGGAACAGGTGATAAGATTTGAAGAATTACAGATGAAAATTATGGATGCTTCCAAAAATTATCTGGAAGTTTTTGATATGTCTACTCTTATAGAGCAGTATACTTTAAATAAAGAGAGTAGATTATCCATGACATTGCCAGATTTAAGAGCACCTTATCCTTTCTTAGCAACAGTTACATTCTCCTATGATGCTCAGCAAACAAGTTATTCTTTGATTGAGGAAGATGAGGAAGATAATGATTCTTTTTCAGAAATGGTGGAGATAGATATAAATATAAGTCTTCCTTTTTTAGAAGGTTATAACAATATTTCTGAACTCTTTGAAGAAATTTCTAATAGCTATCCTGAAGTTGATGCTATTTTGGTTAAAAAAGAATTTTTCAGAAAAGACGGAATCAACGGAGAAGAATATGAAATATTGTATTCCCATATTTTAGACAGCGAAGAGATAAAGGATGAACAGACCTATGAAGATATCTTTTTCGAGCTAAGTAATATTTTAAGAACAATATATGAAAAGACAAAATTTTACATTGAAATGAGTTGGTATACAGAGAATGAAGATGATAGATTTTGATAAAATTGACATCATACTTTTAGACATGGATGGGACAATATTGGATAAGTATTACGATGACTATTTTTGGGAAAGTTATGTGCCTGAAAAATTTGCCCAAAAAAATCAAATCTCTACAGAAGAAGCCAAAAAATTTCTTTTTTCCATGTATAAAGCTGAGGAGGGGACTCTTAACTGGACTGATATTGATTTCTGGTCCCAAAAAACAGGATTAGACATTTTAGCTCTCAAAGAGGAACTTAAAGAATTAATAAAACCTCATCCTGATTCCCAGGAGTTCTTAGAAAAACTTACTCAAAAGTCTAAAAAAATTTATCTCGTCACAAATGCTCACAACAAGGTGATGGAACTAAAACTGAATAAAACAGGACTTCATAAATATTTTCATTTATGTATTACTTCTTTTGACTTAGGCTTTCCTAAGGAAAATATTAATTTTTGGGAAAAATTGAAAATCCTTTATGGAATAAAGGAAGAAGGCACTCTTTTCATCGATGATACTGAAGAAATTCTTCACACTGCTTGGCTGTCTGGTATTAGGTATCCTATTTTAAGAGCCATTTCAAGTTCAAAGGGTAAGGCTAAAAAGTCAGATAAATTCCTCACAATTAAAGATTTTTCAGAAATAATTAGTATTCTATAGAAGCCCTAATTCCTTTTTAAGCCAAATTTTAATGCTTTCATTTATTGGGCAGATGCCAAATTTTATCTTATCTTTATTTTCCTGTAAAGCCTCTTGAATTAGCTCTGATGGAATTTCATCAACTTTTGCAATAGTCTCTCCAAAACAATTGCTTTTATGTCTCATAAGAAAGAGTTGAGGCTTTTTGCCTGAGGTTTCAATGTAAAAAACATAGCCCTTGATAGGTTCTTTACATACAATGTTAGAACCATCTTGAACTATAACTGGTTCCATCATTTTGGTAGGATCCACATCCCACAAAATATGCTTGATATAATATTCATCTTTCTTTATGTCTTCAAAGGTTAAAAGTTCCTCCCAAATCATATTTTACACCTCCTTTTTTCTTCTTTCTGGCACTAAAACCTTAGGAATTCTATCTTCGTTATAATCCTTAGAGACAAACAAACCACAATAGCATCTCCCAAATTCTTTAATATCTGCCTCACTGTAAATACAAGGACAGATTATATCCTTATCTTTTTCCTTATCTCCTGAGGCAAGTCTGCAAGGACAAGAACGATATCCATATCTGGCTTCATTTTTTAGTAAACCTCTTATTAAATCAAAAACCAGCTCTTTGTCTTTATTAAGCTCTATACCCTTCATAGAGGCATATTTTTTAAGATTTTCATAAATTTTTTCTAAATCCATCTTACAATTCCAAAATTTTCCTCAAATTTTCTTCATCAAAGCCAACTACAGCTTTCTCCACCACTAAAGTAGGAAAAGTCTCTTGGGGATTAATTTTTTTTAGCTCTTTCAAAGCAACCCATTGCTCCCCACCATCTAAGGTATCTACTTCAATCACTTCATGTTCTATATTGTTATTCTTTAAAAACTCCTTAACTTTTTTACATACAGGGCAAGTACTCAAAGAGTATAATTTTATTTTTCTACGCATTGCCACTCCTTTCATTTTTTCTAAAGGTATTATTGAGAGTAATCTCAATGTCTTCCAACATCTCCAGATTAGCTTGTCTTATAACATCCAAGGGGAGATCAAGCATTTTGGAAAGTTCTTCAAAGGGGATCTTTGATACATAACATAATTCAGCAATCAAAACCTTTAAGGCATCATCAGCAATTAAAGATTTTAGATTTTTATCAGATACTTCTACAGTATCAATTGCATTGTTAAAGGTCATTCCATTTTTGATATGCGTTAGTATTTCTTTCATAGCCTTTTCATAAATGATACTTTCTTCTTCAGAATATTGACGGTAGACAAAATCAAAATCCTTCATTTTTCTCTCCTCTCAGTTTTTCATTCATCACTATAAAATGTTTTTCTATTAAATTTTTAAATAAAACTCTCATTTCTTCGTCTTTTAATTTTGATGTTACATTATAAATCCACTGTCGTTGTTCCTGAGATAATGTAGTATCTTTTTGCTTTTTAAAATTTGAAATTTTAGGTTTATAAATTCTCCCAAACTTAAAGGCTACATCTTTTATTCCGTAGGGAATAAGTTTTTCAAGGAAATTTTCTTTCAATAACATAAGTTCATTAAGCCAAGCATGGGAATTAACTATCACCAATAGCCTATCTTCTTTTATTTCCCTGGGAAAAGTATGTTCACACAAGGGAGCTGGGAAAATCTCTCGCCATCTCTTCCTGAGAGATTGAACTTTAACACCCTGAGCCAACCCTAATTCATCTAAAAAGAATGATAAAAAAACACCGATCTTGTACATCCCTTTTATAAAGCTTTTTTTACAAAGCCGGATCTAAGGCATCTGGTACAAACTACCACTCTCTTTGGTCCTGACTCTGTAATAATTTTCATTCTTTGAAGATTAGGATAGAAGTACCTTTTTGTTTTGTTGTTAGCATGACTTACATTATGACCTACAACCTTTTTTTTCCCACAAACATAACAACTTGCCATGATTCCTCCTTTCATTTGCATATACTTATTTATTTATGATAACATTTTATTGATTTGTTCACAAAGAGGGAGGTACTTTAATTTATGTCAGATAAATCTATAAGAAGTATTGAATTAG
>CALDSV010000061.1 GCA_937924475.1 uncultured bacterium
TTTCATCGCTTCATTTATTGCTTTTCCAATATCAGCACCTTCAGGAAGATTTAAAAGGTAAGAAAATCGTGCCTCATCAGGAAGATACATAACTCCAGCTGCTTGATAATCTGTTTTACCAATCTTACGACGACTGCTTGACCCCTGCTTAAGACCTGCAGGGGCAAGTTTTTCAGAAAGGATTTTCTCTTGTTTAGTAAAACGATAATCCGCATATCTCAAAAATATGAGACCTAAAACAGGTGAGGAGTATTCCGATGATTTTAAATCAGAATTAGCACGCAATTCGTCTGCCACATCCCACAACCGTTTTTCAAGTTCAACAATATGATTTCTTGCCATATAATTGCTCCTACTTTTTTATCCTTTTAACATCTTCAATATTTTTCAATCCAACCTCATCAGCCATTTCCAGAAGTCTTTTAAGCAGAAAAGGATGGGGCTTCCGGGTTCCGTTTTCCCAACTGTTTACGGTTGAAAATGTTACACCAACTCTCTGGGCAAATTGCTCCTGCGTTACATCAAGTTTATTTCTTAATTCTCTAATCAATTTGGAAACATCTATGTTTTTCATAACATTACCTCGCAACAATATTCTTTATATAAAATTTAATGTAATATTATATAGAATTTTTAATACAAAATCAAGTTTTTTTATAATTAAACAGAGAGTAAGGGTAATGGTAGAATTTATGTTATGTAACATAAATTATGGAGATACTTTTAAGATTAAAAATGTGGGGCAGTACAGAAAATCTTTTCTCATAATAGTATTAATTATGTGTTCACTTTTAATTGCTAATTCAGCAGCATGTTCATGTTTGTTTGCGGTATCACAAGCCAAAAGACTCAATAGTATAATCACAATAATAAATTTAATTGATTTCAAAAAATCCATTTTTGTATCATCTCCTTAAATCTATCTTCCATATTTGGTTTTCCAGTTATAGTATTTAACTATTTCGTTTTTTAGTGGATGTTTTGTCTCTTTGCAGATAATTTCCCAAGATATGGATAAATAATTCCTGCACTTTTGATTTCCTGATTTAAACATATTCTCATCTCTGGTTACTATTAAAACTTACAAAGAATTCATGTTTGGAAATATTTTTTTACCGTATTTTTGTAAAAATTCTACTCTAAGTTGTAATTGATCTTTATTTTTGTCCTTTCCTTGATTTTGTGATATTTCTGATTTCCATTTTGATTCGCCAAATAGAACTACTTTATCGCCAATGATTAAAAAATCTAATTCCGGACCTCCTAAACCAGCAGTGTCAGGATGAGCTATTTTTGTCCAAAGACTAATCAAACAATCTTTAATCTCTGCTCCAATACCAATTTTGGATAAAAGCGAATTGACAAACCGAATCTGTTCTGCTTTAGTAAAATAACTTAATATCCCAAATACTGACCATGTAATTGCATCTTCACTTGTTAAAGATTGTAGGTCACAATAGAAACCGAGTTCTTGCTTAATTGCTGAATTCTCAAAATCTTTCTCATGATTGCTTTTATGGAGTTTCTTAAGAATATTCGGATGTGGCCAAATAGAATGTTCAGTAATAATGAGATTATCTTTATAATTCAATACTGCAATTCTGTCTTGTTTACTTCTTGCTATCGCTATTTTTTTACCATCCCAATTATAAATATTTTCATTCATAGAATCATTTCCAATTTTTCGTATTTTGTATTTTTTCTACAAGTTTTCTATCTTCAAAATATTTCTATCAAACGACCTGACATTTTTCATCCTTTCCTTTTATTCGGGTAAGTTATATATTTTAACTCCTCTGCTCATTTGTAGCGAGTTAACCACTCTGTGTGCAGTGGATAGTATTAACTGGCTCCCGATATTAGACAACCTTCAAACCATACCACTTAAATTCAAGAATGAAATTTATCGCCCAATACAAACAAAATAAGGTAATAGTCGCAGGCTCGGACACAATTTGCATCCTCGCACTGCTCCTTTTATATCATACCACACCTTTGGAGAGGTAGTTTAACTCTCTGCTACTGCGAACAAGATTTATAAAAAAATATTTTAGCCAAACTGAATTAAAAAATTACTTGCTTTTTACAAAAAAATTCTGTATAATTTCAGTTGTAAGATATGGGGTATATATGAGAAGTGAAATAAATAACTTAAATTTATTTAACACGGAATTACTAGCAGAAAAAGAACAAAAAGATAATACAAAAGAAAAATTAACACGATTAGACCTCAATGGAGAATTGAAAGAAAAGATTCTACCATTTTGCAGATTAGGGTACGGTGAGATATGGGAAGACCCAGTAAAAGGACATAGAGTTGGTGTGTTAGATGCAACAAAATTAGAAGATGTAAAAAAAATAGTAGGTAATGAAAAAGTAAAATTGATTGTTAATGACCCTCCTTATAATGTAGCGGTAGGAAATGCAAATACAACTAACCTGTTTAAAATAAGTTTAGAAAAATATTTAGAATTTTCTGAGAAATGGGTAAAAAATGCAATATCAATTATGGATAAAGATGCCCATCTTTATATATGGATAGGTGCTGATTACAAAGATAATTTTCAGCCATTACCTGATTTTATTATGATGATGAGAAAATTTAAACAATTAAAACCTAAAAATTTTATTACATTAAGAAATCAAAGAGGATATGGAACACAGAAAAACTGGATGTGGATTAGACAAGAGCTTCTTTACTATATTAAAGGTAATCCTGAATTTAATGTGAATGCTGAATATACAGATATTCCTAAAATATTAAGAGGTTATTATAAGGAAGTTAATGGTAAAATTACGGAAAACTTAGAGCGGAGTAAATCTGCATTTATAAGAGCAGGGAATGTATGGGTGGATATTCAGCAAGTATTTTATAGAATGGAAGAAAATGTTCCAGGGTGTTATGCACAAAAACCTTTGAAAGCAATTGAAAGAATAATTTTATCAGGAAGTGATGAAAAAGATTTGATTGCAGATTTTTTCGCACATTCGGGAACAACCTTAATCGCTGGAGAAAAATTGAAAAGAAAAGTATTCACATTTGATCTTGATCCTATATTCGCTGAAATTACTATAAGGAGATTAGAAAACTTTAGAAAAACAGGAAAGACTGGTTGGCAATGGCGAAATCCTTTTCCAGAAATAGAAAACGAAATGGAAAATAAAAGATGGATTTAAAACAATTAAGACAATATTTAGAAAACTTAATCAAAAATTTAAACTCCGAAGATAATAAATTTCTTGATGCAAGATTAGGAAGTTTAAAATCAGTTTTTCCTTTTAATGAATATGAATATATTTTAATGTTTCTACTTAACAAAAAAATCATTTCATTTGACCAATATGAAAAATTAAGAGAAGAATATGTTTCTTCTAATCCATATTTAGAACTTTTTAGCATTTCTCCTCGTGTATTTGGAGAGATATGGGGACACTCACACATTATAGATATAGATAATAAGTTTAAAAAACCCAATAAAGAACTTGACCCTGCATATGAAGGACAATATGACTTATGGCTTGATGGTGTAAAAGTTGAAGTGAAAGCTTGTAGAGCAATCAATACGAAAATCCGAGGAAGTTTAACTGAGAAAGCATTGAGATATGATTCAAATGAACCATTTTGGATGAACTTCCAACAGATAAAAGCAGATATATGCGATGTATTTATCTTTATAGGCGTTTGGGTTGACCGAATAATTTATTGGGTATTATCATGCGAAGAAGTAAAAAGTAATGAATATTTAAGTCCTCAACATAGGGGAGGGATAGAATATCAAATCGGAATAACACAAGATAATATTGCTAAATTTGATAAATATAAAACAGAACCAATTAAACTTAGCGAAACTGTTTTTAAAAAGGGAAAAAGCAAGTAATTTTTTAATTCAGTTTGGCTAAAATATTTTTTTATAAATCTTGTTCGCAGTAGCAGAGAGTTAAACTACCTCTCCAAAGGTGTGGTACGATATAAAAGGAGCAGTGCGAGGATGCAAATTGTGTCCGAGCCTGCGACTATTACCTTATTTTGTTTGTATTGGGCGATAAATTTCATTCTTGAATTTAAGTGGTATGGTTTGAAAGTTGTCTAATATCGGGAGCCAGTTTGAACAATACGCACTGGGGATTTTCGGAAAAATAAACGGAAGTCCCCTTTTCTTTTTTATACCCACCTGACTTAACCCCTGAAGGAATATTTGAATTTTTGAAGGCGTCAAAATCTTCTGAATAATAAAGGTTTATCTGGATTTGCTCTTTTGAATAGAGAATATTTTTGATGAACTTTTTGATTAAAAGATTTCTTTCAATTCCTTTTTGCTGGGCAAGGGATTTTAAAAATATTTTGAGGATATTTTGAAGCGTTTGAGAGGAAAAGAAAAAGATAAAAAGCCTTGACTTTTGGTTTATTATATATTATCATAAATTAGCAATTGTTGGTAAATATGAATAAAAGGATTATAACTATGGATAAATGGTTAACGCTTGAACAGATAGCAGAATATTTACAAATGAGTGTATCTTCTATTTATAAGATGGCTCAGACTGGCAAAATTCCGGCATACAAGGTTGGAAGGCAGTGGAGATTTAAGAAAGAAGAAATTGACGCTTTGGTTGAAAAAAGAAAAGTTATAAGGCGAAAAGATAAAGAATAAAAATGAAGCTAAACCAATCTCAAAGAAAACTCCGAGTGCGAATCATTCAAGTCTTAAAAGAACAAGGATTTAAAATAAATCCTCATGTGAGTCCAAGGGGATGCAGCAAAACAACATATCGCAGAATTCAACAAAAGGCAAGGCTTGAGCAATTAACATTACATAAAAATTTTTTAGTAGACTCTATTACGAAAGTAAAAGATTATTGCCGAGATGGTTCTGAAATTGATCCACAGAAGATTTCTTTGGAATTAAGGGAAGTTCAATCAGGTTCTTTTGAAGAAATTTTATTTAGATGGTGGAATTTAATCTGGTGGAGTATTCCATTTCAACGCTCATACGGTCGCCAGATGAGATTTTTATTATGGGATACAACACATAATGCTCCTTTTGGTTTGATTTGTCTTCAAAGTCCGGTATTAAAGATGGCAGTTCGCGATAGGTGGCTTGAATTACCAAAAGAAGATTTAGATATTTGGGTTAATAAGTCAATGCATGCCCAAAGGGTTGGTGCATTACCACCTTATAATGAATTATTAGGTGGGAAGATGGTTGCCCTCGCTTTGACCTGTAATGAGATAAGAGAAGCATACAGAAAGAAGTATAAAAATGCTGTAACAATCTTAGAAAAGAGAAAATTTAAACCAGAACTTTTATTTATCACTACTACAAGCGCTTTTGGTAAAAGTAGTATATATAGTCGGCTAAAATACAATGGAGAAATTGTTGCTATGTCTTTAGGTTATACTCAGGGTTCGGGCACATTTCATATTCCAGAAGGATTATATCAGGAAATTTTAGACTTTTTATCCCAAAAAGGGATTGATACCAACAGAGGTTATGGACATGGTCCGTCAAGAAAACTTAAATTAATTAGTCTGGGACTAAAATATCTTGGATTATCAAATTACGAATATCACGGGATTAAGCGTGAATTTTATCTATTTCCACTTGTGAAAAATTTAAGGGAAGTGATCCATAATAGTGAAAAACCCATCTGGGTAGACCGTTCGTTTAATAAATTAGTGGAATATTGGGAGGAAAGATGGGCAATACCAAGAGCACAGAGAAAACCTGAATGGAAAGATTTTGATAGCAATAAGTTTTTTAAAAATGGGGAAAAAATGTTAAAATCCTTAACATTTTACTAAGTAGGAGGTTAATATGAACAGAGATGAATTCAAAAAATTAGTGATAGAATTTAAGAAAAGTCTTGATTATCTTGATAGAGAGACAGATAATCCAAATTGTCTACTTTTCACAAAAGGAGAAATTCAAGAATTAGTTTATATTTATGAACCCGATGATGAAAATCAACTCAGGAAAGCTTTATCTGAGATTGCAAGAAAATATGAAAGAATTCCAAAAGAAATAGGGAGAATTTTTCTTTCTACAGTTCCTTTGGGACGTCCTCCTGAATGTGTAACTGAGAATGGATTTAAATATCAAGTTCCTGTATGGTTTTTTGACAGAGAATTCAGTATAGGGAAACAATCAACGCCTTTAAAAAACTTGGAAGCACAAGTTAGTAAATATGAAAATGAAAGGATCCCACAACCATATAATTGTGATGGAGAAAAAGGCAGAGATTTATTAGAAACTCTCTTCAACGAACTTCAATCTATAGGTAAACCTTTAATAAAAATAATACTTGCACCTGCTGGGTATGGGAAAACAGTATTGATGGCATCGCTGTATTCAAAGTTAAGAGAAAAATTCTACCAAGATAAGCAAAGACAAAAATTGAGCTTGCGACCACTAATAATGTTACCGGGTCATATAGGGAAAGCTTCGGATTTAGTAGGATTAATTAATAATTTTATAGGGTCAGAATATGTTTTTGGCGATGCCAGTTTAGATACCTTTAAATTTTGGATAAACAATAATTTTGCAATATGGCTCTTGGATGGGATTGAGGAGGTGCTTCTTAGGAATCCGGAAGAATCCATGTATGAGTTATTAAATGAATATATTGGAAAGCCTGGAACTATCAACCCCCAAATTATAATCGCAATTCGTAAATCGCTTTTTGCTGCCTCTCCCCAACTTAAAGAGTATATTGACGAGTGGAAAGATTGTATAAAAGTTTATGAATTGAAAGAATGGGATAATGAACAAAAAAGGATGTATTTTGAAAAAAATCTTACAATCCCACCTCAAGAAAAAAGAAATTTTATAACAGATGTGGAAAACTCACGAGTGCTCAACCAACTATGTAATGTTCCTTATTTTTGTAGTTTAATAGCTAACTTAAAAAATACTGGTCAATTTAGAAGTTTTAATGATAAAGAGGAATTAGTAAAGTATAGTTTTGAAAGAATTTGTGACAGAGAATATGACAAAGGGCTTGATAGAGATATTTTTTCTATTTATATTCAGAAGGAAATTCTGTCAGAAATTGGCGGGGAATCTTTTTCTGGAAATCCCATAACAAAAGAGTTATTAAAAGATTGGGTAGAACTATATACAGAGAATATGGGAGAGGATTATAAACAGGGACAAGTCAATTGTTTCTTAAGACACGCACTTTTTACTCAAATAGAAGATAAAATTGATTTTACACAAGAAATTATGAAAGAATACTTGGAAGCGGAATTTCTTCTCAATAAATTACAGGCAAACAATGTAATTATCGTTGACGAAAAAGAAATTGAATATGAATCATTCCTTCTGGGCTATCTTATTAAACATATTCCTAAAGACATTAATTGGGCAGAAATACTTAATAAAATAATCTCCGAAACTCCATGTTCAAAAAGTGAAGAAGCAATTGGTTTTAGAAATATTTTTAAAATACTTACAAAATCAGTTCATTCTAATTCTGAAAATATTATCAGGGATTTTACTTCCTGCAAAAATCTGGGCGGGTTAAAATTTGAAAACCTGAATATGGTTGGTTTTAACTTCTCAAGCAGCAATTTAGAGTCTGTATTGTTTGAAAAATGTAATTTAGAAAAGACTAATTTTGATGGTTGCTATTTTAAAAACACACAGTTTATTAATTGTAATCTCAAAAATGCTAAGTTCAAAGGTTGTACCTTTGTTACTATAAATATTGATAGCAAGCGAATTGAAGACAAAAAAGAAATTATACGAACTTTATATAAATTAACTGAAACTGAGGTAGACCCTCAAAATGAACCATGTCAAGCGTTAATAAATACAATTGAGTTATTAAAGAAGCTCGCGAGAAAACCCAAAGGTGGTGCCATACCAATAAAATTTCTTAAATCCACGAAATGTCCTGGTGGTGTACCATCGCAGAATGTGATAGAAGGATTAATCAGAGAGAAGATTTTATTGCGAGAAGATAGCGAGCGTGTGAAATTAAATGTAAAATTATATGAGAGTATAAAAAATTTTATTAGTGCTCCTGCTTCAGAAAACCTACCAGAAATCAAAAATCTTCTTGATAATATTTGCCCTGATACAGCGATTGGATGTAAACATCTTTTTTACTAGGTAATAAGTAATGAAAATGAAGAAAATCGAACAAACTCCTTTTGCTGAATTGCCCGAAGCCCTTGTTGAAGAAATGCTTTCCAAAAGTGAGCAAGTTGGGGATAGGCTTTATGATTCTTTTAAAGAAATCCAAATTAATAAAGCTAATATGCGCAAACAATTGCAAGAGCAGAATATCCTGAAACAAGATACAGAAGTCGGATATCCAAGTATACCAACTACTTGTGGGGTAGATGGTTCTTATGCTGTTGAGAAACTTTTAGCAACCGATTTTGCCGCCTGTGCAGCCGTTGCAATTGAGGGATTAACTCCACCTTCTGAAAAGAGACACTGGGAAAAACCTCATCACAGAGTATTTATTCATCCAGAAAAACATGATCCAGATACAGGTACAGTTATTAGAGGATTAATGATGGAAATGGAACTTGAACTTGCAGCAAAGGCCCCTCATGATATAGTTTTTTTAGACGGTTCTCTTACAACACCACTTATATATATGAACCAGGCAGTAAATAAAGTATTAGAATGGGAAAACGAAGGCGCTCAGACAGAAGTTGGCAAAGAACTGAAAGAAAGGTTTAGAAGATTTCTTGAAGATTATAAAACTATCTTGGAATCTTTAAGAACCGATAAATTATGGGTAAGCATGCCAAAATACACTACAAGAAGGGAGTTAGGCAAGAAGCTAAGTTGGTCATCTCATTATGATGACAGAGCAATTTTGACAAATATTTTATCTCCGGGCGAATTTACATCACCTGTCTCATTAGAAGAACCTCTACAGCCCTGGCACTTAAGACTCCCTTTCAAAGATAAAGAACTTGAAAGATTAAAAGATGAGGTTATATCAGCCATAAATAGGCTTTATGTTATGTATTACAGACCTCATAATTGGACACCAGTTTTTAGGATTGAAATGGCATCTTCTATTGCCACTAATAATTCTCGGATAGCAGTATTACTTCAAGGTCTTAAATATCAATCCGGTACACCGGGTATTCTTGAACCGTATCCTCTCTATATAGCAGACCGTATGGTAAAGCATCTTGGAAGTGCTATCCCTGCCTTTAGGCAGACAGCCACTAGACGAATGACTGAATTACATCAAGGGGATATAGGAGAGATTTTTTTCAGTATGCATGGTTATAGAACTGAAAGTGGGAGGTAAGTATGAGTGATGAAAGAACAAATATTGAACAATTAATCAGTTCTGCTGAACGGATTGGAACAATAGGTTCCCCTTCATCTACCAGTGAACTTTCGTTAGATATTCTTGGTACTGCTGTTGGCAAAAAATTGGTAGGAGAACTTGCCCTTTTTAGATTTTCTCAAGATGGCAAACCTCATTATGCATTAGGACAAATAACAGAGGTTCAACTAAAGAATATTTGGCTTGAAGACCCAACAATGAGGTCCCTTGCAAGACAAAGAGGGCAGGTTAATCCTGTAAGTGGACAGCAAGATACACATCTTGGAGATATGACAATAAGCGCGGTATTTAGTGACGATGGCAACAGATTTGAACCGAGTATTTTGGGTACTGTTCCAGCTACTGGAACCTCTATCCATTTAGCAACTGATCAGATATTGGACAAGTTATTAGAAAGATATCAAGAAGAAATATTCTATTTAGGTCATGTTTATGGTTCAACACCAAAACTACCTCTCTGGTTTAAACATTTTGGAACAGGACCACATGGAGCCGGTGAGGCATATCATATTGGAATCTTTGGCAAAACGGGTTCTGGAAAATCTGTTCTTGCAAAGATGATTCTCTTAGCTTATGCAAGGTACTCTGATATGGCTATATTTGTGATAGACCCTCAAGGAGAATTCTCAAAAGATGTCCGGGGGGAAGTAAGGGCAGAAGGATTCCCTTTAAATTTATCAAATGTGCTTTCAAATTTGAACAAAGATACAGTCATTACAAGTGTTAGAAGTTTAATTTTAGACAGATGGGATCTCTTCAGTGAAATTCTTTACGAATCTCCTTTCTTTGAACGGCTCTCCATTCCAAAAGGTGAAAATAGAAGAATAGCATGTGATATTTTAGCAGGTACTGAAAATAGTAAAGGAAAATTACAAACTGCTGGAATCACTTTGGAAAATCTTTATCAGCGAGCATCTTTTGAAAAAGCATGGCAAATTTTAGGAGAAGAAAATATTCAAAAGCAATTTTATCGAAGCGAACAATCACGGGAGAGGTTTAGGATAGTTTACACGGAATCTAATAAAAATGAATTTTACAGCAGTTTCTGGCTTCCCATAGCGGAATTATTTAAAAAAGACCGTCCCAATGCCTTGAGTGTTGATGCTTTAATAAAAAAGACTTTTGAAATTCCTAACAGCAATCTTTTTGGTTTTCGGAGACCTGTTGTAATTATAGATTTGTCTAAGGAAATGGCTACGGGACTTTTCTGGAATGATACTATTCAAGCATTAGTTATAAAAAGATTATTAGATGGTCTAACTTATTCAGCTGAGAATGCTTATCGTGAAAATAGATTTTTAAATACCCTTGTGATATTGGATGAAGCCCATAGATTAGCACCCAGAGAAAAAATAGAGAATGAAAAACAGGAAAGTGTTAGAGTTTCACTTCTTGATGCTGTGAGAACTACAAGAAAGTACGGGCTTGGGTGGATGTTTATTAGCCAGACTTTATCAAGTTTACATAGAGAGATTATTAGTCAATTGAGAATATTTTTCTTTGGTTTTGGTCTAGCATTAGGGAGCGAATTTATGTCCTTAAAAGAAATTGTGGGCGGAGAGCCTAATGCTCTTAAACTTTACCAATCATTTCGAGACCCACACAGTGCCTTTGATATCGCATCCAGACAATATGCTTTTATGACTATTGGACCCGTTTCACCTCTTTCGTTTGCTGGCACCCCTCTTTTTCTCACTGTTTATAATACCCCCGAAGAATTTTTGAGAGCAAATCAATTTTTAAGAGGCGGTAATTAAAAAATGCGTTGTGCAATTTATACAAGGGTATCAACTGATAACCAAGCCTTAAAAGATTTCTCCTCCTGTGAGGCTCAAGAAGAAAAGATAGAAGCTTTTGTTAGGAGCCAGAATAACTGGGAAGTTTTTAAGGTATATTCTGATGCTGGTTATACAGGGGCTAATCTCAATCGTCCTGCTTTACAAGAATTATTACAGGATACAAAGCAAGGGAAAATCAATATTGTCTTGGTCTATAAAATTGATAGACTTACCCGTTCACCTAAAGATTTTTACCAGTTGATAGAATTTTTTGAGAATTACAAAGTTGATTTTATCTCAATAACAGAAAGATTTGACACTTCCACTCAGGCAGGAAGACTTTTAAGAAATATTATGCTTACCTTTGCTCAATTTGAGAGAGAATTAGCCAGTCAGAGAACAAAAGACAAAATGCTTGAAAGAGCTAAAAAGGGAATGTGGGATGGTGGTTTGGTTCCTTATGGATATAAGAGAGAAAATAAAAAACTTGTTATCAATCCTAAAGAAGCTGAAATTATTCGGCTTATTTATGAAACCTATGTAACGACTGGTTCTTTATTCAAGACTTATGATGAACTAAAGCGACAGGAAATCAAAGATAGACAAGGTAAGAGTTTCTCAAAAAGCGTGATACATTACATTCTAAGAAACATTGTTTATTCAGGAAAGCTAAACTATGCTGGGAAAATTTATCAATGAATCCACCAGCCCATTATTTCTGAAGAACTTTTTAATCTTGCTCAGGAGATACATCACGAGAAAATTAAGACTCTGCGAGTATATAAAGATTTTCTCCTTTCAGGAATTATTACCTGCAATGACTGTGGGTCTATTATGACTCCTTGCTATACAAACAAGAGAAAAGAAGAAAAACGGACACGATATTATTATTACCGATGCACCAAGACTTTTAAGATGGATTGGGATTCCTGCAATGTTAGGCAAGTCAACGCAGACAGATTGGAAAACTTCATTTTTGATAATCTTGAGAAAATTTCAAATGACAAAATATACCTTGAAAATCTTATTTTCAGACTTAACAATGATCCAAAATCGGGCTACCACTCTGGACACGAACTAACGGAAGAATGCTCTCCGCTTTTCTCTCAAACGCTTCAAAATATCCTCAAAATATTTTTAAAAATCCCTTGCCTATCAAAAAGGAATTGAAAGGAATCTTTTAATCAAAAAGTTCATCAAAAATATTCTCTATTCAAAAGAGCAAATCCAGATAAACCTTTATTATTCAGAAG
>CALDSV010000062.1 GCA_937924475.1 uncultured bacterium
CCAGGGTGGGAGGAAGAGATTGACCAAGAAGAGGAGGAGTCGCAATCCCTTTTGAATGAGGCAGGTCTTAGGCTGAAGGCTTAAGGCTGAAGTTTTGTCTTCTGTATGCCCCAAAGAAGTTTACATATATATCTTTTTCTTCAGCCTTCAGCCTATCGCCTTAAGCCTATCTTCGGTCGCAATCCCTTTTGAATGAGGTCTTGTTTCCTACGGGAGTGCAACTGCTGCTGCCCGACGGAACAGAGTCGCAATCCCTTTTGAATGAGGTCTTGTTTCCTACAAACTGATGTTGCTACAGCAATGCTACAACATGCGTCGCAATCCCTTTTGAATGAGGTCTTGTTTCCTACTCGGATACCTTCCGATTGCCTCTATTTTTGAAGAGTCGCAATCCCTTTTGAATGAGGTCTTGTTTCCTACTTTGATATGAAAGCAGACGTAGAAGAGTGGGTGTCGCAATCCCTTTTGAATGAGGTCTTGTTTCCTACAGAAGGAAAGGTTCTCTCAAAGGAAGAGTTAAAAGCTCTTCCTTTCGAGTCGCAATCCCTTTTGAATGAGGTCTTGTTTCCTACACACTGATAAAAGACAATGATGGCAGGCAACAAACGTCGCAATCCCTTTTGAATGAGGTCTTGTTTCCTACTCGTTACAAATAGCAAACTATTCGTGGACAAGTTTCGCTGAATGGTCGCAATCCCTTTTGAATGAGGTCTTGTTTCCTACTTCTTGCCTGGTATGGGTTAGTGAAAAGCTAATTCGTCGCAATCCCTTTTGAATGAGGTCTTGTTTCCTACAAAATGTAGTCCTATTTTACGGGCAAAGTGGAAGTGGGTCGCAATCCCTTTTGAATGAGGTCTTGTTTCCTACGCACTAACTGGAGTGCTTCTCAACGAGCAGAAAAAGAAGTCGCAATCCCTTATGAATGAGGTCTTGTTTCCTACAGAATTCGAAAATTGGCTAGAGGAAGTTGCAACTACGTCGCAATCCCTTTTGAATGAGGTCTTGTTTCCTACATAGTGGCAGTTCAAAGATTAGAGTTTCTGTCGAAGTCGCAATCCCTTTTGAATGAGGTCTTGTTTCCTACCAAGGCAGGGTGATGGGCTATCGCTGGGTATATGTTGAGTCGCAATCCCTTTTGAATGAGGTCTTGTTTCCTACAAAGATGTAAATCCATCATTTATGTATTCAGTCATTGTGTCGCAATCCCTTTTGAATGAGGTCTTGTTTCCTACAGGAGGTTAGGATGAAACTCAGAATCGCACAAGGTCGCAATCCCTTTTGAATGAGGTCTTGTTTCCTACGTACGGATAAGATGGTGGAGGAGCGACGGGGCCAGCGGTCGCAATCCCTTTTGAATGAGGTCTTGTTTCCTACCTCAGGGGAAGAGGTGGACTTAGAAGGCATCTCTTCCTCGCAATCCCTTTTGAATGAGGTCTTGTTTCCTACGATTTTCCCTTTGAAGGCTCAATAATTGTTGAGCCTGTCGCAATCCCTTTTGAATGAGGTCTTGTTTCCTACTTATATTCCTCGACACTGTCAATAAGTACAAGTCGCAATCCCTTTTGAATGAGGTCTTGTTTCCTACTGCACCCTCAATTTTTTATCTTATTTTTCAATGGGTTATAAGCAGGGTTGTGAAAAAATTTTTCATTCTTCATACTTATGGTAAGTCTGTAAATCATTGATATTCCTTGATTTGAAGCATGTTTTAGATCATTTATTTTCAATGCTTTTAGCCTATCTACCTTATTTTTAAAGCTCTTCTTGTCAAAGAACAAAATTTATTTTCAGATATATAATCACAAGAGTTATTCAATTGTCAATCTCTATTTTATACTTGCCAAGTCCAAAGGTTGTGTTTTTGCCAGCATGTAGGATTTCTCCAGTCTTGATGATTGGTATGAATGGTTCAATATCTCCTCTATAGATTATCTTTCCAATAAGCCCACCAAGTTTCATTCTGGTATTTTGTCTGCTTGAGTATCTTTCCCAGTCAAACCATTTGAGTTTTGAGTCTTTTATTTCTATTCTCTGAGCATGCTCTATTATAGCTCTAAAATCCCAGGTTGGTTTTTTCCCCCCGCAATGAAAGTAATAGAGTAAGCCAATTCTTCTTACAAGATTCCTTATGAGTATGTGAAATTCGGGATAAACAACAAGGTCACGGTTGTATTTAATTCTAAGGGGAGTCTGAAATTGAATTATTAATTCTGAGAGTTTGCCAGTAGCTTTGAAATTATCAGGAATATTAATTTCACTAATTCTTCCATATCTAATAACTTTCTCTACACCATGGTAAACTGTAATTTTATCTGAATTTGTCGTATCATCTAAGAGCTTTACTTCATTTAGTTTGTATCTACCTCTTTTTTTACCAATTCCGATTTTCCCAAGTTCTTCAAAAGTATAAATGAAATATGGTAAATACTCCGTTGCTTTACCAATAAGTATGAGGTTAAATTCTATTTTTCTACCTTGCTGAATTACTCTATCTTGTTTTTTTTCTATTTCTGAAGATAAGCTAAATTCATTTTCTGTAAGCGGTGGCTCTAATACAAAGGGATGAGGCACTTTTTCGTATTTGTGCATGTTCAATATTTCTGCATCTTCCTGAGAAGGGGTTTCAAAAATATAGGCATAAATGCACTTTAATCTAAGTAGACAATCAAGGCACTCCATCCTCCTTAAGGGACAAACAATTTTTCTAAATACATTTCCGAAGCCACCTCTGAAAGTGGACCCTTTATAGTAAGGAAGATAAAGCGAATCTACTGCTTCAATTATGAAAGTGTATTTTTGATAGTATATCTTCATTTTTAATCCACTGAGTGATCAAATATTAGTATATCACCTGTTACTGGGCTACGATAAATGAGTTTTCTTGCTTTCCCATGAAGAGCATGGGCAACTTTAAGATAAAGCCATATAGGTCCCTGACCCGTTAAAACTATATCATTCCCCAATTCAGCTAAGGATAGTGCTTTGTGAATGTATTCCTTTAATTTTGATAGCTTAGCAGTTTCAGTATCTTTATAAAGTTCTGATATGTCAATTATTATTTCCTTAGGCATTTACCACCTCAAGTATTGCCCATCCAAAGGGCAACAGAGAACTATTGCTTTTAGGCTTTGGCGTATCAGAGGCAAACCAGATTGTTGTGGCATGATCAAGCTCTAAAGGAGGTTTATTTTTGCCCTGCTTTATTCTAATTTTTCTATTCCCTTCAATAGTAACTGCTTCAGCACCTGAGTGTTTTCCAATTCGGATAACAAAACATGATTTTTTTAGTTTTTCTCTGAATTTTGCATTACAAGTTAAAACTGCATGATGTCTTATTCCAAATACCTCAAGTAATATTTTTGTCTCTTCGTTCAAAATCTTAGCATAAAATTTATGAATTGAAAGAAGAAGGTTTTCAGCAGTTATGGGCTTTAATATATTTGCCCTTTCATCAGGAATATTTATGTCTATTGTTCCTTCAAAGATTGTCTCAGGTTGAATAGTTTCAAATATGGTGTAAATGCCAGATTTATCAACTATAGTTGAAGTATTGTTCTTTTCTTTTTTTCTATTTACTGCGTAAACAATCTTTCTTTTTACATTTCCAAGGGGGAACAAATCTGATACTTTGATCATCCTGAAAGGATCTGTTGTCATTTTCTCTCTGCCTTCTGTTCTGTCAAGTAGTTTTGTTTCTAAATCATCTGCCTTGCCTGGCCAGTTTGTGATATTTTTAACATTAGCAAGAGCGCTTAGATAAGCTGTTCTTATAGAACCTTTGAGGGATGAACCAGGAATATAGGGTAGTTTTGTTAGTGGGTTGTAAGCAGTTTTTTCAATTTTAAACTGATTTATAATCAATTTTCTATCAAAGGATGATAATGTGAGTATTTTTTTGTAATGTTCCACTAAATACTGAGGGATATCAATTTCTATACCTTTTTGTTTGAAACTGTTTTTATTGATGAACTTCATTATCATTAAAAGGTTATCTCCAGAGCAGACTCTTAAGAAATCTTGCCTTTGTCTATCATTCAAAGAATTTACAAAATCAAAAGGATCAAACTCTATTAGTTTATTTTTATTTTCGTCTATAACAAAACTTGTTGGTTCATAAACATCATCACATCCAATATGAATAGGAGTAAGCACATGTAGCCTAACTTTTAATTTTGTATTATGAGTATCTCTTTGTGAGTTCATTCTTCTACCTCCACCTTTACAGGTAAATACAACGAATATCCTTGTGCTAATGCTTTTGGTTCAACTTTTGATATACCTGAGATAGCCATTCCTATATAGGGTTTCTCAAATACAGAGCCATCCTTTACAAGAAATACAGCTCCTTCATCAGCCATTATTATTGGATTTTTAAATGGATTACTTGATCTTGCTAATATATCCCCATGTCTGCCAAACCTTATAAAGGGTGAAAAATATGCTTTTCTAAAAAAATCTCTCTCTGGAACGCATGGTGAAAGTGTATAGCAAGCATTTGGGTTATCAGCTCCGAGAGATTTCAAATTAAGCTGTTTGTATCCCTTTATCTCAAACTTACCAAGCCCTGTTGAAGCATCTTTACCAAATCCTGTCATGCCAATTCTTTTTAATGCCTCTGTGACCATTTCAATTGTTATATCATCCCTTACCATAACAAAGACAACCAGTTCAACAATTTCATTGAAAACATTTTGAGAAACAGAAAAGGGAGCAAATCTCTCCTCACCTGTTGTTCCAGTTAAGCGGTTGATTGTGTTGTGGGGTTGTTGATAATCTTTTATAAGACAGACAGAGTTGCTCTTTAGTCCAAATAGCTTATTAGTTTTAATGTGTGCTGTTTTTAGAAGCTCATTTAATAACTCATCTTCAGTGAGGTAAAATTCATCTACCTTCAATGATTGTATTTTGGTATTGCTTTTTAGTTTCATCCAGATTTTTTTCTTAAGGTCTTTGCGTTTTTTTATAGTTTCCCTATTGCTCAGATCAAGATTAAAAAGCATATCAAGAGGTGTATCTGGCCTCTTCAGAATATAATAATCTTTCATTTTTATAAAAGCGCTTGAAACTACCATAAAGGGGTTTACTGCATAATCTGAAAGAAGCTCAGTTATACTTTTGTCAAAAAGCCTATCATCGTAGACTGCTTGCCAGCATATGTGTCCAAAGAGTGTATCACCTTTAAGAGGAGTACCAAATCCTGAAATAGGTTTTATGACAATTTCATATGTTTTCATTTTTTTACCTACTAAAAAGGATTTAAATTTTCAAACTTCTTTTGAATCTCAGGATCAGAGAAAACAAATTTAATTCTTCCATATCCTCTACTTCCATTGCCACCAAGAGTATCCATCTCAAGAAGTTTAAGTCCCTGAAGAAGTATATCAAGGAGTTCTTTATCGGTTTCTTCAAGTATTTTAAAGCTAATGTGAAAGTTAAACTCTGCACCAGCAGGTACTCTCTCAGTATGCCTGGGATTTTCTGCTGTTCCTCTTATTCTGTTGATACTGTTTTCTACCTTAGTCTCTGTAAAAGACCAGCGATTTTCTATTGCTTTATTTTTCCATTCACTGTCTAAATAACAATCAGAAAAAGACACTCTTGTGGGACCCAAGCTAAAGCCTTCTTTTGTGTCTGCACCACTTGAGCCGAATATTTTAAGAATTGCCTCTGCCTGCTTTCTTTCATCTTCTTTAAGTTTTGATAGAATTTTTGGGGATAAAACATCTCCATTTGTGTCTTTCATTAAACCACTTTTAATTTCCAGTAATGAACGAACTTTACCTTTTAATGACGAGCCAGGAATATATGGTTCAAGTGTATGAGGATGCTTAATTACAGGATTGTCAGTACCACCTATATGCATTTCCATATTGCCTGAGCCAATATGTAATCCACTTTTAAGAATTATCTTACCCCTAAGTTCTTTGATTTCCATAAGTTTCATTGCCTTTTACCTCCTTTTATTCAGATGGTCCATAGAGTCTATAATAACCCATGAAAGCCTCAAAAAAGCTTACAAATACATCAAAATCATCTTTGTCTTTAATTTGATTGAGAGCCTCTGAAATAAAATTCTTGAAGTTCTTTGAAATTAATTCTCTTCCTTCTGCATAGGCTATTTTAGCATTTAACATTTTAATGTAAGGTAACATCTTTTCAAAATCATCAGGCTTACTTTGCAAACGAGAGGCAAAATTAAGAACTTCATCATAAAACTTTCTTATCTGACTTCTTTTGTCAAGCCGTCTTACTTTTTTAGCATTATCACCAATTTCTTTAGCTAATTTTTCCGCTACAGATGAAAATAGTTCAGGCTCGATAACTTTGTTAGCTTTGTCTTTCCAAAATTTGATCATTTCTAACCTCCTAATTTTCTATTGTTATAAATTACTTGCCAAAGAGGTATCCTTAATTTCCCACTGTATGATTGAAGCCATTCACTAAGTTTAATTACCTCATTAATTAAACTTTGCTTTTCCTCTTTTGTTAATTTTGCTCCAATGTTTCTAATCACTGTATAGTAAAAAATTGATCTCCATTTTAAACACTCCATCTCCTCAATAAAGAAATCGCCTTTGCTTTTTAATATCATCTCTTCCTGCTTTCTCATCTCAATGAACTCGTTAAGCCTATAAAGCATGGCAGTATTTATTTTCTCACTGCTAAGCCATCTTTCAAGAGTAATTCTTATCCTTTCAAGTTCATAAAACTCATGCCATTTAGCAGTTTCGCCAAAAATAGTTATACTGTCTCTGCCGCCAGATTTAGAGGCATCAATTGCTTCTTCTGAAGCTTCAGCAAATGTTAAAACTGGTGTTGATGGTTTGTGTATAGTAATTCCCGCTGATATTGTTATATCCTCATTTTTACAAACATAATCTTTGAATGATTTATTTAAAAAACCTGCAAATTCTATAATGCTGTTCCATGGACCTATTAAAAATAAGTCATCACCTCCAGCAAATACTGTATAAATATTCTTAAAACGAGCATCAGTTTTAAGCTTAAAAGGTAAAAATATGGTGAAATAATTATTAAGCTGTCTGCTAAGTGTTGCAAGTCGGGAAAAAGTGAATCTATCTTGTTTTATTCCAAAACCAAAAAGTAATCCGAGGTTGTCTACATCAGCTTTTAGAACTCCCAAGGCTTCAACTCCCTTGAATTTTCCATTCTCAGAGCTATTAAGAGACATTTTCGCAATATAAGAGAATGTCTTTGGAATATCTTTTTGCAAGCTATCAAATAATTCCTCTTTAATTTTGTCTGATTTTTTACCAGCTAAGATTTTGTTGATGGCATCTTCTGTAAGATCCTCTTCTTCAAACTTTGGAATATAGCCATTGATAAATTTAGCTGCGATGTCCTTAGCTATTTCCCCATTTTCAGAGATTCCTATATTCCAAAATTTATAGACTTTAGCCTCTTTAGCAAGTTTTCTTAATTTACCTTCCACAAAAACAATTTGATATTTCCCAAAAATAGGCTCAAGAATCTTCTCTTCATCGTAAATTTCAGCATCCTTTTGTAGTATTGCAATCTGTTCTTTTTTTACAAGATTTTCTCCAATAAAAATTTGGTCATGACAAATTTTGCACGAATATTCATCTTTAACTTTTGCATCCTTTCTTGCTGGTCTCCTACCACAAAAAGGACACACTCCAAGTTCACTATCAAAGGAATCCAAATATGTGCTAACACAACCACTATATCTGGATAAATCAAATTTTGAATATTTCCTTTTATTTACCTCCTTCAAAAGGCTTTGATATAAACTTAGGAAATTCCCTTTTACAAAATCATCCGGAGAGGCTTCCTTTATTGAAAATCCCATTGATGCTTGTCCAAAGAAATTTCTTATCAGCCAATCGTTAATTTTTTCCTCTATTTCCTTAACTATTCTTTTTGCCTTATTAGTGTTATAGCCAAGCACTGTAAACTTTCCTGCAGCATTAAGAACAATAGATGTTACTGGTAAATTGAGTTCTCTGCAAAGCATATCAGCTGCAAGTTCTGTCAAAAGTGATACATAGAAAGAGCGGCCTCTTAAAAGTTTTGCAGATGCTTTGCCAGTACTTCCTCCCTCAGTAAATATAAAATCCTGAATTCCGTAAAAATCTCCGCTTATAATTAAAAATTTTTTAATTTCATAATCTTGAATTGCTTCCACTGTCAAGGTGTTTGTTTCTTCATGATATTTATAAAGAGCCGAGGCAATGGCAGATGTTGTTCTACTGTGATCATAAAGAGAGACATCAGGAACAACATTACCAACAGTAGCTGCAGGAATGTGAGAGCAAAAAATCATAAATAAACTGTCAAGATGCTCAAACCACAGAGGAATTTGTTCTTTATGACTTAATTTTTCAAGAGCATTTATGAAATTTGAAAAAAGCTGACGATACTCCTCAGAAGCTTTTTCAATGTCAATGTGTTCTGTATTTTCAACAAATTTAGGAAAGATGCTCTCTGGAGATAGTTCCTTGAGAGGATAACGATATTTATAATCATCAAGGCTGTCCCTTTTCAATTTACCATCAATGGAAAGCCCTTCAAAAATTGTAAGTAAACGAGTCTTTTTATAGTCTTTCAAAGGGATCCCTTTATCATCGGACTGAGTATTGTATTTTTCAAATTCTGTCCGATCAAAACCACTACTTATCCTATCGGCAATAGCAATTAACCACTGAAGAGGAGTCTGTGGTTTATGATGACTTGATGCAAGGTTTACAAAAGAATCGCCAAGCCCCCATCCATCTTTGTTAAACTCCTTAGGTAGAAGCTTTTCAAAACTATCTATAAATGCAGCAGTATAAACTGCATGCAGATGAGTGTATCTACCTTTATAAGAAGGCAGGTATAATCCCATGTTATTATTTAAAAATTCTTTATTTGGGAAAAATCCTACTGCATCAATTCCTGGAGTTCCAACTGCTCTTTCTGCAAACTTTCCTATATCATGAAAATATGCTGCAAGAGCTATTTTATAGACAGTTTCATCCATCTTTTGCCTCCTAAGGATTTTTTCTCTTTAATTTTATAGAAACTTATTCTCAAAATCAATCATTTTGTAATATTGCAAAATATTGCAAATTATGATAAATTTTTACTCAATGAAAAACATCCTACTCTGTGTAATAGGTGTTACGCCACAGATAATTACTGAAACCATTTATGCTCTTCATAAAAAATCGCCTCCCGTTAATATTGATGAAATATTTGTAATTACCACTTCCAAGGGGGCTCAGACTATAAAGGAAATGATTCTTGAAAAAGGAGTCATTACTCAACTAACTAAGGACTATGGCATGCCTCCAATAGCTTTTACTGAGGAGAATATAATCTTGATTAAATCCGAAAAAGAAGCCCTTGCAGATATTCGTTCTACCACTGACAATGAATTAACAGGTGATCTTATTACTGAAACAGTAAGAAAGTTAGCTCAAGATGAAAATACGACACTTCACTGTTCTATTGCTGGTGGAAGAAAAACAATGGGTTACTATCTTGGAAGCGCTCTTCAGCTTTATGGAAGACCGCAAGACAAACTATATCATGTTTTGGTTAGTGAGGAATTTGAAAGTAATCCTTATTTTTTCTATCCACCTCCAGAACCTAAAACACTACGGTTAAAGAGAAAAGACGGAAGCGTGATAGAGCTTTCAACTGATAAGGCAAAAATAGAACTGGCTGAACTACCTTTTATAAGATTGAGAGATTTTGTAGACTTCAATAATAGGTCCTTTCGTAGTCTTGTCTCTTTCACACAAAAAGAAATTGACTCCTCTTTAAAGATTCCACCTCTTGTAATAAATCCAAGGGAAAATAAAATTCTAATTGGTGAGCATAAAATTAGATTAACAGAAAAAATGTTTTCAACATATTGTGTCTTTGCTTACCTGAAAAAAAATAAGTGCAGAGATACGAAAAAAATTAATTGCAAAAACTGCTATGATTGCTTTTTACCAATGAAAAGCGACAAAGATAAGAATAGTCTTTTAGAGACTTTCAAAAGGGATGAACAATATCTAAGAAGCCTTATCTCAAAAATAAATTCTACAATAAAAACTCACCTTCGTGATGAAAAATTAATACCTTACTACATCATTCATGGAAAGAGAAAATATGGAGAGACAGCTTATGGTTTAATGATTGACAGAGCAAAGATTATCATAAAAAAGGAGTAGGTGATGAAATACATTTATCAAATAGGAAGACTTGAAAAAAATATGAAACCTTTAAAGTTCCAAATCAACTCAACAGAGGTTGATACTTACCTAAGCTCATTAGCTCTAAAGAGTTCTCACAGAAATGTAAAAGTAATTTTAATCTATCCTGTAAGTCTTCCTTTTAACAAGGCGCTTATTGCTGAAGATTCAACTATTGAGCAAAAATTTAAAAAAAAGATAAGGGAGATACTTGAGGGTTCTAAGGAAGATTATTTTAAAAATCCTCTGGAATTTTTCAAGTTGCATCCCCATACTTATTTGGCTGATGACTTTTTATTAGTGCATTCTTTCGGTGAGTTTTCTGGGCAAAACTTTGAAGGTAACTTTGATGACATAGTTTTAGAAATATTCATAGACATTGTACAGAGGAGTCTCACTGAATCCTTTACAGAACTTTATATTGACATTTCAAGTGGTCATAACATTTACATTACTGCTATGCTTGAAGCTGTAAGAAACTTTGTAGTATTTCATAGTTTATCAAATTGGATAAATCAAGAACTAAAGGTAAAACTTTACTTTAGTGATCCTATAATAGGCTCCACAAAAAATAATTATGCTATCCACAAAGATTATGAACTAAAATACAAGATCTTTTTCTCATCACCAATTGATGAAGATGCCGATATAAAAAATTATGCTCTTTCAAGAAAAATTGTTGGAACAGATAAAGGAATTAGGAAATTAAAAAATAAACTTCAAAAACTTTTTGAAGAGTTTTATTTAGCCTATTCAGCATTAAAAAACAACACACCTCTTGTTATTTATTCTTATTCCTTTTCAAAAGAAGAGGAAATTATTGAAATTATTAAAACCCTTATTGATCAGCTAAAAGAGAAACTTTTCCACAATTGGGAAAAAAGCGCTGGTATTAATAAAAATGACTATCTTAAAGTATTCTTTGTTTTAGCTCTTTACATAGGTATCTTAAGAGTACTTTCAGCCTATGAGATTAAGTTGAAAGATGAAGTTTCCCTTGATGAAATTGAACAAAAGTTTACAAAGATTTATGAACATTTCAATCTCTTGTTAAACATTGAGATTTTAAGCCATGAAATCTCTAATCTAAAACGCATGATAAATAATGCAGCAAATATTTCAGAGGGAAATTGGAACCTCATATCCCATGTTATTTCTGGTGAAGGTAATTTTCATAGAAGAAATTTTCTTGCCCATGCTGGCTTTGAGAGAACTGTAACAGAATTTATGAAAAAACAACACGAAATATATGTAAGATACAAAAAAGAAGAACTTAAAAAAGTCTTTAAAGATGGTCACATGAAAAACTCTCAAATTATTCTCAGATAACCCTCACTTTGTAATATTTCGCAACATTACAAAATAATTTACTCAAAAGAATAATCGAATAAAATAATCTTATGAGAACTCTTTATATCATAGCCTATGACATAACAGACTTAAGAAGGCTTGCGCAGGTGAGATATTTTCTTAAAGGCTACAGCATCGGGGGACAAAAGTCAGTTTATGAATGTTTCCTTAAAAAAGAGGAACTCAAGTTCATAATAAGCAAACTTAAAAGGTTAATAAATCCCTTTGAAGACAGAGTTCATATTTTCTCCATTGATGGCCGAAGTGAAATTATAACCTTAGGCATAGCAGTAAAGCCTCAGTATCCTGATTACTTCTACCTTGGCTAAATGGGCACGGTTTTTATCGATAGAAAAGATATAGAGCTAAAAGTTGATGGTAATTCAATAGCTTTTTACAGCAATGGCAAAAGACAAGGGGGAATTCCTCTTACACCATTAAAGAGAGTTGTAATCGTTGGAAATGTAAAGTTAGATACTTCATTTATTTATAAATTAGTAAGAAATGGTATATCAATTGTTTTTTTCACTGGAAGATTGAAATACTGCGGAATAATTAATGGCCCCCTTCATAACAATGGATACTTAAGAGTGAAACAATATGAGAAATCAATTAGAAACTTTGCCCAAGTGATATCAAAAGAATTGATTTCGGAAAAAATTCTCTCACAAAAGCAATTTATTATTGAGATGAAACAGATTAATCCAACTCTATCTATGGATATAAACAAAGCTATTGAAACTGTGGATAAAACTCTAAATACTCTAACAGAAACCTTTCCGTCGATTGAATCTTTAAGAGGCATAGAAGGCTCTATTTCATCAATTTATTTTTCGTTATACTGCAAACTTTTTCCGCCATCACTTAAATTTTACAAAAGAGTTAAAAGACCACCTACAGATCCAGTTAATGCCATGCTTTCATTTGTTTATACATTAATACATTATGAAATAGTAAGAGAGATACAGCTAATAGGTTTAGATCCAACTATAGGTTTTTATCATCAATTTGAATATGGAAGAGAATCCCTCGCCTGTGACTTAGTAGAAAAATACAGAGTAAGTGTTGATAGATTTGTTTTTGAAATATTCAAAAATAGACACCTAAGTTCGAAAAACTTCACAAAAGACGAACAAACATCGGCAGTATATCTTGGAAAAGCTGGAAGGAAAAAGTTTTATTCTCTCTATGAAGAATGGGCTCAACAACAAAGAAGTCTCTGGAGAAAGGAGGTTGAAAAACTTGCCAGAAGAATACTTGAATAAAGATAAAAGAACTCTGTATCTCGTTGATAAAGGTAACGGGCTCCTAATGAGAAGGGACGGACCATCTGTATTGATAGAAAGAAGGAATAAAGCTCCTGTGAGAATTCCTGTAAACTATGTTGATAAAGTAATAATTTTAGGAAACATAGAGTTAGATTCATTCTCTCTTACCCTATTTTCATCTCAACGTATTCCTGTATTGATAATTAATAGGGACAGAGAGTTTTCACTTATATTACCACCTAATAAAGACTTCCCAGATCACAGTAGGGAACAGAAGAGACTTTTAAGTTCATCAGCATTAATTGATAAATACAGATCCATGCTCTTAAGAAAAAGATTTGAGGAAGAAAGAAAGGTCATAAGAATTCTTTTTGATAAAATTTCAATCAATCTTCAAGATAGGTATCCTACAATCATAAATAAAATTAAACCTTCAGAGTTTCTATGGAATAAAGTCAAGGACATCACATCAAGTCTCATACAAATAAACATAATCGAGAGAATTATCTCTGCAAAACTCAATCCCCATTTGGGAATAATCAACAAGGCATGTAACTATGGTTTAGTTTATGATATTTATCATATTTTCGAACCAGAAGCAGACCTCCAAACAGCCAAATTTTTCTGCCTCGCAAAGTTAAAGAACGATTTTGCTGATAATCCGCAGATTTCACATGACATCCTTGAAATTATTATAAATAACTTTGAAAAAAGACAAGCTGAGATTTCAAATTCAGTTGATATGGTAATTAATGAAATTCTTGAGATTATGAGGATAATTCCGCCATGAAATCTCTATACCTTTTTTGTTATGACATATCTGACGAAAATAGATTAAATAAGATCTACAGATATATGAAAGGCAAAGGCATTCATTTACAATACTCTGTTTTTTATTGTGCATTAGATAAGAATCAACTTCATGAAATGATACAAGATATATCAAAAATAATTCATCCAAGATATGATGATGTTAGGATTTATTCACTATCAAAAGATAGTCTCGTGGAAGTTTTAGGAGTAGGAGACCGAATCCCTGAAGGTGTTGAGATTTATTTTGATTAGTAAGATTTCAATAATTATTGTCTTTGTAAGAGCTTCCTTACCTTTTTATGTCATTGGTAGTCCTTTCATATCTATTTCTGTCATTGCGAGCCCTTCCAAATAATGCCGTCAGATTGCTTCGTGCACCTTGCGTTGCCCTCGCAATGACAGAGGGTGGGCGTCATTACGAGGAGCGTAAGCGACGAAGCAATCCCTCCGTCCACGCTTTTACTGTAAAAGCTTGCAATGAGATTGCTTCGGATGACTTCTTCACCCTCGCAATGACGGAAGGGATTGCCACGCAGTCCTTCGGACTGCTCGCAATGAAAGAGAGGGAATTTGTATGGAGTCCTTATTGTTTAGTCCCTCCAAGGCAATTAAGAATACTGACAATAGAAATATTGTGAAATATTACAAATAGTACAAAGAGAGAGATATTTAGGCAATAATAAAAATATATGCAATTAAAAAGCCTCCATAGGAGGACAAAAAGAGATGAAAGGAGGTGAGGTTAATGCTTCCAGTAATCGCAGCCATAGCAGGACAAAAAGCAGCAGAGCTTATAGTGGCGTGTATAGTAGGAATAATAATTGGTGCAACAATCAAGGATGAAATTGATGCAAAGAAAGTTGAGGAGGTAAAAAGAGAGGTTGAGATACTTAGAAGGGAAATCAATAGAAGAAAGTAATAAGAATATTTAAAGGAAATTCTTATCAAAAAAGGAGGTGATAAAATGATGAGTATGAATACTAATGTAGAAAGCCGTACTCAAATTGATAAGTTGATTAATATTCAGGAGCTCATAACTATAATGATGGATATACTCCTTAGAGGTAAAACAGAAAGGAAAATAGAAGAAATAATGCAACTCATAAGGGAGATTAGAGATGAACTGGAAAGGTAATTACCTAAAAAAGCCACCAGTTACAAATAATAGTCTTGTAGCTGGTGGCTTTCTAATTTATAAAGGGACTGTTAGCTTTAAATCCTCTAAAGCAAGCTTTAGATAGTAATTAAGATATTTTGCAACATTTTCCACAAGCTCCTTAATCTTCTATAAACTTCCTTTGTTACTGATTTAAAACCATGGGCAAGAATTAATTCTTATAAAGTTCTCTTCTATCAAAAGAGACTATTTAGCTTTTCAGCGGTTCTGTTAAAATTAAAATTTTATCTTCTAATCTGAAATTCAGTGAGTAAAAACAATTCTTCAAAAATCCTTTTTATGCCTAATTTTTAAATCAGCAAATCTCTATTTTAGATGAGTTTGTCTTTACAAGAAGTGAAGTTAGATTTACAAAAAAATTAAAACAGAAAAAGAAGAAGTCAATATGCCTTATGTGCTTTACATTTCCTTCAAAAATCTATAGATATTTTTTTATTTGCAGTTTTTTTAAAAAATTATTTCAATTATATTTTCCTGACTTTGCAATTTAGCTTAAGAGTGAAGAAAAATTTTTTAATAATCTTTTATAATATAGGTATGCTTGACACCTTAGAACTTTTATATGAGTTAAGGGAAACCTTTGATGCTCGGCAGGCTGAAAGTCTTGCTCGGGTAATGGGGAAGATTTATAAAGAATTAGCAAATACTGTAACAAAGGTAGAATTTGAGGAATTAAGAAAAACAGTAGCTCAATTAGCTGATAATGTTAAAGAACTTGCTGAAGCACAAAAAAGGACAGAGAAAAGAATAAACGAGCTCGCTGAAGCTCAAAAAAGAACCGAGGAAAGACTAAACGAGCTTGCTGAAGCTCAAAAAAGAACAGAGGAGAGGCTTAATAGGCTTGAAGAAGTTGTAGAAAAGCTCGCTGAAGCACAAAAAAGAACCGAAGAAAGACTAAACGAGCTTGCTGAAGCTCAAAAAAGAACAGAGGAGAGGCTTAATAGGCTTGAAGAAGTTGTAGAAAAGCTCGCTGAAGCTCAAAAAAGAACCGAGGAAAGAGTAAACGAGCTTGCTGAAGCTCAAAAAAGGACAGAGGAGAGGCTTAATAGGCTTGAAGAAGTTGTAGAAAAGCTCGCTGAAGCTCAAAAAAGAACCGAGGAAAGAGTAAACGAGCTTGCTGAAGCTCAAAAGAAGACAGAAGATGCTATCAAGAGACTGGTTGGTGAACTTGAGGAAGTCAAAGAACAAGTGGGAGGGCTATCACATACAGTGGGTTACACTCTTGAAAACGAAGCCTATAAGGCTTTGCCAGCTCTGCTTAAGAGAGATTACAATCTTGAAGTATTAGGAAAACTAAAGCGTGGTTATATAAAAGACAGCAAGGGCCAAGCAATAGAAGTAAACATAATAGGAGAGGCCAAAAGAAACGGAAAGAAAGTATTTATAGTTGGTGAAAGCAAGGTAAAGCTCTCTAAGAATGATGTAAGGCGATTCATAGAGAGAAGGATAAAGAGGCTTGAGCCAGTTTTAGGAGAACTTTTTCCTTTGATAGTCACTCATATGATATCAGAACCTGATGTAGAGGAGTTTGCAAAAGAAAAGGGTGTTGTGGTTTACTACTCCTACGATTTTTAAATTTTCAATCTCTTAAAATAACCAAAGACAGAACTCCCCACTCCCACGATAGTTTAGTTCTTCTACTTTTAAGGTAAGCATTGAAGGATATATTACAAATTACCCTTCCCTAAGGATGCTCTACAGAGCTAATTAAAAAATTTATATAATTTTGACTGGCTTTTTTGATAATTTTTTTATCATTGTAACGGCATCCTTTCCCTCTGCCATTGCGAAGGTATAAAAGTCACACGAAACAATTCCTTATTGTTTTTCTGAATATTGTTAAAACAAGATTTCTTCGTCATCCTCTCGTTTTTGCTCGGCAAGTCTTAGCAATGAGGAAAGGTGTCATTGCAAGCCCTCTATTTTTTGTTATTGCGGGGAGCATAAACGAAGGGGCAATCTAAATTTATTGAAGTTGTTCTAAATTTTTATTTAAAATTATAAAAAATTTTTGAGGATTTAATGTGTCTTCTCATATTGAGAGATTTTACCAAGAAAAATTAAACATTGCCTCTCCATTCAGATATCAGATAGAAACATGGTCCATCTTTGAAGAGATAAAATTTCCCTTATTGTTAAGAGCTCCCACTGGCTCTGGAAAAACCGAAGCTGTGGTTGCTCCTTTTTTGTATCAGTTTACAATAAAGAAATTCCAAATAGCACCAAGAATGATTTATGTTTTACCAATGAGAGTTTTGGTTAATAGCATTGCCGAGCGAATTAAATCTTATGCTCAAAAAATATCACCCATTATTTCAGTTTTAGCTCATCACGGAGAACGGCCTGATGCTATAGAAAAGAAACAGGAACAGAATTTCCCTTTGATCCTTGTTGCAGAGACGCTTCCATTAAAACAAGGATTGAAAAGGTATGGGTAAAATGAATTATAAGCCTCTCTGACACGGTGAATCCACCAGCCGTACCGCCTGTCTTAAGACAGGTTGGAGTTGAGGGGAAATGGAGGTCCCTCCATAGAGGCTTATAATTCATTTCTAATCACCTTGCCTTTTTTCATTTCACTCTTTATGTCATTTAAGTTTGTATATCTGAATGAAGTTATATAGAGTTCGCTTCTGTCTTTTGTTGTTTTTACAACAGCAAAATAATACTTACCGTCTTGTTTAATGAAGACAAGAAACTGATCGTTTTTTCACAATGACTTTCGCTTCAGAGACAATCCAAGGGGGCTTAATATATTCCTCTAAGGTTATCTCTGGATGGTTTGTCTTGTTTTTTGCCAGTGTCTCATCAGACAGATATATAACCTGAGATTTTGCCTTAATCGCTTTTCTTTATTCCTCATCCAGAACAGCCACCGGGAAGTTACCTTTGAGTTTTCCCTCCAAGAATGCCTTAAAGTCAGGGCCAGTAAGCCCACCTTCTATCCATTTTTTGGCTATTTCATAAGGGTATTTGTCAAGGTCAGGAAACCATGCAGCCTTGCCAGGGTTATAGCTAAAGCCTACATCAGTGGGTATATCCATGCCTGTAAGCGGGTCATGATAGACTGCCACGGGCTTAAGTTCTCCTGTGTTTTTGGATACAAGCTCATCACGCCAGGAGATTTTGCCTTTTGATGATTCAACGGTAAGTCCTCTGTCTTTGAGGTTTTGTTTTATACATACTTCCATTGAAACAAGGAAGGTATTGCGACCATAATTAGGCTTAAGGCGATAGGCTAAAGGCTTAAGAAAAAGATATACGGGTAAATTTCTTCGGTGTATACATAAGTCAAAACTTCAGCCTTAAGCCTAAGACCTCCCTCATTCAGAGGGAATTTTTCTTGATGACTTCAATATCCGTGCAAATACGAAATGGAAAAATTTTCCCAAATTATGTATAATTTATTGATTTAAGGTTTAGTCCACTGCCATGGAAAAAGAACTTCTAAATGAACAGGAGATAGAAAGAATCCTTACAAGGATAACATACGAAATATTAGAAAAGAACAAAGGCGCTGAAAATATATGTCTCATTGGAATTGTTACAGGTGGAGTTTATCTTGCTGAGAGAATCAAAGGAAAAATAAAAGAAACAGAAAACATAGATGTACCCATTGGCATTCTTGATATTTCATTCTATAGAGATGACATTAATCTGGCAAAAACACGCAAAAAAATAAAACCTACTAACATTCCCTTTAGCCTTGATGACAAAAAAGTTGTTCTTGTTGATGATGTTCTCTACACAGGTAGGTCAACCCGGGCTGCCATGGATGCCTTAATGGATTTTGGTAGACCTGCAGAGATTCAGCTTGCTGTTTTAATTGATAGAGGTCATAGAGAACTTCCCATAATGGCAAACTACACTGGCAAGTACATACCAACTTCAAGGAGTGAAAAGATAAAAGTTTATCTTAAAGAATTTTCAGGAAAGGATTCTGTTGTTTTAATTACACAATGAAAGATCTAATAGGCATTAAAGAGCTTTCAAAACAAGATATTGAGGAAATCCTCAATACCGCCAAAGCTTTTAAGGAAGTTCTTCAAAGAGACATAAAAAAAGTTCCTACTCTAAGGGGTAGGACAGCAATAAATCTTTTTTTTGAGCCTTCCACCAGAACTCGCACATCCTTTGAGCTTGCTGAAAAACGTCTTAGCCTTGATGTGCTTAATTTCTCTGTAAGCACCAGTAGTGTTGTAAAAGGTGAAACCCTTTATGATACTTTGAAAACCATAGAATCTTACAATGTAGACTATATTGTACTTCGGCACTCCTCCTCTGGTACAGCAAAATTTGTTGCTGAAAACACATCAGCCTCTGTAATAAATGCTGGAGATGGCACAAATGAACATCCTACCCAGGCATTGCTTGATGCCTTTAGCATTCTTGAAATTAAAGGAAGGCTTGATGGACTTAAAATTGCTATTGTAGGAGACATAATTCACAGCAGAGTTGCTCGCTCCAATCTATATCTTCTGAGTAAATTTGACACAGAAATAAGATTTGTTGGGCCCCCTACTCTTCTTCCACAGGAAATCCCTGATAATGTAAAAATTTTTTTTAATCTTAAAGAAGGAATAGAAGATGTTGATGTAGTTATGATTCTAAGAATTCAACTGGAAAGGCAGAAAGGTGCTTTCATCCCCTCATTAAAAGAGTATTCCCATTTCTGGGGACTAAAGAAAGATTTACTCAATTACATAAAAAAAGACGCTGTTGTGATGCATCCTGGACCTATGAATAGAGGAGTTGAAATCTCTACAGAAGTAGCAGACAGTAGTCAGTCTCTTATCCTTAGACAAGTAACAAATGGAATTGCTACAAGAATGGCTGTAATTTATATGCTCAAACCCAAGGAGGTTTAATTGTTAATCAAATTTTACAATGCAAACCTACTTGACCCTATTACTAAAACTAAAGGCTTAGCTGACTTAATTATTGAAGATGGAGTTATATCAAAAATTAAGCTGAAAAGAAAAAGCACACCAATCCAGATAAAGGGAAAAAAGTCAAAAAATATTCTTGAAATAAATGCTGAAGGTCTCTACCTATTCCCTGGGCTTATAGATATGCATACCCATTTAAGAGAACCAGGTTATGAATACAAAGAAACAATACGCACTGGAACTCTTGCTGCTCTAAGAGGAGGCTTTACTTCAGTATGCTGTATGGCAAATACCTTTCCAGTTAATGATAATCCTGAAGTCACTTATTACATTCTTGCAAAAGCAAAAGAAGAGGGAAGTTGCCATGTCTTCCCCATAGGAGCGATAACAAAAGGACTTAAGGGTGAAGAACTCTCCGAAATGGCAATGCTTAGAGAGGCTGGCTGCGTAGCCTTTTCTGATGATGGCATGCCTGTGATGAATTCAATAATTATGAAAAGAGCTCTTGAATACTCAAAGGCAATAGGCTCACCTTTAATTTCCCATTGTGAAGACATCAATCTTAGTGAAGATGGAGTAATGAACGAGGGAAAACTCTCTTTTTATCTTGGACTGAAAGGGATTCCCAAGGCTTCAGAGGAAGTGATGGTAGCAAGGGATATACTTCTAAGCAAATACACAAAGGCACCTATACATATTGCCCATGTCTCTACAAAAGGTTCGGTAGAGCTTATAAAATTCGCAAAAGAACAAGGCATAGCTGTTACAGCTGAAACCTGTCCCCATTACTTTACTTTGACAGAAGAAGCTGTAAAAGACTACAACACAAATGCGAAAGTAAATCCTCCCTTAAGAACTGAAGAAGACTTAGAGGCAATAAAAGCTGCTCTTAAAGAAGGGATAATTGATGTAATTGCTACTGACCACGCACCTCATCACATTGATGAGAAAAAAGTACCTTTTCAAGAAGCCTTAAATGGAATTTCAGGACTTGAAACAGCCTTTTCCTTAAGCCTAAGACTCTTTCATGAGGGCACTTTAAGTTTAGAAGAACTTATAGAAAAATTTACAGTTTCACCTACAAAAATTTTAAAAATACGCAAAGAAGGCATAAAAGAAGGTGCTCAGGCTGATTTAATACTTGTTGACATTAACAAAGAATGGACAGTTGATAAAAATAAATTTTTATCTCTTGGCAAAAATACTCCCTTTGACCTTTGGACCCTTAAGGGAAAAGTTTTATTTACAGTAAAAGGAAAAAAATTTTTAGATATGAGGACTGAGTAATGAAAAAAGCTCTTTTGGTTTTAAAAGATGGAACATTTTTTGAAGGTTTTTCTTTCGGCGCCCAGGGAGAATCTGTTGGAGAAGTAGTTTTTAACACATCTATGACAGGTTATCAGGAAATACTTACAGATCCATCCTATAAAGGACAAATTGTTGTAATGACCTATACTCAGATTGGAAACTACGGAGTAAATGAAGAAGATATAGAATCTATTGGAGGACCAAAGGTAGAAGGTTTTGTCCTAAGAGAATACAAAGACTATCCAAGTAATTGGAGAGCTACAGAAAGTCTACATAATTACTTAAAAAAATATGGGATAGTAGGAATTCAGGGCATTGATACTCGTGCTTTAACAAAGCACTTAAGAGACAAAGGCTCTCAGATGGGAATTATCTCCACTTTAGATTTAGATCCCCTAAGCCTTTACAAAAAGGTAAATGACCATCCTGATATTTCTGAAATTGATCATGTTAGCACTGTAATGTGTAAGGAGCCCTATTGGTTCTATAGAGATGAAAAGTTACCGTTGTGCCTTGTTTATGATTTTGGAGTGAAGCTAAGCATTCTGAGAAATTTAAAAAGAGTAGGTTTTTCCGTCTATGTAGTTCCAGGAAAATCTCCTGCTGAGGAGGTTCTCTCTTTGGACCCTCACTGCATAATGTTAAGTAATGGTCCAGGAGACCCGAGGATTCTTAATTATGCAGTGGATAATGTAAAGAAACTTATTGGGGAAAAACCTCTTTTTGGAATTTGTCTTGGTCATCAATTAATTGGGCTTGCCTTAGGTGGAAGAATATATAAACTAAAATTTGGTCATCATGGAGGAAATCATCCTGTAAAAGACCTCATTAGCGGAAAAATTTCTATTACAGCTCAAAATCATAATTACTGCGTTGATATAGAGAATCTTAAAGATCAAGTTAGACTAACTCATAGAAACCTCTACGATGGAACAGAAGAAGGCATGGAACATGTAGAATATCCAATTTTTTCAGTACAACATCATCCTGAAGCTGGACCTGGTCCTAATGATGCATTAGATGTTTTTGAAAGGTTTAGAGAAATTGTAAGAAAGTATGAAAGAGTTTAAGAAAGGGAGATCTTAAATGGGAATTACATATGATGAAGTATACATATCTACCATGAGAGAGATCAAAATTTGTCAGGACTATATAAAAGATTACGAAACAAAAGTAAAGGAATTGGAGGAATTTCTCCAAATAAAGGCCTCTGAGATAACAGAAGATATGTTAAACAACAAAATGATAAAAAAACTTTATGAAACAAAGCTTGCCCTTGAAAGACAAAAGGAAAGATTAAAAGGATTGGAGGAACTCTTAAAATAGTATGCCAAAAAGAACAGACATAAGGAAGATATTAATCATAGGTTCAGGTCCCATTATAATTGGACAAGCCTGTGAGTTTGACTACTCTGGTGCTCAGGCTTGTAAAGCCCTAAAGCAAGAGGGTTATGAGGTAGTTCTTGTAAACTCAAATCCAGCTACCATCATGACAGACCCATCTATGGCACATGCTACTTACATTGAACCTCTAACAGCTGATATATTAGAACTCATAATAAAGAAAGAAAGACCTGATGCTTTACTTCCTACTCTTGGAGGCCAAACAGCTCTTAATCTTGCTGTTGAATTAGGTGAGGCTGGAGTACTTGAAAAATACTCTGTAGAACTCATAGGAGCAAATTTGCAGGCTATTAAAAAAGCTGAGGACAGAGAACTTTTCAAAAAAGCTATGATAAAGATAGGACTTGATCTACCTCGTTCAGCTGCTGTTAATAGCTTTAAACAAGGTCTTGAAGTAATTGACTGGATTGGTTTTCCTGCTATACTAAGACCTGCCTTTACCTTAGGAGGGACAGGAGGCGGAGTCGCATACAACATTGAAGAGTACAAAGAACTTCTTGACAGAGCATTGAAACTAAGTCCTGTAAGCCAAGTGCTTGTAGAGGAAAGCCTTCTTGGATGGAAAGAGTATGAACTGGAAGTAATGAGAGACAAAGCAGACAATGTGGTAATCATTTGCTCAATTGAAAACTTTGATCCTATGGGAGTCCATACAGGAGACTCAATCACAGTAGCTCCTGCTCAAACTCTTACAGACAGAGAGTATCAAATAATGCGTGATGCTGCTATAAAAGCAATAAGAGAGATAGGAGTTGACACCGGAGGAAGCAATATTCAGTTTGCTGTGAATCCCCAAAATGGTAGAATGGTTATAATTGAGATGAATCCAAGGGTTTCCCGTAGTTCTGCTTTAGCAAGTAAGGCAACAGGTTTTCCAATAGCAAAAATTGCAGCAAAACTTGCCATTGGATACACTCTTGAGGAAATCCCCAATGACATAACAAAAGTGACACCAGCCAGTTTTGAGCCCACTTTGGATTATGTTGTAGTAAAAGTGCCAAGATTTACCTTTGAAAAATTCCCTGAAGCTAATCCAACTCTTACAACTCAGATGAAATCAGTTGGTGAAGTAATGGCTATAGGTAGAACCTTTAAAGAAGCCTTAGGAAAAGCTATCCGTTCCTTAGAGATTGGCTCTTATGGTTTTGAAGAGATTAATGCCTTAGTGGAGGAGATTAGATGGAGGCTTAAAAATCCCAATGCAGAGAGACTTTGGTATATAGCTGAGGCAATAAGAAGGGGTTTCACTATTCAAGAAATATATGAATTAACAGGAATAGATCCATGGTTTTTAAATAACATAAAAGAAATCGTAGAGTTTGAAGAAAGCCTAAAAGAGATTAAATTAAACACCTTAAGGGATAAAGAATTACAAGAACTGATCTTTACTGCTAAACAAAATGGTATTTCAGATAGAAGATTAGCTACTCTTCTTAAAGCATCAGAAGAACAAATAAGAAAAATAAGAGAAAGACTAAATATAAAGCCTACTTACAAACTTGTTGATACCTGCGCTGCTGAATTTGTTGCCTATACTCCTTATATGTATTCTTCTTATGAAAGAGGATTCTGCCATATTAATTCCTCAGAGTTAACCTATGATTCCGATGCTCCTCCCACAGATAATAAGAATAAAGTTATCATTCTCGGCTCCGGACCAAATAGAATAGGACAAGGAATAGAGTTTGACTACTGCTGTGTTCATTCTGTTTTTGGTTTAAGAGAGCTTGGCTATGAAACAATAATGATAAACTGTAACCCAGAAACAGTAAGCACTGATTATGATACATCTGACAGACTCTATTTTGAACCTCTTACTCTTGAGGATGTTTTGCATATTATTGAGAGAGAAAAACCTCTTGGAGTAATTCTCCAATTTGGTGGACAAACACCCCTTAAACTGGCAAAGGCTTTGGAATCCCATGGAGTAAACATACTGGGAACAAAAGCTGATGCCATAGATAGAGCTGAGGATAGAAAAAGATTTAAAGAGCTTGTGGATAAATTAAAACTAAAACAACCCCCAAGTGGCACAGCTACGTCTTTAGAAGAAGCCTTAAAAATAGCAGATGAGCTTGGTTATCCCATTCTTGTTAGACCTTCCTATGTACTTGGTGGAAGAGCTATGGAAATTGTTTATGATGAAGAATCTTTGAGAAAATATATGCGTCAGGCAGTAAAAGCTTCTGAGGACCATCCAGTTCTTATTGATAGATATTTAGAAGATGCTATTGAAATTGATGTGGATGCAATTTCTGATGGAGTAGATGTTGTTGTAGCAGGCATAATGCAACATATTGAGGAAGCTGGAATTCATTCTGGTGATTCTGCCTGTTCCTTACCTCCCTATGGTCTTTCAGAGGATATAATTGAAAAAATTAAAGAAGAAACCATAGCTATTGCAAAAGAGCTTGAAGTTAAAGGACTTATGAACGTTCAATATGCTATTAAAGACTCTGAAATTTATGTGCTTGAGGTTAATCCTCGGGCATCAAGAACAATTCCCTATGTAAGTAAAAGTATAGGATTTCCCTTGGCTGCAATAGCAGCCAAAATAATGGTAGGTAAAACTTTAAGGGAACTGGGACTTTCTAATAATATAAAACTTCCCTATGTTACAGTAAAAGAGGCTATTTTCCCCTTCGATAAATTCCCTGAGGTAGATGTAATTTTAGGTCCAGAGATGAAATCAACAGGAGAAGTTATGGGGATTGATGAGGACTTTGGCCTTGCCTATGCCAAGGCACAAATGAGTGCCATGGGTAAAATTCCACTAAATGGTAAAGTATTTATTAGTGTTAAAGATAATGACAAAGCACAGGTTTTACCTATTGCAAAAGAGTTTATAGAACTTGGTTTTACAGTTATAGCTACAAGAGGCACTGCAAAGTTTTTACAGGATCAGGGCTTGAAAGTTGAGTTAATAAACAAACTTCAGGAGGGAAGACCTAATGTTCTTGACTTAATTAAAAATAAGCAAATTAGTTTTATAATAAATACAGTTTTTGGAAAACAGGCTCAGAAAGATTCTATGTACATAAGACGAGGAGCTCTTCAATATAAAATTCCTTATACTACAACTATTTCAGGAGCAAAAGCAATTGTCAAAGCCATTCGTAGACTTAAAGAACATCCTATTAGTATTAAGTCAATCCAGGAATATCATAAGGAGGTGCTTCAGTGATAAAGAGAGCATTAATTAGCGTGTGGGATAAAAGAGGAATTTCAGAATTTGCAAAAGGCTTAAGCATGCTTGGGGTAGAAATTCTTTCAACAGGTGGAACAGCAAAATTATTGAGAGAATCTGGAATACCTGTAATAGATGTTTCTCAGTATACAGGTTTTCCAGAAATAATGGATGGTAGGGTAAAAACTCTTCATCCCCTAATACATGGAGGGATACTGGCAAGAAGAGACAAAAAAGAAGACGCGCAAGCCATGGATAACCTCGGTATTAAACCAATTGACATGGTAGTGGTAAATCTTTATCCCTTTGAGGCAACAATAAAAAAAGAAGGAGTAACTCTTGAGGAAGCCATTGAAAATATTGATATTGGTGGACCTACAATGCTTAGAGCTGCTGCTAAAAACTATAAAGATGTATTAGTAATTGTGGATCCTGATGATTACTCTTCCATATTAGAAGACATTAAAAAGGGAGATGTTTCACTGGAAAAAAGATTTGAACTTGCAAAAAAAGTTTTCTCTCACACAGCAAGATATGATGGGATGGTAGCAGATTATTTTGCAAAATTAACTGAAACCTTAGAATTTAAAAAAGACTGGACCATACCCCTAAAAATGGTGACAACTCTTAGATATGGTGAAAATCCTCATCAAAAGGCAGCTCTTTATGCATTGGATGAAAAACCCTCCTTAATAGAAGCGGAAGTTTTACAAGGAAAAGAAATGTCTTTTAATAACTATCTTGATACTCATTCAGCAGTACTTTTAGCAGCAGAGTTTAATGAGCCTGTATGCGTAATAGTAAAACATAACAACCCTTGCGGTGTCGCTATTGCTGACAGCCTTTATGATGCTTATAAAAAAGCCTTTGAGTGTGATCCAGTAAGTGCTTTTGGAGGAATAGTTGCCTTTAATAGAGCTTTAGATGAAAAAACAGCAGAAGAGATAATTTCAACTTTTTATGAAGTAATAATTGCACCAGATTTTGAAAAGTCAGCTTTAGATGTTTTTTCTCCAAAGAAAAATCTAAGAATAATCAAATTTCCAGCATTAAAAGAAAAAATAATACCTTCTGGCTTTGACCTAAAAAGAATACTTGGTGGGTTTATAGTTCAAAACTGGGATGTGGTGGATGATGAGTTTGCTCAAGCTAAGATAGTAACTAAAAGAAAGCCAACAGAGGAAGAATGGAAAGCTCTGAGATTTGCTTGGAAAGTTTGCAAACATGTGAAATCAAATGCTATAGTTTATGCCAAAGAAGATCGTACTTTAGGACTTGGTATAGGACAAACAAGCCGAGTATTTTCATCTAAAATTGGAGCAATGCATGCTTTAAGCCCTCTTAAAGGTTGTGTTGTGGCCTCTGATGGATTCTTCCCTTTCAGAGACAACATTGATGTCATTGCCCAAAAGGGAGTTACTGCTATAATTCAACCCGGTGGCTCTATTCGTGATCAAGAAGTAATTGATGCTGCAAATCAGTATAATATAGCAATGGTATTAACAGGAATAAGGCATTTTAGGCACTAAGATGAGACCATTTAAAGAAATTAAAGCTCACTATTATTTTACGAAAGAAGATGAAAAAAGACTCCTTGCTCTTAAACAAGTGATGGAAAAAAGGGCTGATAGAGTTATAGATGCTATTTTTCAATGGATTAATGCCACAGAGTCTGCTAAAAAGGTCTTTAGAAGTGAGTCTTTAATGAAGCATGTAAAAAATGTTATTAAAGTTTGGTTTATTAATCTCTTCTCCGGTAAATATGATAATTTCTACTATGATAATCTTATCCGAATAGGGCAAAAACATGAAAAAATTGGTGTTGAGCCTCATTTTTTGATTAGAGCTATAAATATTGTTAGAAATACAACAGCTGGTTTAGTGTGCGAAGAACCAGATCTGGAGGAAGAAAAAGACAATTACTTAATATCTATCAATAAAATACTCGATATAAATCTCGATATTATTTTATCTGCCTATGTGGAGGAAGAAGTAAGAGGATATTCACCAGTATATAAAGTTAAAGGTAAAATAGTTAGATTTGGTGAAGTATTCTCTCAGATTACCAGTGTTTTTCTAATTTCAGGATTGATATTACTAACAGGAGCAGTAATTTTTCTATGCGGAAGAGATATATACGAAATATTTACTGGCAAATTAGAACATACAATAATCACTGCTTTAGGTTCAGTTCTAATTCTATGGGTAATGCTTGAATTAATAAACACAGAAATAGCCCATTTAAGAGGTGGTAAATTTAAAATAAGTGTTTTTGTAGGAGTTGCTCTTGTAACCACAATAAGAGAAGTTATGATTGCTACTTTGAAACACGATAGCCTTGAATTTATAGGAGCTTTAGTGATTTCAGTCCTTGTAATAGGTATCATTTATTGGTTAGTTAAAAAGACAGAGGAGGACAGAAGATGAAAATACTTGTAATTGGCTCTGGCGGAAGAGAACACGCAATAGTGTGGAAACTTGCTCAATCAAGGGTGGTGGATAAAATTTATTGTGTTCCAGGGAATGCTGGCATTGCACAAATTGCTGAATGTTTAGAGGTGGAAAGTAGAGACTTCTCAAGTCTTTTAGATTTTGTAAAGTATGAATGGATAGATTTAACAGTTGTAGGTCCAGAAGACCCTCTTGCAAAAGGAATAGTTGATATTTTTCAAAAAGAAGGAAGAAAGATTATAGGACCAACAAAAGCTGCGGCTCAGCTTGAAAGTAGTAAGGTATTTGCAAAAGAATTTATGAAAAGGCATAAAATTCCCACTGCAGAATACAAAGTTTTTACATCCTACACACATGCAGAAGACTACATTAGACTTAAAGGTACACCAATAGTGGTCAAAGCTGATGGACTTGCAGCTGGCAAGGGTGTTTTTGTATGCAAAAGTTATGAGGAAGCCTTAGATGCTTTAAAGCTAATAATGAAAGATAAAATTTTCGGTCCTTCTGGTGACAGAGTTATTATTGAAGAATATTTAGAAGGTATTGAAGCCTCATATTTAGTCTTTACAGATGGTAAGAATATATTACCTATGGTAACATCAAAGGATCACAAAAGACTTCTTGACAATGATGAAGGCCCTAATACAGGAGGAATGGGGACATACAGTCCGAATCCCATAATAACTCCTGAACTTGAATCAAATATAATGGAAACTATTATAAAACCTACAATTAAAGGATTAAAACAAGAAGGAATTGTTTATCAAGGAATTCTCTATGCTGGATTAATGATTGTGGATAATAAACCTTATGTATTAGAGTTTAATTGTCGTTTCGGAGATCCTGAAACTCAGGTTATTTTACCGAGACTGGAAACCGATTTGGTTGATGTATTTATGGGTATTGCTAATGGAAAGCTAAATAGAATAGATATTAAATGGAGAGCTGATGCTTCTTTATGCGTTATTTTAGCTTCTCAGGGATATCCTGGTAAATATAAAAAAGGCTTTCCTATAGAAGGACTCGAATTTTTAAAAAATTTAAAAGATGTTACAATTTTTCATGCTGGAACGAAGTTTGACGATAAAGGTAAAATTGTAACAAATGGAGGAAGAGTCTTAGGAGTAACAGCCTTAGGTAAAGATCTAAATGAGGCGAGACAGAAAGCCTATGCTGCTATTGAATTCATAAAATTTGAAGGAATGCACTACAGAAAGGATATTGGACTAAAGGTTTAATGTTCAATTAAAATAAAACTTAGCGAGAGTGGCGGAAAGGCAGACGCGCTGGACTTAGAATCCAGTGGGGAAACCCGTGAGGGTTCAAATCCCTCCTCTCGCATTTATAAATTATCAACTCTTTAAAAAAGCCCTCCTTAGTATGACCTATAACTAATTTTTTAAAATACTATTTGAAAACTCTGTATAAATTCACCTTATGTTACATTTTTTCCAAATCTTTACCTTAAGTAACGAGCTAAGGATCAATACCTTTTAAAAAATCTATATTTTTCAATTATTTTTTATGGCATGAGATTTGTTTATTTATTCTCCATGTTTAATTTCTTGAGGAAAAAAAGAATAGAATCAACAATTTTTCAGAAAAGAGAATTCGTTGTTCTTGATACTGAACTTACAGGATTGAATAAAAAAGAAGACCACATTGTCTCCATTGGTGCAATACTTATGAAAGAAAGAAGAATATCCTTAGGAGATATCTTCTATAGAGTTCTGAATCCTCAATGCAAACTAAAGAGAGAAAGTGTACTAATTCATGAATTAACCTCCTCTGAATTGGAGAAATGTCCCAAAATAAAGCCTATTCTTATGGAATTCCTTAATTTTATTAAGGATAGACCTGTTGTAGGTCATTTCATAGAGATTGATCTTAAATTCCTAAGGAGAGAGATGAAAAACAACTTAAAGATTAAATTCGAACCAGTGGCTATTGATACCTATATTGTTTTTAATTGGTTGATTGAGAGAGGTTTAATTTCTAATAAATTCAGAGGAGCAACATCTCTAACTCAAATAGCAGAAGCTTTTGACATCAGAGTTGAAAACCTTCATGATGCTCTTTATGATGCTTTTATTACTGCACAGATTTTTCAGAGGGAGATAGCACTTATTCAAAGTGTTCAGCTTTCATGGTTTGATTTTATGAAAAAAATTGGCAGACCAAATATATCAGGATATATGTTTGGTCAATATGAAAAAAACTATCAATTCTAAAGGAGGTGTTTTATGATTAAAAGTGATGTCCTAAGTAATTATTGGAAGGAAAACAAAACTCTCATGCTAATGATTTTACTAATTTGGTTCGTAATTTCTTATGGCTCTGCAATTGTGGCTTCATATCTCAACAAAATTACAATTTTTGGGTTTCCCCTGGGCTATTATATGGGAGCACAAGGTTCTCTAATAGTTTTTGTGATTCTTAATGTTCTCTATTCTAAAAAAACAAATGAATTAGACAAAAAATATGGATTACAGGAGGAGGAATAATGGCACAAGAGGCAATGATAGCATGGAAAAAAAAGTTAAGACTTATTTATGGAGTATATACTGGTGTTTTTGCTCTTTTTATTATTTCACTCTGGATTGCTGAAAATATGGGACTTCCACAAAAGTATATTGGATATGCCTTCTTATTCGGAACAATTGGGGTATATGCGGCAATTGGTATTTTATCAAGAACTTCAGTTGTAGCTGAATATTATGTTGCCGGCAGAAAAGTGCCTGCTGTATTTAATGGTATGGCAACTGCTTCAGACTGGATGAGCGCTGCTTCTTTTATCGGCATGGCTGGTGCTTTGTATTTACAGGGATACGATGGTTTAGCCTTCATAATGGGATGGACAGGCGGTTATGTTTTACTTGCTGTTTTAGTGGCACCCTATATAAGAAAATTTGGACAATTTACTATTCCTGATTTTCTTGAGGCAAGATACGGAGGAAAACTTCCAAGATTTATAGGAATAATTGCCGCCATAATAGTCTCTTTTGCCTATCTGGTAGCTCAAATTACAGGTGTGGGAATAATTACAAGTAGATTTGTTGGAATTCCCTTTGAAGCTGGGGTTTTCCTTGGTTTATCAGGTATATTAGTATGCTCCTTTCTTGGAGGCATGAGAGCAGTAACTTGGACACAAGTTGCTCAATATATAATACTCATAGTAGCCTATATGATACCAGTTATTGCCATATCCTATAAGCAAACAGGAGTTCCAATTCCTCAGATTATGTATGGACAGGCATTACAAGTCATTGAATCAAAACAAAAAGAACTCCTTAATAATGCAAAGGAGATAGAAGTAAGAGGAGAATGGAAAAAGAAAGCAGAAGAACTTAGTATAAAGATCAAAAATCTCCCTGAAAGTTGGCAAAAGGGAAAATCTGAACTGGAAGAGAAATTAAGCCAACTTAGAGAAAATGATCCTGAGAGAACTAAAACACAAAAGGCTCTGAAGGATTATCCAAAAACACCCCAAGAGGCAAAGGAAAAATGGACTAATCAAATGAAACAAGCTCAAGCTATGTCAAAAACACCAAAATCATATATTGCACCCCCTGCCGACTCAAAGGGAATTATAAATTTCCTTGCCCTTACCTTCTGCCTAATGGTGGGAACAGCAGGACTTCCCCATGTATTGATGAGATTTTACACTACTCCAACTGTAAAAGAAGCAAGAAGCTCTGCTGCCTGGGCTTTATTTTTTATATTTCTTCTGTATTTCACAGCACCTGCTTATGCTGCCTTTGCAAGAAGTGAAATCCTTACAAATATTGTTGGTCAAGCTTTCAGTGCTCTTCCTCAATGGGTTGCAAAATGGTCATCTGTTGGATTAATATCCATTAGAGATATGAATGGTGATGGGATAATACAGTTCTCCGAAATAATAATTCAAGCCGACGCTGTGGTGCTCGCAACACCTGAAATAGCTGGACTGCCTTATGTTGTGGCTGGTTTAATTGCAGCTGGAGGACTTGCAGCTGCTCTTTCCACAGCTGATGGACTTTTAATTACAATTTCTAATGCCATTTCTCATGATCTTTATTATAAAATTATCAATCCTAATATCTCTCCCTCCAGTAGAGTGAAAATTGGAAAGGCTTTACTTTTAGTAGTAGCTGCAATTGGTGCTTATGTAGCAAGCTTTAAACTGGCAATCATTGTAGAACTTGTTGCTTGGGCATTCTCCTTAGCTGCAGCCACTTTCTTCCCTGCTGTAGTCTTTGGCATTTGGGACAAAAGAATGAATAAAACAGGAGCAGTAACGGGAATGATAGTTGGACTACTTGTAACCGGATACTATATAATTGGAAGTAGATTTTATGGGGTAGACTGGTTCGGAATAAAGACTATAGCTGCAGGGATATTTGGATTGCCAGCAAATATAATTGTGGCCTTAATTATATCAAGAATAACTGCTGCACCTCCTAAAGAATTACAGGACTTTGTTGATAATATCAGATATCCTAAGGGTGCTGTAAAGGGTGGAGTTGAAGAATGACCTTAAAGCTTTTCCTTAATTATACCCTTTCCTTCCTCATGTGGCTCGTCATAGGACGAGCCATTCTTTCTATTTTTGTAAAAGACCCCAAAAATCCAATTTTTGGAATTTTTTTTATTGCAACAGAACCTATTTACAAATTAGGTAGAAAAATTTTCCCGATAGCACCTACAATTTTTATTATCATTTTCATACTTATTCTTAGAATCCTAATAGTAAAATATTTGTGAGGCAATGGAATTAAGAGACACATTAAAAAACATCTATCCTTTCAATACACTCTCCTTAGAGGAAATAGAGGATATTGCCTCATCTTCAGAAATAAAAATTTATAAAAAAAATGAAATCCTATTCAAAGAAGGCAGTGCTCCTTTAGACTTCCTATATCTAATTTTGGAAGGTGAAGTAATACTTGAAAGGGATTTTCATCCTTTGGATCATCTTAAAAAAGGAGATATTTTTGGGTATGTTTCCTTGGTTAGCGAAATGTCGCCTGCCTCTACTGCTATAATTGGTGATAATGAGACAAAAATTTTACTCATAAAAAAGGAAAAGTTCAACTCTTTAATAACTAAGAATGAAATTTTCTATAAATACTTTACTAAAGAACTTGCTAAAAGAGTTCATCAAGTTGCTTCTGTAAAAAGTTATTTCCAAATGGAAAGACTTCTTAATTTAAGAATAAAAGACATTAAGATCAAAGAGCCTCTGTTAATTAAAGGTGATGCTAATATAATAGAAATTGCAAAAACTATGGCAAACCACGACACTACCTACTGTCTTGTAGAAAAAGATGGTGATATTGGAATAATAACCGAAAGAGATATAATAAAAAAAATTTTAGCGCAACAGTTAAATCCCTATGAAGTGAAAGCTCAAGATATTGCTACTTTTCCCATCATCTATATGGATGCCTCTGAACCTCTTTTCAATGCATTACTTACAATGGCTAAATATGGAATAAGAAAATTAGTTATTAAAGATGCAGGAGCTATTTGGGGTATACTTGATGACAGAACGGTTATCTCTCACGAGAGCAAAAATATAGTTTTTCTCATTAAAGAAATTGATAGAGCTAAAAACTCTGAAGAACTCTCCTATTTATATTCACTTGTAAAAGAAAGTATAGTGGAAGGTGTAATGTCTGGGTTAGATCCTGAATATGTAGGCAAATACATAGCTGAATTAAATGATCATTTCATGAAAAGGGTTGCTAATATTGTTGAAAATGAATTGGGTGCACCTCCTTGTAAATACTCCATTATGGTAATAGGTTCAGAAGGCAGAAGAGAACAAAGTCTTACCACTGACCAAGATAATGCTTTGATATTCGAAGTTAATTCAGAGCAAAGGGAGTATTTTGAGAGATTTTCTGAAAAATATATAAATTATCTTACAGAAGTAGGATTTCCTCCCTGTCCAGGCAATGTGATGGTGAATAATCCTTATTGGAGGAGAGCAAAATTGGAATGGTTTAATGAAATAACAAAATGGATGGAAAATCCCAAACCTGAAAATATTCTTAATATTAGTATATTTTTTGATTTTAGGAATGTCTATGGAGAAGAACAATTAATAAACGAACTGTGGGATTTCATCTTCAAGAGAATTAAAACATCAAAGCACTTTTTACCTTTTTTAGCTTCCGAGGCAATAAAATTCAAACCTCCCATAGGTTTTTTAGGCTCTATAAAGACTGAAAAATTTGGAAAACACAAGGGAGAAATTGACATTAAAAAATACGGCATTTTCCCAATTACTCAAGGTGTAAGAGTTTTATCACTCCATAATGAGATTAGGAATTCTAATACTTTCGAAAGAATCAGAAAATTAAGAGAACTCTCTATTTTCACTAATGACTTTGGGCGAGACTTAGAGGAAGGATATCGATTCTTAATGTATTTGAGACTTAAATCTCAAGCAAAAAAAATTAGAAACAGAATTCCTCCAGACAATTACATAAATTTATCAGAATTATCAAAGACAGAAAGAGATATTCTTAAAGATGTTTTTAAAAAAATAGAGGAATTTCAAAAAATACTTTTTGATAAATATAACCTTCGCTA
>CALDSV010000063.1 GCA_937924475.1 uncultured bacterium
GACTTGTCCTACTGGAGCAATAAAGTATGGAGAAAGGGATTCTCTTATAAAGGAAGCTAAAGGGAAGGGATATAAGCTTTATGGAGAGACAGAATTTGGAGGACTTGGAGTAGTCTTTGCTCTTAAGGATTCACCAAAGGTCTATCAACTTACAGAGAATCCTCGTATACCAGAGACAGCCCTGTTTTGGGGTTCAGTGTTGAGGACCCTTGTAGGAAGAGGTTCAACAACTTCCTCTTTTATAAAATACCTCGCTAAAAAATCTTCAGAATAATATTAGGCATTTCACAAGCTTCAGGGGGGATTAAATCCCCCCTCCTATTTAATTTATTTAATAAATTTATAGAATCATAAGTATTGTAAATTTAATTAAATTTTGTTAAAATATTTAAAAATTTTGCAAAGAGAGGTGTTTTATGGACAAAGTAGAAATAAGATGGCATGGAAGAGGGGGTCAAGGAACTGTTACAGCCGCTAAGGTTTTTGCTGATGCTTGCTTAAGTGGTGGCAGATATGTTCAGGCATTTCCTGAATACGGGCCTGAGAGAGCAGGTGCACCCCTCAAAGCATACAATAGAATAAGTTCAAAAGAACTAAGAATGCACTGTCCTGTTACACATCCTGATGTGGTAGTGGTGGTAGATTCTACCCTTATTGAAAGCATTGATGTAACAGAAGGAGCAAAGGATGATGCAAAATTTATTATAAATTCCTCCAAAGCACCTGAAGAATTAAGAGAAAAATTAAAATTAAAATCCACCCAAAAACTGTATGTAGTGGATGCTACTAAAATAGCTATTGATTGTTTTGGTAGACCTATGCCAAACTCTCCTATGGTTGGTGCCTTAAATAGAGTTACAGGATTAGTAGAACTTGAAACTGTTCTTGAAGATGTTAAAAAGAGTTTTGGGGAAAAATTTTCACAAAAAATAATAGATGGTAACCTTCTTGCCGTCAAGAGAGGTTACGAGGAGGTGAAAGAAGGATGATTGGATGGAAAGACATACCACCTGGAATGGTAATTTTAGAGGCTGGAAGTGCCTCAAAGATTAAAACTGGTTCATGGAGAGCTGCTTATAGACCAAAATGGATTGAAGAAAATTGCATACAATGTCTTCTCTGCTGGCTTTTCTGTCCTGACAACTCAGTAAAAGTAAAGGATGGTAAAAGAGGAGAATTTGATTACGACTATTGTAAAGGATGCGGAATTTGTGCCTTAGAATGCCCTGGTAAAAAAGGTAATAAAGCCATTGTAATGGAAGAGGAGGTAAAATAATGACAAAAGTTGTTGCTGTAACAGGAAATGAAGCAGTAGCTAATGCCTTTCGTCAGATAGAACCCGATGTTTGTGCTGCTTATCCTATTACTCCTCAGACAGAACTCATGCAGAGATTTGCTGCATTTGTATCCAATGGACAAGTAAGAACAGAAATGATTCTTGTGGAAAGCGAACACTCTGCCCTGAGTGCTTGTGTAGGTGCTGCAGCTGCTGGTGGTAGAGTAGCAACAGCTACATCTTCTCAAGGACTTGCCCTAATGTGGGAAATTCTTTTTATTGCGTCGGGATTAAGACTTCCTATTGTAATGCCTGTTGTCAATAGAGCTCTCTCAGCTCCTATAAATATTCACTGTGACCATTCTGATGCTATGGGAGCAAGAGACAGTGGATGGATTCAGCTTTGGAGCGAGAATGCTCAGGAAGCTTATGACAATACTATTCAGGCTTTTAGAATTGCAGAAGATATGAATATTAGATTACCTGTCATGATCTGTTATGACGGTTTTATTATAAGCCATTCCATAGAGAGAATAGAATATCTGGACGATGATGTAGTAAAAAATTTTGTGGGAGAATATAAACCTTTGTATCCTCTTTTAGATGTGGAAAACCCAAAGAGTTATGGTCCTCTAATTCTTACAGATTTATATCATGAAGTAAGAAAAGCCCATTCGGAAGTATATAAAAAGGTGCCCAAGGTTGTAATAGAGGTTGCAAAAGAGTTTGAAAAGATTTCAGGTAGAAAATATGAACTTTTTGAAAATTATCGCCTTGATGATGCTGAAATTGGAATTGTAATTTTAAATTCAGCAGCAGGAACTACAAAAGATTTAATAGACGAATACAGAGATAGAGGAGTTAAGGTAGGATTACTAAAGCCAAGACTTTACAGACCCTTTCCTTATGAAGAAGTTGGCAATGCTCTTAAAAACTTAAAAGTATTATGTGTTCTTGATAGAGCAGATGCCTTTGGTGGTTCATTTGGACCTCTTTACTTAGATATAGCAGCGAGTCTGTGTAATTTTTCACAAAAGCCAATTTTAATAAATCGTATATATGGGCTGGGTGGTAGAGACTTTATGCCTGAGCATGCTGCTGAGGTTATTGAAGAATTAAAGGATATTGCAAAAACAGGAAAAATAACTAAACTTAAAGAATATATAGGAGTGAGGGAATAAAATGGCAACACCTCTTAATCTAAAAGAACTATCAAAACAAGAAGTAAGATTTACTGCTGGACATCGTATGTGTGCAGGTTGTGCAGCACCTATTGTAGTAAAAATGGTTCTTCTTGCAGCCTGTGACTATTCTGTGGTAGTAGCATCCTCAACAGGATGCTTAGAAGTTTCCTCTTGTATATCTACTTATACTGCTTGGAAAGTTCCTTGGATACACAATGCCTTTGAAAATGCAGCAGCAACTCTCTCTGGTGTAGAAACTATGTATAAAGCTCTCAAAAAAAGAGGAAAAATTGACAAAGATATAAAATTCATAGCCATTTGTGGTGATGGTGGCACATATGACATAGGTTTCCAAAGTCTGTCTGGTGCTATGGAAAGAGGGCATGATATGCTGTATATTTGCTATGACAATGGAGCCTATATGAACACAGGGATTCAGCGATCCAGTGCAACACCAACTTTTGCTGATACCACTACCTGTCCTGCAGGAGCAGTAATACCTGGCAAGCCACAGCAGAGAAAGGATTTAACGAGAATAATGGCTGCTCATGGTCTTCCTTATGTTGCTCAAGCTTCTCCAAGTCATTGGCCTGATTTAATGAAAAAGGTTAGAAAGGCTATTGAAATACAGGGACCTAAATTCATAAACATTTTTACTCCTTGTAATCGTGGATGGCGTTCAAGAAATGACGATGCCATTCTGCTTAGTAGATTAGCAGTAGAGACCTGTTTTTGGCCTCTTTATGAAGTAGAAGATGGAGTAACAAGAATTACAGTAAAACCTAAGGATAAGAAACCTCTTATTGAATTTTTGAAAGCTCAAGGAAGATTCAAGCACCTTTTTGAACCTGGTAAAGAAAAAATGATAGAACATCTTCAAGAGATGATAGACAAAAACTGGGAAAGCCTCTTGAAAGAAGAAGAAATGACTCTTCCTAAGGAAGAGGGCAATAAATGATTTATATTGCAATTGGCTGTCTTGAGGGAAAAAACTCAAGACAGCCTAAGTTATTAATTTATTTCTTTTAACAATACTTAAAAATTTGTTATTCTAATTAACTATATCTAAATCTCAGGAGAAATATGGAGCCAGAGATTTTACTAAGAGAGAGATATGTAGCCGTTCTAATAGTTATTATCATATCCTTGCTCATAGGTCTGGCACTGTTTATAATAAGCAACTTCCTTAGACCTAAAAGACCCTACAGAGAAAAACTAACTCCCTATGAATGTGGCATTCCTTCTACAGGTGAGACGTGGGATAGATTTAATGTAAAATTTTATATTGTGACTATTGCCTTTGTCATATTTGATGTAGAGACTGTTTTTCTCTATCCTTGGGCAATAGTATATAAGAAAATAGGATTTTATGCCCTTCTGGAAATGTATATTTTTTTATTCCTGTTAATAGTTGGTTATTTCTACGCTCTTGGGAAAAACATATTTAATTGGAGGAAAGATTAATTGCCCGGTTTGATAAAGATTTTTGACAGCAATAAAGAACCTATAGAAGTAGAGGAAGGAATAAAGATAGTTCCAGGTTGTAGTACAATTATAGGAAGTTTGGATAAAATAGCAAAGTGGGGAAGACGTTCCTCTCTTTGGCCTCTTACTTTTGGATTAGCCTGCTGTGCAATTGAAATGATGGCAACAGGTGCTTCTCATTACGATCTTGACAGATTCGGTGTCATTTTTAGAGCTACTCCTAGACAAGCAGATGTAATGATCATAGCAGGAACTGTTACAAAAAAAATAGCACCAGTGATAGTTAATCTTTATCATCAAATGGCAGAACCAAGATATGTAATTGCCATGGGAAGTTGTGCCTGCAGCGGTGGCATATTTAATACTTATAGCACTGTACAAGGAGTTGGAGAAATTATTCCCGTTGATGTTTATATTCCAGGATGTCCGCCAAGACCCGAAGCTCTCATAGAGGGTATTTTAAAACTACAGCAAAAAATTGAAAATGAACTATGCCATAAAAGTGATATTATTTCAAGGGAAAACTCTCAAATAGAGGGACAAAATGGATCCCATAGAGATAGTGAAGAGAATAAAAAATAAGTTTCCTGATGAAGTCTTATGGTTTAGATGTTTCAGAGAAGAATGTGATATTACTGTAAAAAAAGATAAAATTAGAGAGATTTTAACATATCTTAAAAATACTCCCACCTTAGATTTCAACTATCTTATCGATTTAACTGCTGTAGATTATCTTGGTTTTAGAGAGCCTCGTTTTGATGTGGTATATCATTTAATGTCAATAAAGTACAGGCATAGGTTAAGAATAAAAGCACAAGTCCCTGAACAGGCATGTTGCATTTCTTCCATCTGTGATATTTGGAACACTGCAGAGTGGTTTGAAAGAGAATGTTTTGACATGTTTGGTATAGAGTTTACTGGTCATCCTGACTTACGAAGAATTCTTATGCCTGAGGATTGGGATGGGTTTCCTCTTAGGAAAGATTATCCTGTTTTTAGTGATTTGGCAGATAAGGAATGGTCAACATTCAAAGAACTAAAGGAAAAGGCAAAGCAATGGAAAGGAAATGAAGACTGATACTACAAGAGAACTTTTAATAAACATGGGGCCTCAACATCCTGCAACTCATGGAGTTTTAAGACTTGTACTGGAGGTGGAAGGAGAAATCATAAAAAAATGCACTCCCTACATTGGCTATTTACACAGGGGTGTAGAAAAATTAGCAGAGGATTTAACCTATGTTCAAGCCCTTCCTCTTACAGATAGATTAGATTATCTTTCCAGCATTATTAACAATGTAGGATTTTGTCTTGCCGTTGAAAAACTTATGGGAATTAATGTTCCCGAAAGGGCAAAATTTATAAGAACAATGATGTCTGAAATGGCAAGAATTTGTAGTCATCTTGTATGGATCGCTACCCATGCTCTTGATATAGGTGCCATGACTGTATTTCTTTATGCTATGAGAGATAGAGAGAAATTGCTTGAAATGTTTGAGATGGTAACAGGAGCAAGATTAACAGTAAGCTATCCAAGAATAGGCGGAGTAAGATGTGATATTAATGATAAATTTCTTGAAGAATTAGATAAATTTATAGAGGAATTTCCTTCCAAAGTAGAGGAATATGAAACATTAATAGATCGTAATAGAGTTTGGCTTAAAAGAACAATAGGCGTGGGAGTAATTACTGCTGAGGAGGCAATAAACTGGGGCTTGACAGGTCCTACTCTTAGAGGTTCGGGAGTTTATTATGATGTGCGTAAATTTTTCCCTTATGATGCCTATGATAAGGTAGATTTTGAAGTACCTATAGGCAAGAATGGCGATGTCTATGACAGATACAAGTGCAGAATGCTTGAATTCAGACAATCGGCAAAAATAATAAAACAATGCATTGAGAAATTACCAACAGGACCAATTCTTGCAGAAGAATCACCTCGAATCAGAATGCCTTCTTCTCCATTGAAAATAAACAAAGAAGATATCCAATTTGAGATATACAATGACGATAAAAATGCAGAGGATTTTATAAAAAAATTTACAGAAGTTTATGCCTCTGTGGAGGCTCCAAGAGGAGAGCTTGGTTTTTATATTGTCTGTGATGACTCAGCAAAGCCTTACAGGATGAGAGTTAGAGCTCCCTCTTTTGTCCATGCAGGAGTATTACCCAAGCTTTGCGAAGGTTCTTTAATTGCTGATGTTATTGCAAACATAGGTTCCATAGATATTGTCTTAGGTGAGTGTGATAGATGATGGAAACTTTTTACATAATTCTTATAACTATATTAAAAACAGCTTTATATTTTGGAGTTCTAATGCTTCATGTTGCTTATGCTACCTATGCAGAAAGAAAAGTAATAGGACATATTCAGCTGAGATTAGGTCCAATGGTTGTAGGTCCTCATGGCTTGCTACAACCTATTGCTGATGTAATAAAACTAATTTTCAAAGAAGACATTATTCCATCTAATGTTGATAAAAAAATTTTTACAATTGCTCCTCTTATTAGTTTAACTGCTGCTTTAAGTACTTTTGCAGTTATCCCTGTTACTGATAAGTGGTTTATTGCAGATATAAATGTGGGTATTTTATATGTCCTTGGTATTTTAGGAGTGGGAACTTATGGAATAATTTTTGCAGGATGGTCATCTAATTCAAAATATGCCTTTCTTGGGGGTTTAAGATCTGCTGCCCAAATGATTAGCTATGAAGTTGCCCTTGCCATGAGTATAGTGGGTGTAATTATTATGGCAGAGTCCTTTAATCTCACAGAAATAGTAAACAGACAAGCTCAATATCCTCTTGGAATGTTTCTATTTCCTCAGATAATAGGTTATTTTGTCTTCATAGTTGCAATGCTTGCAGAGACAAATAGAGTTCCCTTTGATCTTCCTGAGGCAGAAACAGAACTGGTAGCGGGATATTTTGTTGAGTACTCTGGTATCAGATTTTCTCTTTTTTATCTTGCCGAATATCTTGCAATGTTCTGTATGTCTGCTTTAGCTACAATTTGTTTCTGGGGAGGGTGGACAATTCCACCCTTTTTATTAAAAATTTTTCCTTTTCTATCAATAGTTCCTGGTGTTGTATGGTTTTTACTCAAAGTTTACTTTCACATGTTTCTGTTTTTCTGGTTTAGAGGAACTCTTCCCAGATACCGATATGACCAACTTATGGCAATTGGATGGAAGGTCCTTATTCCCTTAGCATTGTTTAACATAATATTAACTTCTTTAATCAAATACTATTCGTGAGGTTTTGATGAGGTTTGGAGAAGTTGTAAGAAAAATTTTTATGATTGAGATTCTAAAGGGGCTTTGGCTTACTCTAAGGATGCTTTTCAGTAAGCCAGTTACAATTCAGTATCCTTTTGAGAGACGAAAAGTTCATGAAGGGTTTAGAGGAAGGCACGCACTTGTAAGAGATCCCTTTACAGGGAAAGATAAATGTATAGGTTGTATGAGATGTACAACAGTCTGTCCCTCTCGCTGTATCCATATAAAAAGGGAAAAAACAGAAAATAAAATGGTTGTGATTGATTATATAATAGAGGCTTCTCGCTGTATTTATTGTGCCTATTGTGTAGAAGCCTGTCCTGTTTGTGCTTTAGTTCTTACAGAAGACTATGAATATTCTCAGTACAAAATAGAGAATCTTGTATTCGATAAGGAGAGATTGCTTAAAAATTGGGATGAATTTACAAAGAAATTGGAAAAGGACTATTATTTTAATAAATTTTGGCAGCCTCCAGGCATTGATCCTTCAAGATGGCCCAAGACAAAGAGAGAGCAAGGACCAATTCAAATTAAAAGAGTTGAGGAAATTAAAAGGGAGGGTATTGATGAGTCCCACGGTCATTGATCAATTATTTTTTATATATTTTTACATAAGCCTCTCTATCCTCAGTATAGGTGTTATTGTATCACGAAATATCATTCATAGTGCCTTTTTTCTCTTAATTTTTCTTCTTCATGTGGCAGCAGTTTTTTTATTTCTGAATGCAGAATTTTTAATGGCTATACAGATTATAGTTTATGTAGGAGGCGTGCTTGCACTATTTATCTTTGCCATTATGGTTATGAATATAAGGGAGGAATTAAAGCATAGAAGATTTGTAAAATTTGCTGGAAGTGGCTTTTTAGTTAGCTTATTGTTTTTCACTGTTTTTTACGGTTTTGTAAGAAACATAAGGTTTGAAACATCTAAACCATTATCATCTGACACCAATGTGCTTGGTAGCTTATTGTATTCCTACTATCTTTTACCTTTTGAAATTTTATCCTTAGTATTACTCATTGCATTAATTGGTGGAATTCTAATTGCCAAAAAAACTCCCAGGGAGGATAGATGATAAATCAGTATCTGCTGCTAAGTGCAACTCTCTTTACAATAGGTTTAATTGGATTTGTAGTAAGAAGAGATTTAATAGTTATGCTTATGTGCCTTGAAATAATGTTTAATGCAGTAAATATAATTTTTGCCTCTTTTAGCTATTACGGAGGAGGTTATACTGGCCAGATTTTTGTGCTTTTCTCTATTGCTGTTGCTGCTTCTGAGGCAGCAGTAGGACTTGCTATTGTCTTATCCTTAGTAAGGGTTACAGCCATTAGTCATTCTGATGAAATAAGGAATTTGAGAGGTTAGAATGGAGAAGCTTTATTTACTTATACCTCTTTTCCCTCTTATAGGATTCACCATAAACATATTAATAGGAAGATTTAGTAATGACAAGTTTGTAAATACTGTAGCTATTTCGTCTATTTTTTTGTCTTTTTTAATCTCTTTAGTAGCAGTTTATGAGGTTTTAGGAGGAAGGGTCATAGAATACAATCTTTATACTTGGATTATTTCTCATGACCTTACAGTAAGCTTTGGTTATCTCATAGATGAGCTTACAGCAGTAATGCTTATTGTAGTAACCTTAGTAAGCCTACTTGTTCATATCTATTCTGTTGGTTATATGCATGGTGATCCTGGCTATGCAAGATATTTTTCTTATCTCAATCTTTTTGTTTTCTCCATGTTAATGCTTATTATGGGCAACAATCTTTTACAACTTTACTTTGGGTGGGAGGCAGTTGGGCTTTGTTCCTATTTCTTAATTGGTTTTTGGTATGAGAAAAAGTCAGCCTCTAATGCTGGTAAAAAAGCCTTCATTGCAAACAGAGTTGGTGATTTTGGTTTTGTCCTTGGAATATTTTTGCTTTTTATTCATGTGTATACTCTAAATTATGGAGAGTTATTCCATAAATTGCCAATATTACAGGGACAAGCAATAAATCTCTTAGGTTTCAATATAGATCTTATAACACTAATTGCTCTTCTTCTTTTCTGTGGAGCTGTGGGCAAATCAGCTCAGCTTCCTCTTCATGTCTGGCTTCCAGATGCTATGGAAGGTCCTACTCCTGTAAGTGCTCTTATTCATGCTGCTACAATGGTCACTGCCGGAGTATTTATGGTAGCAAGACTCAATCCTCTTTATGGTCTTTCAGAGACAGCTCTTGCTGTAGTAGCCTTTGTGGGAGCTCTAACGAGTCTTATTGCAGCCACAATAGGTTTGGTTCAAAGAGACATCAAAAGAATTATTGCTTACTCTACTATAAGTCAGCTTGGCTATATGTTTTTAGCCTGTGGAGTGGCAGCTTATGGTGCAGCAATTTTTCATCTTTACACCCATGCTTTTTTCAAAGCTTTACTGTTCTTGTGTGCTGGAAGTGTCATGCATGCTATGGCAGGAGAGCTTGATATCTTCAAAATGGGTGGACTTAAAAAATATATGCCTATTACTTACGTTACTTTTTTATTGGCAGCCCTTAGTATTTCAGGGATTCCCGGATTGGCAGGCTTTTTTAGTAAAGATGAAATTTTATGGTTTGCTTACTCATCGGATAAATCCTATGGTAAGATTTTATGGTTTATTGGGACAATAACAGCTTCCATGACAGCTTTTTATACTTTTAGAGTTCTTTTTGTAGTTTTTCATGGAAAATTTAGGGGGGAGGTAAAGTTACTAAGTCACCTTCATGAATCTCCCAAAGTCATGACTTATCCCTTGATTATACTTGCAGTTTTCTCTATCATAGCAGGATATTTCTCTGTTTCCCATTTTATAAAGCCTGTGGTAGGAGAGGCAGTCCCCTCAGTGCCTTATGAACAAGAAAAAATAGTGATGACAATATCTATTTCTGCAGCTTTGTTAGGTATATTGTTAGCTTATTACATGTATGTTGTTAAGCCTCATATTCCCCAAATTCTTTGTGAAAGAGTTCAATGGCTTTATAGAATACTTTTTAATAAATATTACTTTGATGAAGTTTACAACTATCTCTTTGTTAAACCCACTTTATGGATTTCTAAAAAAATAGTTGAAAATATTACAGATAGAAAAGTTATCGAAGGGATTGTTAATGGAATTCCAAAACTCTTATATCTTACAGGTGAAAAATCAAGACCACTTCATACAGGATATTTACAGCAATATGCTATTTTGATGATTATTGGTATTTGCGTTATTTTGTTTATTGTACTAACGGTGTGAGGTAGGAAATGTTAACAGAACAGACTTTTCAAAAAGAAACCAGAAAACACCTTTTGATTGCCCTTTTAATAGTTATTTTAGCAGGCAGCACCATGATAGCCTTTGGAATAGCCTTTAATAATTTTAAGTATCCTCTTCTTTCAAACTTAATTTTCTTTCCTGTTTTAGGTTCTTTATTCATCTTTTTCCTAAATGGGCAAAAGGAAGAAGTCATCAAATTAACTACTTTAGTTATCGCAATTGTAGAATTTATCCTAAGTATACCTCTTTATTTGTCCTTTAGTAAAACTTCGCCTCAAATGCAGTTTACAGAGAAATATCTCTGGATACCTCAATGGGGAATAAGTTATTCCTTAGGAGTTGATGGTATAAGTGTGTTGTTTGTGCTTCTTAGTAGTCTTCTTACCATTCTTTGTGTACTTGTATCTTGGAATGAGATTAACAAGAAAATAAAGGAATTTTATATCTGTCTTCTCCTTACTCACTCAGCAATGATTGGTGTATTCATGAGCCTTGATATTTTTCTTTTCTATATTTTCTGGGAAGCTATGCTTATTCCCATGTATTTGATTATAGGGGTGTGGGGTGGACCAAGAAGAATTTATGCAGCCATAAAGTTTTTCCTCTATACCTTCATTGGTAGCCTTTTAATGTTAGTTGGAATAATTATTCTCTATCTACATACAGGAACATCAGATATTCTTAAGCTTACTCAATTTTCCTATCCTTACAAAATGCAAATATGGCTTTTCTTAGCATTCTTAGCTGCTTTTGCTGTAAAGGTGCCTATGTGGCCAGTCCATACATGGTTGCCTGATGCCCATACAGAAGCCCCTACAGCAGGAAGTGTAATCTTAGCTGGAATATTAATAAAAATGGGAGCCTATGGTTTGCTTAGATTTAACATACCTATGTTTCCCGAGGCTACTTTGGCTCTGAAACCTCTAATGCTTATTCTTTCAGTCATAGCTATAATTTATGGTGCCCTAATATGTTTAGTTCAGATAGATCTCAAACGCCTTATTGCTTACAGTTCAGTAAGTCACATGGGCTTGGTCACCTTAGGTATATTTGCTCTGAATCACCAGGGAATTCAAGGCGGAATCTTACAGATGATAAATCACGGAATCATTACAGGCGCCTTATTCTTATGTGTAGGAATAGTTTATCAAAGGAGCCATACAAGAGAAATAGCAAAATATGGAGGAGTTGCTTCAATAATGCCTATTTATTCTGCTTTTTTCATGGTTTTCTTGCTTGCCTCCATAGGACTTCCGGGAACAAATGGATTTGTTGGTGAATTTTTGATTTTACTTGGAGCTTTCAAAATTTGGAAGTTAATGAGTGCACTGGCAGCCACAGCTTTAGTGATAGGTGCAGCTTACATGTTATGGCTTTATCAGAGAGTATTTTTTGAAAAAACAACCCCCTATATAGATCAACACATAAGGGGATATGGGGACTTAAATTCAAGAGAAATAGTGACTTTACTACCGCTTATCATAGTAGTTTTTTGGATAGGTTTTTATCCAACCGACATTTTAAGTTTTATGGATTTATCAGTAAAAGAGCTTCTAAATCACTTTAATTGTAGGGTAGGAGTAGCGAAATGAATATACCTCAGGTTCCCCTCAATTTTCATGCTTTAATTCCTGAAATATGTCTTGCTGCCTTTGCTTCTTTTATACTTTTGCTGTCTTTGTTAAGAATAAATAAACTTTTCTTAATATGGTTTTCGGTGGTATTTTTTGTTTTTCTAATTCCCCTTTCAATTATCTTTGAAGGTAAAGCTTTAGGAGAATTTTTTCTAAATGATTATTTAGCCATCTATTTAAAAATAATCATAATCTTTGGAACAATTCTTTCCCTTCTTTTGCTTTCCTCTTATCTTCAAAGTAGACTCATAATCCTTAAGGATTCCGTTGCCCTTCTTTTGTTTGCCTCCTTAGGAATGATGCTTCTTGTATCCTCAAGGGAACTCATAAGCTTTTTTGTATCTCTTGAACTCATGTCATTGAGTCTTTATGCTCTTGTGGGAATAAGAAAATATGATACAAGGGTCCAGGAGGCTGCCATAAAATACTTTATGTTGGGAGGGCTCTCTACAGCCATAATGCTTTTTGGTATTGCTCTCCTTTATGGTGCTACAAAGGTTACAGAATTCTCTCTAATTGTTCAGAATATTTCACAGAATCCACATTTATCCCTTTTAGGTTTAAGCTTATTTATTGTTGGATTTTGTTTTAAAATAGCCCTTGTTCCTTTTCATATGTGGGCTCCTGATGTCTATGAAGGAGCACCTACTCCTGTTACAGCCTTCATATCAACCTTGCCAAAGGTTGCAGTTCTTGGAGCTTTTGGTAGAATTTTAATTGAAATTTTTCAAAATTATTATACCCAATGGAGCAGTTTTTTAATAGTATTAGCAGTTCTTACAATTATTGTTGGAAATATTCTTGCTCTTCCCCAGAAAAACATTAAAAGAATGCTTGCCTATTCAAGTATTGCCCATGGAGGCTATGTTATCTTAGGTTTAATTGTTGGAACTCAAGCAGGTTTCAATGCAGTTATAACTTATATGCTCATATACACATTGATGAATATAGGAGCCTTTGCTATGGTTATTGCCTTTAATGAAGAGGAAATAGAAAACTACAAAGGACTTAATAAATTTCATCCAGTTCTATCTTTTGCTATGCTTATATTTATGTTTTCTCTTACTGGAGTGCCACCTACTGCAGGGTTTATTGTTAAGTTTAACATTTTCCTTCAGGCAATAAAGGCAGGATACACTTGGCTTGTTGTAATAGCTGTGCTTTTTACAGTAGTATCAGCTTACTATTATTTGAGGATTGTCATGTATATGTATATGAAAGAGCCTATAAAAGTACCAGAAACTTTCAGGCATAGGGAGCTTGAGATTGCAATAGCCTTTTGTGCTTTGGGAGTTTTAATCTTAGGTATTTTACCTTTCTATATAATTTAGTTTCGTCCGTATTTATAGTAGGCAGCACAGCTACCTTCTGAGCTTACCATGCAAGCACCAACAGGATTTTCGGGAGTACATATTTTTGCAAAAAGAGGGCATTGAGGTGGAATTTTTACTCCTCTTAAAACAAGTCCGCACTGACATCCCTTTGGTTCTATTGATTTAATCTCTGGAATACTAAATATATGTTGAGCATCTCGATGAGAAAATTCCTCTTTTAATTTAAGCCCACTTTTAGGTATTACACCAATTCCTCTCCATTCACTGTCGCAAGGTTCAAAAAATTTATAGAGAAATTCCAATGCCTTCGGATTTCCTTCAGGTTTTACAGCCTCCTTGTATTGGATTTCAACCTTAGGTTCTCTTTTTAAAATTTGATTTAAAAGCATAGCTATGGCATGCAAAATATCATCAGCATCAAAACCACTTATAACACAAGCTTTTCCGTATTTTTGAGGAATATATTCATAAACTTTACTACCTATTATTGTGCTTACATGACCTGGAAGAATAAAACCATCAAGATGTAGTTCTTCAGTGTTAACTAAAACTTCAAGGGCTGGAGGAACTAATTTGTGAACAGAATAGATGAAAAAATTGGGTATGCCTTTCCTTTCAGCTTCATAAATTGTTGCAGCTATTAATGGAGCTGTTGTTTCAAAACCCACTGCAAAAAATACTATTTTTTTATCTTTATTTTCCTCTGCAGTTTTTAAAGCATCTAAGGGAGAATAGACCATTTTTATATTCGCACCCTCGGCTTTTGCATTATAGAGAGAACCTTTACTGCCGGGAACTCTCATCATATCCCCGAAAGTTGTAAGAATAATATCCGATTGCTTTGCAACATATAACATTCTATCAATATCATCTATAGGAGTTACGCATACAGGACAACCAGGACCGCTAACCAATTTTATACTGGAAGGTATTAGGCTTCTTATACCATGCCTAAAAATAGATAGGGTATGCGTTCCACAAACCTCCATTAAGCTAACTTGTCTTCCAATTTTTTCAGTAAGTTTGTTTATTATTTTTATTATCTCCATTTTTTTCTCCTCTCAGTAAGGGCTTTTTATTTATCATAACATAAAGGGTTGGAAGAGTGCTTCATCGATTAGGCTCCTCGCAATGACATCCCCTTACGTTATTGCGAGCCTGGCATATGGCAGGCGTGGCAATCTCATTGTAACCATTTCTTAATTTTTCTTGAATAAAGCTTTCTTTATGGATTAACATACACTTATGGTTAAAATTCTTGAAAAAATTTTTGGTACAAAAAACGAAAGAGAACTGAGGAGATATTTCAAAATTGTTGAAGAGATTAACAAATTAGAACCTGAGATTTCGAAACTTACGGATGAAGAACTAAAGGCAAAAACAGAAGAATTCAGAGAAAGACTTGTAAAAGGTGAAACTTTTGATGATCTTCTATTTGAGGCTTTTGCTGTTGTAAGAGAAGCATCAAGGAGAACTATAGGGCTAAGACATTTTGATGTTCAACTTGTAGGCGGAATTGTTCTTCATGAAGGGAAAATTGCAGAGATGAAAACTGGAGAGGGTAAAACACTGGTGGCCACTCTTGCTGCCTATTTAAATGCTCTTGAAGACAAAGGAGTTCATGTTGTCACAGTAAATGACTATCTTGCCCGCAGAGATGTTCAATGGATGGGGCCTATCTACCACTTTCTTGGTTTGTCAGTAGGCGTAATTCAACATGACGCTTCTTTTCTTTATGACCCAAACTACAGAACATCTGACAAAAGATTTGATGGACTTCGTCCATGTTCAAAAAAGGAAGCTTACCAAGCCCATATCACTTATGGCACCAATAATGAGTTTGGTTTTGATTATTTAAGAGACAACATGCGATACAGCCTTCATGAACAATGTCAAAGAGAGCTTAACTATGCCATAGTTGATGAAGTTGATAGCATACTTATAGATGAAGCAAGAACACCTCTTATAATCTCTGGACCTTCAGAAGAGTCCACAGAAATTTATTATTCTGTAAACCGTATTGTTAAATATCTCAAACCTGATGAAGATTTTAAAATGGACGAAAAACTAAAGAGTATAGCTCTTACAGAGCAGGGTTCTCAAAAAGCTGAAAGGCTTCTTGGAATAGACAATATTTATGATCCCTCGAATATTCAAATTGTTCATCACATAAATCAGGCTATAAGAGCTCATTATTTCTTTAAAAAAGATGTTGATTATATTGTAAAAGATGGCAAGATAGTTATTGTAGATGAATTTACAGGAAGGCTACTTCCAGGAAGGCGCTGGTCTGACGGACTTCATCAGGCAATTGAGGCAAAAGAGGGTTTAAAAATAGAGGCTGAAAACCAAACCCTTGCTACAATTACATTTCAGAATTATTTCCGAATGTATAAAAAACTTGCTGGCATGACCGGAACAGCAGATACAGAAGCAACAGAATTTGCTGAAATATACAATCTTGAAGTAGTGGTAATTCCTACTAATAAGCCAATGATTAGAGAGGATTATCCCGACGTTGTATACAAGACAGAAAAGGCAAAATACGAAGCTATAATCAGGGAGATAGAAGAATGTCACAGAATTGGAAGACCTGTTCTGGTGGGTACCACTTCCATTGAAAAGTCTGAGCTACTAAGTAAGATGTTGAAGAAAAAGGGAATCCCTCACTATGTTTTAAATGCCAAGTATCATGACAAAGAAGCAGAAATAATTGCCCAAGCTGGAAGAATTGGTGCAGTTACCATCGCGACAAATATGGCAGGAAGAGGAACAGACATCCTGCTTGGTGGAAATCCTGAATTTCTTGCAAGACAAATGCTTGCAGGAAAGGAATACACTGAAGAGGAATTTCAGAAAGCACTGCAGAAAGCAAAGGAAATATGCAAAGAAGAACATGAAAAAGTAGTTGCTTTAGGTGGCCTTCACATAATTGGAACAGAGAGGCATGAATCAAGAAGAATTGATAACCAATTAAGAGGTAGAGCAGGAAGACAAGGAGATCCGGGTTCTTCAAGATTTTATTTATCTCTTGAGGATGAATTATTAAGAATATTTGGAGGAGAGAGACTTCAGAATTTAATGCAGTTTTTAAAAATAGATGATGATACTCCAATTGAAAATAAAATGGTTTCAAAAGCCATTGAAAATGCTCAAAAAAGAGTGGAAGCTCACAATTTTGATATTAGAAAACATTTACTAAAATACGATGATGTAATGAACAGTCAGAGAAAGGAGATATACTCTTTCCGTCGAGAAGTTCTTGAGAGCGACTCATTAAAAAGTAAGGTTTTTGAACTTCTTGAAATTGAGATTGAAGAAATATTAGATTTTTACTTTTCTCAAGAGGAAGAGGGAATTGACAAACTAAGGGAATTCCTGAAGGCAAGATTTGATGTAGATTTAGATTTAAAAGGAAAATTAAAAGATGAAATAAAGATTTATATTTTTGAAAAACTCAAAGAAGCCTACGAAAACAAAGAGCAAAAAATTGGCTCTTCTTTGATGAGAGAGATAGAAAAAATGGTTTTTCTCCATGTGATTGATACAAAATGGAAAGACCATCTTCTGGGTATTGATCACTTAAAAGAAGGTATTGGTTTAAGAGGTTATGCCCAGAGAGATCCTCTTGTAGAGTACAAAAAAGAGGCTTTTGCTTTTTTTGAAGAAATGTCAAGAGGCATTATATCAGAAATAATTACAAGATTATTTAAAATTCAGGTTAGAGAAGAGCCAAAAATAAAATCCATTGAAAAACCCATGATTACAAGAAAAGATGGCAACTCTCACGAAGAACCTGCTAAGAAATCATTCAAAATTGGAAGAAATGATCCCTGTCCCTGTGGAAGTGGTAAAAAATACAAAAAATGCTGTGGGAAAAATACTTAGTCCTCTATCTCGATGGGTTTATCTCTTTCCGAATCAACAATGCAAAGAAAGCCAAAGGGTTCTTTGTAAGGATTCAGAAGTTGATGTATTTCCATCGGAGCAATGTAAGCAATATCGAGATATCGCAAGATTTTGAATTGGTCTCCTAATCTTACTTTACCCTTACCTTTAAGGCATATAACTACGTGACCGTGATTATGATATTCTAAAGAAGAACAGCCTCCCGATGGTATTTCAAAATATCTCACTTCAAATTTTAATGATTCTGTTGAAATAAGAGGAAATCTTTCAATAAATCTCCAGTTACCAGATTGTGTTTTGTATGCTTTACTCTTTATACCTTTCCAGCCATTTTTACTAAATCTGATAACTTTACTCCTGGTAATTTTTCTCTTTTTCTTTATTTCACAGAAAAAATTATCTTTTTGCATTATTTTTTAAAATATGATATATTTATTCTAAATTTTATTTTAACACACTTCAATAAATTAGGAGGGGAAATGGGGAGAATTTTAAGCTTTTTCAATAACCTTAGTCTTAGCAGAAAAATATTTGTTCTTTCAGTCTTATCTATCTTAGTTGTTTACTCTGTAGTAGCCTTAGTAATTTATTTTCAGACTAAATCCAAAATAGAGCATTACAATATTGAAGCACTTAAACGTGAGGTTGCTCTTATTAAGGAACAGTTGGCAGTTTTTGATGAATCTGCGAAAGATTCAGCTGAAAAATTTATGAAGATATTCCTAAGCATGGCACCTGGAATAAAGCCAAATAATGATGTATGTGACAGGTTTACTGCTATGACAGGTGGCTCAGTAGCAACTATTTTTGAGAAAAAAGGTGATGATTTCCTAAGAATAGCTACCTCCCTTAAAAAAGAAGATGGCTCTCGCGCAGTTGGCACAACACTTGACCGTAATCACCCAGCTTATCCATTACTTCTTAGAGGTGAGCCCTATGTGGGCAAAGCTACACTTTTTGGCAAGGATTACATGACCAAATATGTGCCTGTAAAAGACGGTTCTGGTAACATAGTAGGAGTTTACTTTATTGGATTTGATGTAACAAAGCAGTTAAAAGCTCTTAAAGATTTCATTCGTTCCTTGAAAGTGGGCAAAACTGGTTATGTTTATGTTTTAGATACTTCTGAGAAAGCTAAAGGTACTTTAATTGTTCATCCTGCCTTAGAAGGTAAAAACATTATTGACTCTAAAGATGCAAAAGGTAAGGAATTCATAAAAGAAATGATTGAAAAGAAAGAAGGCATGATCATTTATCCCTGGAAAAACCCTGGGGAGACTTCTGCCAGAGAGAAAGTTGTTGCCTATACTCATTACCCTGCATGGGGTTGGTTAATAGGTTCAGGCAGTTACTTAGAAGAAATCGCTTCTGAAGTAGCAGGGATAAGAAATCTTATGTTTTTAGTAAACATATTGGGAGCTTTAGCTGTCTCTTTCCTTATCCTTTTTGTAACTCAAAAGTCCTTATCTCCAATACCTGATATGGCAGCAAAGCTTGAAGAAGTAGCTAAGGGAGACTTCAGCCGTGTAGGCTTTGGCAAAGGATATAGAGCTCGTAAAGATGAAATTGGTCTTATTGCAAGGTCTTTAATAAAAGTAGAAGAATTTACTCAAAGCTTAATTAGGGAGATTAAAAGCACCATCACAGCAGTTCATTCTGTAATTGGAGCTTTGGAAGGAAAAATTGAAAATGTAAAGAAAAAAGCAGACACACAAACCTCTCAAGCACATCAGATGGCAACAGCAGCAGAAGAAATGAGCCAGACCATAACAGATATTGCAAAGAATGCCTCCACTGCTTCTGAGCTGGCAACAGAGTCTCAAAAAGTCTCTGAAGAAGGCTATGGTCTAAGCGAACAAGCTATGAAAACAGTTCAATCTGCTAATCATTCCACTGTTGAGCTTAAAAAGACAATTGATGTCTTAAATAGCAGAGTAGAAGAAATTGGCGATATTGTAACTGTCATAAAAGACATAGCAGATCAGACAAATCTGCTTGCTTTGAATGCTGCAATAGAGGCTGCAAGGGCAGGTGAGCAAGGCAGAGGCTTTGCTGTTGTTGCTGATGAGGTAAGAAAGCTTGCAGAGAGAACCATTAAAGCTACTGATGAAATAGCCGAAAGAATAACAGCAGTTCAGAATGAGTCACGTGAGAGCATAAAGAGCATGGATGCTACCTCTAAGGAAGTAGCGGAAGCTCTGAAAAGCTTAAACGAAGTAAAAGCAGCACTACAAAGAATTGCTGAATTTTCCCAAAAAGTCAAAGACCAGATTACTCAGATTGCCACAGCCACAGAGGAGCAGTCCTCTGCCAGTGATGAGGTGGCAAGAAATGCAGAGCATGCTTCCATGCTTTCTAAGGAAGTAAAAGAAACAACAGATACGGTAGTAAAAGAGATAAAAAGCTTAACTGGGGTAATTGAAAAATTAAACGAGCTTGTAAAAACAGTAAGGATTTAGCTTTTTTATGTAGCCAGGGAATTATTTTTTCCCTGGCTACATAAAAAATGATAAAATAACTTGCCTGGAGATGGGTTGCAAGATTAAGGAAAATTTTTGGACTTCCTTGTTAAGCTATCATTTCACTGATGAGGACACTAAAGAGATTTTCCTCTATATGAATTTTTTTCTGGTCTTTAGGAGACTGCCCTTAGGCAAGATAAACAATTTTAGCGTTAGGTGTAGCGAAATTCAACTCTTCATGAAGATAGTTTTTTTGAAGAATTGTAAGGTTTTTTATTTCTATGTTATATTTTATTAAAGACTTTTACAGGAGGTGTAAAATATGCACACTTTAAAAACACTTGTTTTAATGGTTTTCCTAACAGTATTTTTCATTTTTGTAGGCTCATTAATTGGAGGAAAACAGGGAGCAACTATTGCACTTATTATGGCATTAGGAATGAACTTTTTTGCCTATTTCTTTAGCCATAAAATAGTACTATCAATGTATGGAGCAAGACAAGTAACTGAAGCTGAAGCTCCAGAGTTGTATTCTATTGTAAGAAGGCTTGCTATGAAAAGTGGATTACCAATGCCGAAGGTTTACATTATTGAATCAGAGCAACCCAATGCCTTTGCCACTGGAAGGTCTCCTAAGCATGGAGTTGTAGCTGTAACAACTGGAATAATGAGAATATTGTCAAGGGAGGAACTTGAGGGTGTTATAGGACACGAACTTGCCCACATTAAACATAGAGATATTTTAATTAGCACCATAGCTGCCACCATAGCAGGTGCCATATCTTATCTTGCTCAGATGGCAATGTGGGCAAATATCTTTGGAAGGCATGATGATGAAGAGGGTGGACATCCTATTGTAGCTCTCCTTATGATGATAATAGCTCCTTTAATTGCTATGATTATTCAACTTGCCATAAGTAGGTCAAGAGAATATGCAGCTGATGAAGAAGGAGCAGAAATTGCCGGGAATCCTCTTTATCTTGCAAATGCTCTAAAAAAGCTTCACTATGCCTCTCAAGCAATACGTATGGAGGCAAATCCAGGAACAGCTCATCTCTTCATAGTTAATCCACTATCAGGAAGATCCATTATGAAACTTCTTAGCACTCATCCACCAATTGAAGAGAGAATTGAAAGACTTGAAGCAATGGCAAGGAAAAGGAGCAGATTTTAATGGGAAAGGTGCTTTTATTGATGGGAAGTGACAGTGACTTTGAAGTCATGAAAAAAGCCTTAAAAGTTTTTAAAGAATTAGAAATTCCTTTTCTGATAGATGTTTGCTCAGCCCATAGAACACCCGATAGAGCTAAAAAATATGCAGAAGAAGCTGAACAAAGGGGTATAGAAATTATCATTGCAGCAGCCGGCATGGCAGCCCATCTTGCAGGTTTTATGGCTTCTCATACAACTTTACCGGTAATAGGAGTGCCAATTGCCAGTGGCTCTCTTAATGGTATTGATGCTCTTCTTTCCACTGTTCAAATGCCACCAGGTATACCTGTAGCCACCGTAGCCGTAAATGGTGCAGAAAATGCTGCGTGGTTAGCATGCCAGATATTGGCAACTAAATATCCGGAAATAAGGGAAAAACTTAAGGCAAAAAGAAAGGAAATGTACGATAAAATTCTCAATAAATCTGAAAAGATAAAAAAAGAAGCAGAGGTTATTCAAAATAGCTAAAATTTACGGTAATTTAACGGGATTAAAAAGTAGTATTATTAACCAATTAGAAAAGCTTTACCGAAAAAGACAACCCCCAGAATTAATTTTAACTTCAGATTTTGCAAAGACTCTCTGCAGTCTCTCCCATGATATTAATCGTCAAATAGGTGTTTTAGTGGATAGGGCTGGGAATATAACTCATCTAATCATTGGTACTGCAAATTCAATTCTTATTCCTGAACTTAATAGTTTCCCTCTTGGGAAAAAACCTTTAAGAGGTTTAAGATACATTCATACTCACTTACACAAAGAAATGCCAAACAGAGAGGACATTGCTGATCTAAGGCTTCTAAGATTTGATCTTCTTGCTGTTTTAACACAAGAAAAGGGTGTTCCAGATCAAATTTTCATAGTATATCTCCTTCCTTATGGTAAGGATAAAGAGTTTGAGCAAATTTCTTCAAAGTTTTTTACCTTAAAATTCAATTTCAAGGAATTTATTACCAACCTTGAAGAGGAAATGGAGAGAGTAAGAGCATTTGATGTTTCTGACAAAAGAGAAAGAGCTATTTTAATAAGTGTTTCAAATGCACCTAAATATGTTCTTAAAGAACATATGGAAGAGTTAGAAGAACTTGCCAAATCCGATGATTTAGTAATTATTGATAAAGTAATTCAAAAAGTAAAGGAAGTAAATCCAAAATATCTTCTGGGAGAAGGTAAACTTAAAGATTTAATCATAAAAGCCATGGACAGAGGTGCTACCCTTTTGGTTTTTGATCAAAATCTAACACCATCTCAAATTAGAGCAATAGGGGAAATGACAGAATTAAAGGTTATAGATAGAAGTCAGCTTATTCTTGACATTTTTGCAAAAAGAGCTCATTCCACAGAGGGAAAAGTTCAAGTAGAACTCGCTCAACTAAGATATATTCTTCCAAGGCTTACTGGAAAAGGAACTGCCATGTCTCGTCTTGCTGGAGGAATCGGAGGTAGAGGTCCTGGTGAGACGAAACTTGAGATAGACAGAAGAAGAATAAAGGAAAGAATTCATCACCTTGAGAAGGAGCTACAAAAGCTTAATCGTGCAAGACAACAGAGAAAAAAAAGGAGGAAGGAATTATCAATACCTATAGTATCAATAATTGGATATACGAATGCTGGCAAATCAACGCTTTTAAATGCTTTAACCAGAAGCCATGTTTTCGTAGAAGACAAGATGTTTGCGACCCTTGATACAGCATCAAGAAGATTAAAATTCCCTGAGGAAAAAGAATTGATTATCACTGATACTGTTGGTTTTATAAGAGACCTTCCCGATGATTTGGTATCTGCCTTTAAATCTACCTTAGAGGAATTGGAAGATGCGGATTTGTTAATACATCTTGTGGATATTTCAAATCCTCAAATGGAAAATCACATTGAATCAGTGAACAACATTCTAAGAGAATTAAATCTTCATAAAAAACCAAAAATAATAGTATTCAACAAAATTGACAAAGTTAGTCCTCAAGAGGTAATTCAATTATGTAAAAGATATGATGCTATAGGAATCTCTGCCATAGATAAAAAAACCCTTCTGCCCTTGATAGAAGAAATAAAGAATAGACTTTGGCAGGAAAAGATTACTTATAACGCTCTACTTTAAATTTATATATTTCTACATCAGAATCAAAGGGAGAGATTCCTGCTTTAAGTTTGGCTATCTTTAACTGTTCATCAATAGTATTAACGCCTTCTATATCAGGAAGCAGTAAACCCCTTTTCCAACCTTTCATAACAATCACGCCATATTTTTTTGGATCAAGTTCATTAAGATCTCTAACAGGTTGTGGCGGACTAAGTATGTCTACAGAAAACTCAAGCTCTGGTATTTCCTGCTCTTGAACAGGAGAAAATCGAGGATCCTGTGTAGCAGCTGCTATGGCATTTCTTACGATTTCTTCGTAGATGTTGTCTGTAGTTGGTAGAAAAGTGCCAATACATCCTCTTAATTGACCTCTTTTTTTAATAGATACAAAGACTCCTGCTTTTTTATTCATTTCTTCGGGAATATTAGAAGGTGGAGAGGGGATTTTGCCTTTTCTTACATATTCTTCAACAGTTTTTTTTGCTAATTCTACAAAAGGATGCATATCTAAGTATAACATAAACTAAATAAGTTTAGTTTGTCTTTCATTTCACGACTGTAACTGGGCATTTCTGACATTTTGCCTCTCCATAGTCCTTAGGAAGATACCGCAGTTTTCCAAGCAATCCTTGAAAGGTGAAAACTTAAACCAAAAAAAATTTAAGAGATATTTATGAAAAATTTCCAATCTACCACATAACTCTCTGGCATACCAATCATACAGAAATCTAACATGATATACAAAAGCTCCTGCTACTTTTCTAGCCTTCCCCTTTTCTTTGTTTGTTGGAGAGCATTACATATAAAAGGGCCTTAAACTTCCATATATTTTATTACTCCTTCTTCTTCCCCTCTTCTCATATCCTCTTCGGAAACATAAGAAGAATTTTCTTTGTTCACAGGACCTAAAAGCAAAGTTTTACTTATCTTTATATTATACCTGTATAGAATATCTCGCTAAAAAGATTTTCTTGATCTTTCATATTTAAATTACTCTAAAACTCCACGATTTAAAATATTACTTCAAGATAGTAAAACCTTCGAGATAACACTTATTCCTATAAAACTATCTGCTTTTCATGATGAAGAAATAAGAGCAATACCAAATAAACTACATTATCTCTTTTAGTAATATAATTGAGTAAGACTCATTGGATAAAGTTAATAGAATAAAATATAACATTAAAATATAACATTACCCATGGAGGTAAAAAAGCAAACCGAAATATTACTATCCATGGCTTATGTAACAGTTACAAGTCCGAACCGATTGGATAAAATGTATCAAAAACTCCGTACTTGTCTTTGGAGGTGGTGGTACATATTTTCTTTGTAAAGAGTAAAACAAAGAAGCAGAATACCGAGATACCTTAAAAATGCTAATGCAAGAAGTTTTGTCTTTTTTATTTTAGAAAATATATAAATGAAAAACAAGCTTCATTTTCCTAAACCTAAATGGAAACAAAATCATAGTTTTCAGACCCCCGAATTTGTTTACCATAAAAGTATAGCCACATTGTAAATATTTTACAAAAAAAGAATAAAAGGAACTTTGTCTCTGTCTTTCTCTTAAAAATTCTTGAAGATCTTTTAGCAGATTCTTTTCGCAGATAAAAAGATCTCAGAATGGGAAGATATAATAAAAAAGTAGCTTCGTCAGAATTGCCAATACTAAAATCAATAAAAGATCAAAACTTACACAAGATAGTTAGTGAGATAATCCATCTTAGAAGATGTTTTAATTTAGAATTTAGAATTTTAATTAAAAGTTATCCCCTTTGCATT